>NZ_JAUSUL010000002.1:1093962-1458617 GCF_030814015.1 Amorphus orientalis
CATATCGGAGGTCTGACCCGATGCCCGTCCCGTTCGATCTGACCCTCTACTTCGTGACCGACCACCGCCAGCCGATCGAGCAGACGGTGGACATCACCCGGGCGGCGGTCGCCGGCGGCGTGACGATGGTCCAGCTCCGCAAGCCGGAGGCCCACGGACGCCAGCTTCTGGAAGAGGCGCTGGCGCTCAAGGCGGTGCTTGCCGGAACCGGCGTGCCGCTGATCGTCAACGACCGGATCGACGTGGCCCACGCCGCCGGTGCCGACGGTGTTCACGTGGGCCAAAGCGACCTGCCCGCCGCGGCGGCGCGGGCGATCCTCGGACCGGACGCGATCATCGGTCTGTCTTCCGTCACCCCGGAGGAAATGGCGGCGATCGACCCGGCCGCCGTCGACTATGTCGGGATCGGGCCGTTCGCCGCGACCACGACCAAGGGCGACGCCGGGGACGCGCTCGCGATAGAGGGCACGCGGCACGCCTGCCGGCTGAGCCCAGTGCGGATGGTCGCCATCGGCGGCATCACCGAGACCAACGCCGCGGACGTCGCTACGACCGGCGTGGAGGGCATCTCGGTCGTCAGCGCGCTGTCCGAAGCGTCCGATCCGCGCGCCGCCGCCCACCGGCTGCGGGCCGCGTTCGAGACGGGGCGCGGTTAGCATATCGACTTGAATCAGCCGGTCTTGGTGAACAGCTCCCGCCCGATCAGCATCCGGCGGATCTCGCTGGTGCCGGCGCCGATCTCGTAGAGCTTGGCGTCGCGCAGGAGCCGGCCGGTCGGATAGTCGTTGATGTAGCCGTTGCCGCCGAGACACTGGATCGCGTCGAGCGCGACCTTCGTCGCCTGCTCTGCGGCATAGAGGATCGCACCGGCCGCGTCCTCGCGCGTCGTCCTGCCCGCGTCGCAGGCCTTCGCAACGGCGTAGACATAAGACCGGCAGGCGTTGAGGGCGACGTACATGTCGGCGAGCTTGCCCTGCATGAGCTGGAACTCGCCGATCGGCCGGCCGAACTGCTCGCGTTCGTGCAGGTACGGCACCACGGCATCGAGGGCGGCCTGCATGATGCCGAGCGGACCGGCCGCCAGCACCACCCGCTCGTAGTCGAGGCCGGACATCAGCACGTTGACGCCCTTCCCCTCCGCCCCAAGGACGTTTTCCTCGGGAACCTCGCAATTCTCGAAGACCAGCTCCGACGTGTCGGACCCGCGCATGCCGAGCTTGTCGAGCTTCTGGGCCGGCTTGAAGCCGGGCATTCCCTTTTCGATCAGAAACGCGGTGATGCCGCGCGGCCCCGCATCCGGGTCGGTCTTGGCGTAGACGACCAGCGTGTCGGCGAGCGGGCCGTTGGTGATCCACATCTTGGAGCCGTTGAGCACGTAGCGGTCGCCGCGTTTGTCGGCGCGGGTGCGCATCGACACCACGTCCGAGCCTGCACCCGGCTCCGACATTGCGAGCGCGCCCACATGCTCGCCGGAAATCAGCTTGGGCAGGTAGCGCTCCTTCTGGGCCTGGGTCCCGTTCCGGCGGATCTGGTTCACGCACAGATTGGAATGGGCGCCATAGGAAAGCCCCACCGACGCCGAGCCCCGGCTGACCTCTTCCATCGCCACGCAGTGTTCCAGATAGCCGAGCCCGGAGCCGCCGAACTCCTCCTCCACGGTGATCCCGTGCAGTCCGAGGGCGCCCATCTCCGGCCAGAGATGGCGGGGAAACTCGTTGGTCCGATCGATGTCCGCGGCAAGCGGCGCGATGCGATCGTCAGAGAACGACCGCACGGTGTCGCGCAGCATGTCGGCGGTCTCGCCGAGACCGAAATCGAAGACGGGCAGGTCGTTGCGCATGGTGCCTGTTTCCTCGCAATCGCGAACCGGCTCGCTGACCCGGTTCCGTTTCCCCCACCATGCCGCTCCCCCTTCCTCCTAGGCAAGGCGGTTCCGGTCCCGTGAAAAAGTGTGATGCCGATCACGCTTCGCACGGTTCGGCGTTGATCTTCGCGGGCGGATACCGATTTCCAGGACGTCGGCAAGACGACCATCACCCGGAGCGAGCGGCGATAAGCGGGTGCCGACTCGCTCCGGGCGCCCGACCCCAAGGACCAAGCGCATGGGATTCTATCAACGCAGCATCGGTCCCCACCTCGTCCGGATTGCCTGCGGAACGTCGCTTCTGGCGGAGCAGCGCAGGCGCATCGTGCCCAAGGCCGCCGGAACCGTCGTCGAGCTCGGCGTCGGCGCGGGCGCCAATCTTCCCTTCTACGATCGATCTCGGGTCAGCCGGCTGATTGCCGTCAACCCGAAGGACGGGTTCTGCGACCCGGACCGGCTGACGGCCGCCGCCGACGGCCTTTCCCTCGACATTGTGGAGGAATCCGCCGAGGCGCTGTCCCTGGACACAGGCGTCGCGGAC
This sequence comes from Amorphus orientalis, assembly GCF_030814015.1. Taxonomy (NCBI): domain Bacteria; kingdom Pseudomonadati; phylum Pseudomonadota; class Alphaproteobacteria; order Hyphomicrobiales; family Amorphaceae; genus Amorphus; species Amorphus orientalis. Next base: position 1,096,368 of record NZ_JAUSUL010000002.1, read on the forward strand.
ACCGTGGTCGTGACCTACACGCTCTGCTCGATCCCGGACGTGAAGGCGGCCCTCCTGGAAGCCAAACGGATCCTGAAGCCCGGCGGACGACTGCTGTTCTGCGAGCACGGCCGCTCAACCAAACCATCGACCGCGCGCCTGCAGGAACGCCTGACGCCGCTCTGGCAACCGCTTGCGTGCGGATGCCGGCTCGACCGGGATCCGGTCTGTCTCCTCACCCGGGCCGGTTTCGAGATCGACTGCGTGGAACAGGGATCGCTTCGCGGGGTGCCGGACGTGGTGGGCTTCCATCACGTCGGCATCGCCTCGCCCCGGACCGAACCGGCCGGCGGCCCTTTCTCCGCCTGAGACCGACACACACCGACGCCCCATCCCGGCGATTGCCATCGGCCGCCTGCCCGGTCCATTTGAATCGGGTGTTCGAGCGGTCAGGAGGTCCGGCATGGAACATCACAGCGGCGGCTGCCTCTGCGGCCGGGTCCGACTGGCGGCGGCGGGACGACCGTACCGGGTCGGGCTCTGCCACTGCCTCGACTGCCGCAAGCACCACGGCGCGCTCTTCTATGCCGCCGCGGTGTTTCCGGAGACGGCGGTCACGATCGAGGGCCAGACGCACAGCTACGCCGGGCGGCACTTCTGCCCGACCTGCGGATCGTCCGTCTTTGCCAGAAGCGGCGACGAGATCGAGGTCTATCTGGGCACCTTCGACGCACCCGACCGCTTCGTTCCGAGCTACGAAAGCTGGACCGTCCGCCGCGAGGCATGGCTGCCGCCTTTCGATCTCGCCCACAGCTACGCCGGCGACCGTGAGGAAAGCGGCCGGAGCGAGGACTAGGCTCGATGTGCCTCAGCCTTCGAGATTTTCCACGCAGACCATTGTGAACAGCCCGGTCAGAATGTGAACAGAGGCGTTGTTCCGTTCGCCATAGACGTCGGCTTTGCAGATGGTGAGTCGTCGGCCGGACTTGATCACGCGGCCTTCCGCCACGACCACGTCGCCCACGGCCGGGTTCAGAAGGTTGACCTTGAACTCGCTGGTGAGAACGCCGGTGCCCGCCGGAAACAGGGTCAGCGCCGCGCAGCCGGCGGCGGTGTCGGCAAGCGCCGTCGTGGCGCCGGCATGAATATAGCCATGCTGCTGGGTGACCCCGTCGGAGGCGGGAAGGCGAAGATCGACCGCGCCGGGCACGATGTCCGCGATTTCGGCCCCGAGCGTGCGCATGAGCCCCTGCTTGTAGAAGGAGTCCCGGATCAGCCGCTCATAGTCGGGATTGCGCGGCTCGAAACGGGGAAGATCGGTGGCGCGGGCATCCATAGGCATCTCTCCATCCCTCGGCTTTCATCGCACGCGCGCGGTGCGAAGCCTGTTGTGACGGCGAGAATAGCCGAAGACGCACGCCGGTGAAGCCGATCGAACCGTCCTTCGAGCCGGAAATCACCGGTTGGCTTCGATCAGCTGAGACAGCCGGCCGATCTGGATCCCCTCCTTGAAATTGACCGGATCCAGCCAGGCTTCGAACCCGGCACGGACCGCCGGCCACTCGGAATCCAGAATGGAGAACCACGCGGTGTCGCGGTTGCGCCCCTTCGCCACGGAGGCCTGGCGGAACGTGCCCTCGTAGGAAAAGCCGTAGCGTTCCGCCGCCCGCTTCGACGGCGCGTTCAGCGCGTTGCATTTCCATTCATAGCGCCGATAGCCGAGCTCGTCGAAAGCGCGGCGCATGAGGAGATATTGGGCTTCGGTCCCGGCCACGGATCGCTGCAGGGCGGGCGCATAGGCGATGTTGCCGACCTCGATCGATCCGTTGGCCGGATCGACGCGCAGATAGCCAGAGACCCCGACGGCCCGGCCGCTCTCCCGGTCGATAATTGCGAAATACACGTCGCTTTCGGCAAGCGCCGCGGTCTTTGCCCAATCGACATAGGCTTCCTCGCTCGCGAAGGGCCCGTAGGGCAGATAGGTCCACAGCACCCCGTCGGCATCCTCGCAAAAGGCGGCATAGAGGTCGGCGGCATGACGAACCGGATCGAGCGGCTCCAGTCGGCACGTCCGCCCATCGAGCGGCGTGCGAGGCGGCCGCGGCCGTTCGGTCCAGCCGGGGACTTCCGCACCGATCGGAAGATCTGCTGCGCTGTCGATCATTGAGCGCCCTTCCCTGTGACATTGGCGAGGGCGGTCGGAGGCGCATTCCCCTCCGGCAGCACGGAGAACGACCCATCGGTCTCCAGCACCACGTAGCCCACGTCTTCCAGCCGCGCATATCCGCCTCCGCGGACCGCCGCAAGCATCTCTTCGGTGGCGACCCGCTCCTCGCGCATCGCCGCGCGGTCCATGACGCCAGCCTCAAGCAGGAGACGCGGCCGCGACTTGACGACCGCCTGGAACGCTTCCGACCGGGTCGAGAGGCTTGCGACGACGAACTGAAGAAGAACGAGAAGCCCGATCGCGATGCTGCCGCGCAAAAGGCTCACGTCGGTGGACAGCAGGACCGTGGCGAGGGTCGACCCGAGCGCGACCGTCACCACGAAATCGAAGGCGTTCATCTTCGCCAGCGTGCGCTTACCGGACAGGCGCAGCATTGCGACCAGCGCGAGATAGGCCAGTGCGCCGACGACCAGCGTATGAGCGATGTCAGGTCCGGACTGAAAGAACATCTGCGCCTCCTTCGATTTCGTCACCAACATCGGGCGACCGCATTCGTTCGAAGGAAGGGGGGCGCCCAGTTCGTCAGGAACGCATGGCGCGGCGCACCATCTGGTCGAGGGACTGGAGAAAGCGCGAGCGATCGGCGCGGGAGAACGGCTTCGGTCCGCCGCCTGCCGCGAGCGGATTGGCCGCGCGCAGGTCGGCCATCAGGTCACGCATGCCGAGCATGTTGCCGATGTTGGCCTGGGTGAACGCCTCACCGTTGTGGCGGATCGCCTGGGCACCGGCCTCCAGGCAGCGGGCGGCCAGCGGAATGTCGCCGGTGACGCAGACATCGCCGGGCCCGATCCGCTCGGCGATCCACATGTCGGCCGCGTCAGCCCCTTCCGGGACGACGACCGTCTTCACCATCGGATCGCGGCTCGGACGGATGCCTCCGTTGGAGACGATGACCACCTCCAGGCCATGGCGCTCGGCGACCTTCAGGGTCTCGTCCTTCACCGGACAGGCGTCCGCGTCGATGTAGATGATGCTCATGCGCTCGTTATGCGCATATCAGACGAGCGCGCCAAGCCGCATTTCCGGTCCCTGAACCTCTTCGACTCAAGGCCGCGAAGGGGCTTGCACCGGCCGCATGGCACGCCCGGCTGGTTTTGCTCAGCGTCGCGGCGTCACGACGTTAAAACCGGGCAGGATCTGCTGGCTCCTGTAGCCCTGCTTGTTCCGATACCCGTGCGCTGGAGCGTGAGCCGGCGGCCCCCGACGGAAATTCGGTCGCGAAGCAGGCGGGCCGGGCATCCGGTATGCGTCCCTCTCGAAACGGGGCCCTCGACTGTAACGGGGTCTGCGTTCGTAGCGAGGTCCACGATCGTAGCGCCGGCCCTGATCGAAACCGCGCGCAGTCGGCGCCTGCCAGGCGCGCTGCTGATCGAATATGATGACCCCCCGCGTCTGCGGTGCGTTCTGCGCAGTGGCGGCTACCGGCGCAGCAGCAATCGCGGCGCCTAGTATCAAAGCCCATCTGATCCTGGACATAAAACCGTCCTCCTATCTCTACGCCCTTCGACACGAGATCTGAACAAGCAGATCTGCGCCGAAAAGCCGGATGGGAAAGACCTGGCCCAGTCGGATGGTTCCCGCCTTAAGTGGGACTTCTTTGTGACCCTACTCCACGCCGAGCTTGGACTTGACGATTTCGTTGACCGCCTGCGGGTTGGCCTTGCCGCCGGTTGCCTTCATCACCTGGCCGACGAACCAGCCGGCGAGCGTCGGCTTGGCCATGGCCTGCTCGACCTTGTCCGGGTTGGCGGCGATGACCTCGTCCACCGCCTTCTCGATGGCGCCGGTGTCGGTGACCTGCTTGAGGCCGCGCTCTTCGACGAGCTTCGCCGGATCGCCGCCCTCCGACCAGACGATCTCGAAAAGGTCCTTGGCGATCTTGCCGGAGATCGTCCCGTCGGAGATCAGGTCGACGATGCCGCCGAGCTGGGCGGAGGACACGGGGCTGTTCTCGATGTCGTAGCCTTCCTTGTTGAGGCGGCCGAACAGCTCGTTGATGACCCAGTTGGCGGCGAGCTTGGAATCGCGCCCCTCGGCGACGGCCTCGAAATAGGCCGCGGACGCCTTGTCGGAGATCAGCACGCCGGCATCGTAGGGCGTCAGGCCGTAGTCCTCGACGAAGCGCGCCTTCTTGGCGTCCGGCAGTTCCGGCAGGTTGGCGGCCAGCTCGTCCACGTCCGCCTGGGAGATCTCCAGCGGCAGCAGGTCCGGATCGGGGAAGTAGCGGTAGTCGTGCGCCTCTTCCTTGGACCGCATGGAGCGGGTCTCGCCGGTGCGGGCATCGAACAGCCGGGTTTCCTGATCGACGGTGCCGCCGTCCTCCAGGATGCCCACCTGACGCCGCGCCTCGTACTCGATCGCCTGTCCGGCGAAGCGGATGGAGTTGACGTTCTTGATCTCGCAGCGCGTACCGAACGGATCGCCCGGCCGGCGGACCGAGACGTTGATGTCGGCGCGCAGGTTACCCTTCTCCATGTCGGCATCCGAGGTGCCGAGATAGCGCAGGATGGTGCGCAGCTTGGAGATGTAGGCCTTGGCCTCGTCGGCGGAGCGCATGTCCGGGCGCGAGACGATCTCCATCAGCGCGACGCCGGACCGGTTGAGGTCCACGAAGCTCTTGGTGGGGTGCTGGTCGTGCATGGACTTGCCGGCATCCTGTTCCAGATGCACGCGCTCGATGCCGACCTCGACCACGGATCCGTCGGGCATGTCGACATAGACGATGCCCTCGCCCACCACCGGATACTGGTACTGGGAGATCTGGTAGCCCTGGGGCAGGTCCGGATAGAAATAGTTCTTCCGGTCGAACCGCGAAAAAAGGTTGATCTGGGCCTTGAGGCCGAGGCCGGTGCGGACCGCCTGGCGGACGCATTCGGCGTTGATGACCGGCAGCATGCCCGGCATCGCCGCATCGACCAGCGAGACGTGGCTGTTGGGCTCCGCCCCGAAGGCGGTGGACGAGCCGGAGAAGAGCTTGGACTCGGTCTGGACCTGGGCGTGAACCTCCAGCCCGATGACGATTTCCCAGTCGCCCGTCGCGCCCTTGATGATGGAGCCGGGCCGCTTCTCCAGAACCGCTTCGTTCATGATCGTCTCAACCGCCTTTCGCTGACGCCGTGCCGGGGTCTCAACAGACCGCGCCGCCACGCCGTTTCGCACTCGTCTGGGCCATCCGATCGTATCCGGTCAAGTCCGGCCGCGCACGGAGTTTGGTCGGCGCTTGCCCTGGCCGGCGCGATCGGCTTCACTTCGCGGCCTCAAGACGGGCGAACCGGACCGGTTTCCGCCCCATTCCGTCCGCCGTCATGCCGCAACCGGAGCCCCCCGATGAAGCCCTTCTTCGTGATGATCAAATGCGAGCTCGGCAAGGCCTACGAAGTGGCCAACGACATCGCCGACGCCGAAATCGCCTCCGAGATCTACTCCACCGCGGGCGACTACGATCTCCTGGTGAAATTCTATCTGGAGGACGGCCAGGACGTCGGCAAGTTCATGAACGAGAAGCTGCACTCCATCCCGCATATCCGCGACACCCGCACCATCATCACCTTCAAGGCGTTCTGATGCCCGCGGCTCGTACCGGTTCGGTGCGTGCGACTGCCAAGTGTGCCCTGGCTGTACCGGCCAGTCTCGCGCTTTGGGCAATGGCAACCCCGGCGGCGGCCCAGGAGGTCACCATCGGCGCCTATGCGTGCCAAGCCGACCGGGCCGTCTCGATCCGCGAGCAGGAGAGCGGCGATCCGGTGAGCGGCGGCGAGAGCCCGGTCGCGCCGGACTTCCGGTTACTGATCGCGGAGGCCGATCCGGCGGACAATTTCACCAACTGCCTCGGAGCCGCCAGCGCCGACAGCAACGCCATCATCGACTTCTGTCAGGAAACGGACGCGCCGTTCTATACCGCGACGTTGACCGATCGCCCGGAACCGTCCTTCGCGACCCTTTTTGCGGGCGATCAGCGGATTGGATCCGGCGGGCGCACGATCTTCCGCAACGGGCCCTCGATGCTGGATTTCCGTCCGGGGCGGGGCGACTTCCGCTACACCCTCTTCTATTCGGAGCCCCAGGTCTTTTCCGACGGCCTGGCGTTCGACTTCGTCACCGAACAGGGCCACTGCCGGAAGGCGGACTGACCTGCGTTGGTGGACGATGCGAGGATGGCGCTCGCGGTCGAGGAAATGAAGACACCCGGCGAGCGCGTTGCCGACGGCGGCCGGAAGGTCGTGCTGTGGCTCAACACCCCACCCCTTCCCTCACCGACAGCGCCGTGGCGCGGCTCGAGCCGGGCTGAAACGCTTCACAGCGCGGCAAGCGCCGGAAACCGGTCCAGAAAGGCCCGCGCCCGCGGCAGGGCGTCCTGAAAGTACTCGCTCGGCCCCCTGAGCCAGAGGCCGTCGATCTGCCGCGAAGCCGGTCCTGCAATCAGGATCTCGGCATCGAGCGTCTCCAGGGTCGCATCCCAGCCCGGATGATGGAGACGCGCGCGCCGCCAATAATGGGACAGCAGTCGGCCGCGATCGCACACGCCGTGATAATCGAACGCGCGGACGCCGTCGGTCGCGAAGATGTGGTTGCCCGTATGGCCGGCGGCCGGCTTGATCCAGACCGCCTGCCAGCCCTTTTCCCCATGCTGCTCCAAGAAGGCATAGGCCAGGATGTGGCAGGCGCCGCAGGCGAAAAACACCCGGTCGGGCAACGCCCACCGCCTGGCAAGATCTCGCTTTGGGCAGTTGGGGGTGCGAATGGCGTACACGGGTGCCATGGTCCTGTATGGGGTCGATAGTCTATCCTGATTCGGCCCCCGGCCTTCCCAACCGAACGCAACTGGATCCCTGTCTTATGGCCACCGCCACCATCGTCGCCGTCAACCGGTCCGCCCGGCACTCCTTTTCCAAAACCTCCGAGGAGGGGATCACCCTGATCGAAGGGATCGGGGTGAAAGGCGACGCGCACGCCGGCGAGACGGTGAAGCATCTGGCCGACATGGTCCGGGATCCGAACCGGCCCAATCTGCGGCAGGTCCACCTGATCCAGTCGGAGCTGTTCGCGGAAATGGCCGAAAAAGGCTATCAGCTCGCTCCCGGCTCGATGGGCGAGAACATCACCACCGCCGGGCTCGACCTGCTTGCCCTGCCGCTCGGCGCCCGGCTCCAGCTCGGCGAGACCGCGGTCGTGGAACTCACCGGCCTGCGCAATCCGTGCGCGAAGATCAACGGGCTCGGCAAGGACCTGATGAAGGAAATGGTCGCGCGCGATGCCGGCGGCAATCTGGTGCGAAAGACCGGCGTGATGAGCGTTGTCCTGTTCGGTGGGACCGTGCGGGCCGGCGACCCGATCCACATCCACATGCCGGAAGAGGACCACATCCCCCTCCCCGTGCTGTAGCCGAAGCATCCGGCTTACCGGCTTGGCGGACGCGTCGCCTTTTCATTTCATCTGAAACGATTTTAATTGAAGCCGCCGCTTGATGGCGCTATATTCGTTTCAAATGAAACGAATGGAGGATGTCCATGACCGCTCCCGCCCTGAAGATCGACCAGATCCATCACGTCGCCTATCGCTGCAAGGACGCCAAGGAGACGGTCGAGTTCTACACCAAGATGCTCAACATGGACTTCGTGCTGGCCATTGCCGAGGACCACGTGCCGTCGACCCATGAGCCCGATCCGTACATGCATCTCTTTCTGGATGCCGGGAACGGCAACGTGCTCGCCTTCTTCGAGCTGCCGACCAAGCCGGAGATGGGCCGCGACGAGAACACGCCGAAATGGGTCCAGCACATCGCCTTCAAGGTGAAGGACCGCGACACGCTGGTCGCCTTCAAGGAGCATCTGGAGGCAAACGGGATCGAGGTTCTCGGCGTGACCGATCACTCGATCTTCCATTCTATCTATTTCTTCGATCCGAACGGCCACCGCATCGAGCTGGCGTGCCCGGATCCGGAGGAAGAGCAGATGCTCAAGCGCCTCGACGAGGTGAAGTGGGACATGCTTGAGGAATGGTCGCGCACCAAGAAGGCGCCGAAGCACGCCGACTGGCTGCACGCCAAGGAACTGGAGAAGGCGTAAGCCTCGCCCCACATCCAACGCCTTTGACGTCCGGCCGGCCCCCTTTCGGGTCGGCCGTTCTTATTTGCAGTTCCGAACGCCCGTCTGGTCCGCGAACGCGCCGGGGCGCTATTCGCTGTCTTTCGGCACCTGAATGGATTCAAGATAGGCCAGGAAGACGCCGATCGTCCCCGGATCCCACGCCACCTCGGGCATGTCATCGTGGCCGGTCACGATGCCTTCCGCGAGCGATTCCTGGAGATAGCGGACCGGATAGTTCCACCCCAGGGTGCGGAACGGCGGGGCTTCGGCCAGCGGGCTTTCGTCTTCGAGACCGGTGGCATGACAGCCGCCGCAATTGCCTATGGCAAGCGCCCGCCCCTCGGCCACGGCATCCGGCGATGCGGCCGCCTCGTCCATCGGCGTCGGGCCGTCCGGCGCCGCCTCTGCATCGGAGACCTCAGGAGCCGATGGGGTGGCGTCCTGAGCGTTGACTGGCTGCCAGAACAGGGCCGTTGCCAGGACGAGCCCTCCCGCAAGCCCGAGGAGTCGTGTCGTGCGCATTGCCGCGAATCCCTCTCCCATTGAGGCGCGACATTCGCATGATTCCAGACAGGGCGTCGACGCCGGCCGGACGGAGCAGACACAAGCCAGGGCCTGCATCAGTTGGTCCCACAGACCTCGTCGAGGAACGCAGCCGCATCCTTGCGCATGGTCTGAACCTTGTCCGGGTCCATCCGCTCCAGCGACTTGTAGATCATCGCCATCCGACGGTTGCCGGCGAGGTGCGACTCGTTACGGGCAATGAAATCCCAGTAGAGATAGTTGAACGGGCAGGCCTCCGGCCCGGTCTTCTGCTTCACGTCGAAGCGGCACCCGCCGCAATAGTCCGACATGCGGTCGATGTAGCTCCCCGACGCCGCATACGGCTTGGAGGCGAACACGCCGCCGTCGGCAAACAGCGCCATGCCGTGCACGTTCGGCAGCTCGACCCACTCATAGGCGTCGGCATAGACGATCAGATACCATTCCTGCACCGCACGCGGATCGATGCCCGCCAGAAGCGCGAAATTGCCCGTCACCATCAGGCGCTGGATGTGGTGGGCATAGGCATGGGCCTTCGTCGCGCCGATCGCCTCGCCCAGGCAGGCAAGGTCGGTCTCGCCCGTCCAGTAGAAGTCCGGGAGGGGTCGCCTGGCATCGAGAGCGTTCTCCGAGCCGTAGTTCGGCCCTTTCAGCCAGTAGATGCCGCGGATGAACTCGCGCCAGCCGAGGATCTGGCGGATGAAGCCCTCCACCGCATTGAGCGGCGCGTCCCCGTCTTTGTAGGCCTGCTCCGCCCGCTCGCAGACTTCCTGCGGACGCAACAGGCCGATGTTGATCAGCGGCGAGAGCACGGCGTGGAAGACGAACGGCTCGCCCCCGGCCATGGCGTCCTGATAGGTCCCGAAGGACGGCAGCCGCTCCGTGATGAAGCGGTCGAGGGCGGCGAGCGCCCCACGGCGGGTGACGGGCCAGGCGAACCCGTGGAGATCGCCGAAATGATCGGAGAAGCGGGCTTCGACCAGGTCGATCACCGCGCGGGTCATCTCGTCCGGGCGGGACTGGGGAAGCGATGGCAGATCGATGTCGTCCGGAAGGCTTTCCCGGTTTTCCTTGTCGTAGTTCCACTCGCCGCCGGCCGGTTCGTTCCCGTCCATCAGGATGCCGGTGGACTTGCGCATCTCGCGGTAGAAATACTCCATGCGCAGGGTCTTGCGGCCTTTGGCATGACGCTCGAAGTGGGCATGGGAGGCAAAAAAGCGATCGTCCTCGCGGATCTCGACGGAAACGCCGAGATCGTCTTCCCAGTCCTGCATGTCCTGAAGCAGGCGCCACTCGCCGGGCTCAGTGACGACGAGGCAGGACGCACCGGTGGCGCTGAGCGCGATGCGGACCGCCTCCTTCAGGCTGGATGCGCGCTTGCGGTCGTCGAGACGCTGATAGCGCACCGAAATGCCGGCCTCTTCCAGGTCGCGCGCGAAATGGCGCATGGCCGCGAAAACGAAGGCGATCTTCTGCTTATGATGGCGGACATAGGTCGCCTCGTCCTCCACCTCCGCCATCAGCACGGTGTCGGCAGCGGGATCGATGTCGGACAGGCTGGAGATCTGCCGGTCGAGCTGATCACCGAGAACGAGACGAAGGGCGGACAAGGAAAGCTTCCCGGGACGGACAATGGTTCACCGGTTGCCTACGCGGCCGGCACCTCGCCGGTTCACCGTCCGGATCGCACGAGCCGCGCCACCACGCCCCGGAGCGCACCGCTGGAGAGCGCCACCCCCGCCACGGTGACCGCTACGCCGACAGCCACAATCGGGGCCGGGATCTCCCCGAGCGCCGGAATCGCGATCAGGGCCGCAAGGGCCGGCGCCAGCGAGGAGAAAGCCGCGGCCCGCGACCCGCCGAGGCGCGACACCGCGATTCCATAGCCGACCAGCGCGATCAGCCCTGACGAGACGCCCTGGACGAAGAGCTGGATCAGGATCTCGTCGCGGGGATGCGAAAGTAGCGGACCGACCCCAGTCCAGAGCGCGACCGGGAGCGTCATCACCGTCGACCAGAAACAGGCGATGCCGGCAGCCGCCAGCGGCGGCAGCCCGGTCCGGCGGTAGGCCAGCGTGTACACGGCCCACATCAGTGCGCCTACGGGCAACAGCAGCCGCCCAGTTCCGGACGCCCCGTGTCCGGCCAGGAAGACGGGCGCTGCGATCAGCACGACACCGAACGCCGCCAGCGCCAGTCCGATCACCCGGTCGCGGCCGAACCGTTCCTTGAGGATCAGCTTGGAGAGGAGCGCCACCCAGAGCCCCATCGTTCCCGGCAGGAGCACGCCTGCCTCCGCGACCGGGGCGAACTGCAGCCCCGCCGCGACGACCGCGAAGAACGGCGCGCCGCTGCCGACGACGACGAGCGCAAGCAGCCACAGCGGAACGCCCTTGGGCAGCGGTCCCATCCGGATCCAGAACGGCGCCAGCACCAGTGTCGGCACGATGAACCGGAACAGCCCGACCCAGGCGAGCGGAAGCTCGGCCGTCGCGGCGAAGCGGGTGCCGACGATCCAGCCGGCCCACGCGAGCACGGTCGCAAGCGCCGCCGCCACACCGATCAGGACGCTTGCCCGGTTCTCCGTGTCCGTCCCGGAATCCGTTGCGGCGGCAGTGCCATGGGCCGACATGTCGTTTCTCCGTGTCGAGGTCGGCTCACTCTGCGCCGGATTGGCGGCACATGTCCTTGCGAACTGGCCCGTGACGACGCACTATCGCGCAAGGATCTGCCGTGCAGATCCATTCTTCTGGCAGAATATGACGATGACCGCTCTCGACGCGATCGACCTTCGAATCCTGGCCGCGCTTCAGGACGATGCGCGGATCACCAATGCCGCGCTCGCCGACAAGGTGGGGCTGTCCGCCTCGCCCTGCCTGCGCCGTGTCCGCCAGCTCGAAGAGGCGGGCCTGATCGCGGGCTACCGCGCCGTGCTCGATCGGGTGCGTATGGGATTCGGCCTCACCGTTTTCGTCGAGATCAAGGTGGCGCACCACAGCCGCGACAACGCCGCGGGCCTGGAAACGGCGCTCGCCGCAATGCCGGAAGTGGTCGCCTGCCACATGGTGTCGGGCGAGGCCGATTTCCTGGCCGAGGTGGTGGTCCCCGACCTTGCGGCCTACGAGCAACTCCTCACCGATCGGCTTCTCACGCTGCCGATGGTCGAGGACATCCGCTCCAATTTCGCCATCCGCACGGCGAAGACGAACGGCGCGCTCGCACTGCCGGAGGGCTGAATGGGTCTAAGCGGCCGTCAGCTTCTGCAGAACTTCGTCGGAGATCTCGAAGTTGGCGAACACCGCCTGGACGTCGTCGTCGTCGTCGAGGACCGAGATCAGCTTCATCAGCGTCTCCGCCTTGTCCTCATCGACCGGCGACATGGTCTGCGGGCGCCAGATCGGCTTCACCGAGGTCGCTTCGCCGAGCTGATCCTGAAGCGCGGTGGACACGTCGTTGAGGTCTTCAAAAGCGCAGACGATGACGTGGCCATTGTCGTCGGACTGGACGTCCTCGGCACCCGCCTCGATCGCCGCCTCCATGATCGCCTCGGCGTCGCCCGCCTCGGGCGAATAGACGATCTCGCCCATGTGATCGAACATGAAGGCCACGGACCCGGTCTCGCCCAGCGCACCGCCATGCTTGGAGAACGCGGCACGGACGTTGCTGGCGGTGCGGTTGCGATTGTCGGTCAGCGCTTCCACCAGCACAGCGACGCCGGCGGGACCGTAGCCCTCGTAGCGCACGGTCTCGTAGTTCTCGCTGTCGCCGCCGGCGGCCTTCTTGATGGCCCGCTCGATGTTGTCCTTCGGCATGTTTTCCGCGCGCGCGTTCTGGATGGCCAAGCGCAGTCGCGGGTTCGCCTCGGGATCGGGCTGGCCGGTCTTGGCCGCCACGGTGATTTCGCGGGCAAGCTTGGAGAAAACCTTGGAGCGCTTCGCATCCTGAGCGCCCTTGCGGTACATGATGTTCTTAAACTGGGAATGTCCGGCCATCGTCCAACCGTTCGTGTTCTTCAGCGAGATCTGCTTGGTGTAACCGTCTGCAATAAGCAAGTCTGCCGCTTCCCGCAACGCAGGTGGCAGACACGATCCGCGCGCCTCTGCCGGAAGATGTGGCCCTTCAGGGGCTTCGCGTCCAGCATCGCGACACCGCCAGCGCTAAAACACATCGGAAAATGCAATGTTTGGCGCCATAAAAAATCGCTTTTCGCGATGACCGCTTCGCGTCAGCCTGACCGCGATCTGCCGAGCGCCATTCGGGCCGTTCCCGAAAGCCGGCAGCCCTGTTCAGCCTGTCGGAGCCAACCATGACGAACCTCACGCCCCACTCCATCGTGATCGGCGGCCACCGCATCGCCTACGGGATCGAAGGGACCGGCGCCCCGGTCATCCTGCTGCACGGAACGCCGGCCTTTTCCCACATCTGGCGCAACGTGGCGCCGCCTCTGGTGGCGGCCGGACACCGTGTCTTCGTCTACGACCTGCTGGGCTTCGGTCGTTCGGAGCGGCCGGCCGATCCGTCCGTCGACACGTCGGTGACCGCCCAGGTTCCGGTTCTCCTGGACCTGATGGAGGCATGGAGCCTCGACCGCGCCCACATCGTCGCCCATGACATCGGCGGCGCAATCGCCCAGAGGCTCGCCGTCTTTCACCCCGAGCGGATCATCTCGCTGACGCTGATCGACAACGTCTCGTTCGACAGCTGGCCCTCGCCGCGGACCCGGCAGCAGATCGCCGCCGGGCTGGACGCCCTGATCTCCGCTCCCGACGCCGAACACCGCGCCCACACACGCTCCTGGCTGGAAAGCGCCATCACCAACCCGGACCGGCTGAGCGACGGGACGATCGACGCCTATCTGGAGATGATCTCAGGCCCTGTCGGACAGTCGAGCCTCTACCAGCACCAGATCGCCCACTACGACCCGAAGCACACGATGGAAGTCGTGCCGCATTTCCACAAGCTGGCCGACATGCCGGTCCAGATCCTGTGGGGCGAGAAGGACGCATGGCAGGACGTCGCCTGGGCCCACAGGATGCACGAGGCGATTCCGGGGTCGAGCCTGGAGGTGATCGAGGGCGGCGGCCATTTCGTCATGGAAAACGATCCCGATCTGATCGCCGATCGGATCATCGCGTTTACCGACGCGCATCCGGGGTGAAGCCTCAGGCCGCCTCAGAAATTCCGCGGCTCCGTGTAGGCACGGACGGCCATTTCGTTCTACCCATGTTCCATGGAGCCACACGCGATTCGCATACTCGGCATCGACCCCGGCCTCCGGCGCACGGGCTGGGGCGCGATCGCCTGCAAGGGCAACGCCGTCACCTTTCTCGGCGCCGGTTCGGTGTCGTCCGTCGCGACCGACGATCTGGCGACCCGGCTTGCCGCCATCCATGCCGGCCTGGAGGCGATCGTGCGCGAGCTCGATCCGCATGAGGCGGCCGTAGAGCAGACCTTCGTCAACCGGGACGCCAGCGCCACCCTGAAGCTGGGCCAGGCCCGCGGGGTCGCCCTGCTCGCCCCGGCCCAGGCCGGGGTTCCGGTGGCCGAATACGCGCCGAACCAGGTGAAGAAGACCATCATCGGCGTGGGCCACGGCGACAAGAAGCAGATCCGGATGATGGTGAAGGTGCTTCTGCCCAAGGCGACGTTCGACAGCGACGATGCGGCCGATGCGCTCGCCATCGCGCTGTGCCACGCCCAGCACCGGGAGGCGCGGGTCCGCGCGGCCCGGCTCGAGGAGGCGGCGCGATGATCGGGCGGCTGAAGGGCGTGGTGGAAGCGATCGGCGACGATGCCGCGATCATCGACGTGCACGGCGTCGGCTACGAGGTCTATTGCCCGGCCCGCGTTCTCGGCAACCTGCCGGCGGCCGGCGAAGCGGTCACGCTGACGATCGAGACGGTCGTGCGCGAGGACATGATCCGCCTTTACGGGTTTGCCAGCGAGACCGAGCGTCAGTGGTTCCGGCTGCTGCAGTCCGTTCAGGGCGTTGGCGCCAAGGTCGCGCTGGCGGTCCTGGGTGTGCTGTCGGGTGACGAACTCACCGAAGCGATCGCGATCGAGGACACCCGGCCCATCGTACGGGCGCCGGGCGTGGGCAAACGGGTTGCCGAACGCATCGTGGCGGAACTGAAGGACAAGGTCGGCAGCGTGATGGCGACGGGGGCGGACCTCAGCTTCGCCGCGACGCCGGTGGCCCGACGGTCGGCCGATCCGGAGATCGCCGACGCGGTATCGGCACTGGTCAATCTCGGCTATGCGGAGCCGGAGGTGCGCAAGGCCGTGGCGAAGGCGCGCGAGGACGGCGCCGCCAACACGGCGGAATTGATCCGCACCGGCCTCAAGACCCTTTCGGAGCGATGACGGGCGGCCCACGATAGAGCGATGAGCGAGCGACTGATTTCCGCCGACGAACGCGAAGACGACATCGAGGCGCCGCTGCGCCCGCAGCAGCTGTCCGATTTCGTCGGCCAGGCGGCGGCCCGCGCCAACCTCGAGGTCTTCGTCAAGGCGGCCGCGTCACGCGGCGAGGCGCTCGATCACGTGCTGCTGGTCGGCCCGCCGGGGCTGGGCAAGACGACGCTCGCCCAGATCGTGGCGCGCGAGCTGTCGGTGAATTTCCGTGCGACGTCGGGCCCGGTCATCGCCAAGGCCGGCGACCTCGCGGCGCTGTTGACCAATCTCGGCGAGCGCGACGTGCTGTTCATCGACGAGATCCACCGGCTCTCGCCGGCCGTGGAGGAGATCCTCTACCCGGCCATGGAGGACTTCCAGCTCGACCTGATCATCGGCGAAGGTCCGGCGGCGCGCTCCGTCCGGATCGATCTGGCGAAATTCACCCTGGTCGGCGCGACCACCCGGCTGGGTCTGCTGACGACGCCGCTGCGCGACCGGTTCGGTATCCCGCTTCGGCTGGAGTTCTATTCTGTCGAGGAACTGACCTCGATCGTGACGCGCGGCGCCTCGCTGATGGGCATGGGCGTGACGCCGGAGGGCGCCGTGGAGATCGCCCGGCGGGCGCGGGGCACGCCGCGGATTGCCGGACGCCTGCTCCGGCGCGTCCGGGATTTCGCCATCGTCGGCGGATCGGACACCATCGACCGGGCGCTGGCCGACCAGTCGCTCACCCGGCTCGACGTGGACAGCGCCGGCCTCGACGCCCTCGACCGTCGCTACATGCGGGTCATTGCCGAGAGCTTTTCCGGCGGTCCGGTCGGCATCGAGACGATCGCGGCGGCCCTGTCGGAGCCGCGCGACGCCATCGAGGACATCGTCGAGCCCTATCTCATCCAGCAGGGCTTCGTTCAGCGCACGCCGCGCGGACGCGCCATGACACCTGCCGCCTACGCCCATCTCGGGCTTTCCCCCCCTGCCCGACTTCCCTCCGAGCAGATCGGCCTTTTCGGGGGCTCCGACGGCTGATCGACCGTCCCACGGTGTGACGATCCCGGTGGCTGCCGAACGCTCCGCCGCACAGCCGATCCGCGCCGCCGCGCCCGGTTCCACAAAAGATCATTAAAATATGTGAACTTTCACGCCCCGACCTCGTTAGCAGTGTGCGCAAACCGGGTCGGAAACGTGTTCGCGGCGTGACATCAGCACCCTTCCACCCCTTCGCTGCGCAGCAATACTGCTCGTCAACTCTTTGGGGGACCGGTGCAAATGTCCAATGTCAAGGAATACTTGAAGGAACACACCAACCCGCCTGTATTCATATTCTCGGCGATCATGGTTCTTGCCTTCGTCGGCTGGGGTGTGATCGCGCCGGGCAATCTCGGCACCGTGGCGGATACGATCAAATCCTGGATCTCGACCGTGTTCGGCTGGTGGTATCTGCTGGCCGTGAGCGGCTTCCTGATCTTCGCCATCGTGCTGCTGGTGACGCCCTACGGCTCGATCAAGCTCGGCAAGGCGGAGGAGGAGCCGGAGTGGAGCACCTTCGGCTGGTTCTCCATGCTGTTCACCGCCGGCATGGGCATCGGGCTCGTGTTCTACGGGGTGGCCGAACCGATCTTCCATTACACGGCCCCACCCAACGCGGATCCGCAGACCGCCGCAGCCGCCCGTGACGCCATGAACATCACGTTCTTCCACTGGGGCCTGCATGCCTGGGCGGTCTATATCGTCATCGGCCTATCGCTGGGCTATTTCTGCTTCCGGTATGATCTTCCGCTCAGGCCGGCGTCGGCGCTCTATCCGCTGATCGGCGATCGGATCTACGGCTGGATCGGCAACGTGGTGGACATCCTGGCCGTGTTCGGCACCCTGTTCGGTCTCGCCACGTCGCTGGGGCTGGGTGCGAGCCAGATCAGCGCCGGACTCTCCACGATCTTCGGCACCCCCGACAACGCCACCGTCCAGGTGCTGATCATCGGCGTCGTCACAGCGGTCGCGGTCACCTCGGTGATGGCCGGGCTGAACAAGGGTGTCCGCCGGCTCTCCGTCGTCAATCTGTGGCTTGCCATTTTCCTGGCGGCGGCCGTGTTCATCGCTGGTCCCACGCTGTTCATCCTGCAGTTCATGGTGGGCAGCACCGGGCACTATCTGCAGCACCTCCCCGAAACGAGCCTGAGGATGTTCGTCTTCGACGAGGAGGCCGCAGACTGGCTGTCCGCCTGGACGCTGTTCTACTGGGGCTGGTGGATCGCCTGGTCGCCGTTCGTGGGCATGTTCATCGCCCGCATTTCCCGCGGCCGCACGATCCGGCAGTTTGTCGCGGGCTGCCTGCTGGCGCCCACCGGCGCGTCGATCGTCTGGTTCACCATCTTCGGCGGCTCGGCCATCAAGTACATCCGGGACGGCAACGGCGCCGAGGCGCTGATCGACGCTGGGACCAACGACGCCCTGTTCGTGCTCCTGGAACAACTTCCGATGGCGTCGGTCTGGATCACGGTCCTGGCTGCACTCGGAATCGTCGTTGTCGCGATCTTCTTCGCCACCTCGTCCGATTCCGGCTCGCTGGTGGTCGACATGCTGACCAATGGCGGCGATCCGAACCCGATCTGGCAGCAGCGCATGTTCTGGGCGATCCTCGAGGGCGTGGTCGCGGCCGTGCTCCTGGTCGCCGGCTCGATGACAGACGGAAATCCGCTCGTGGCCCTGCAGACCGCCGCCATCACGTCCGGACTGCCCTTCTCCATCGTCATCGCCCTGATGTGCTGGGGGCTGATCCGGCAGCTCAGGTTCGAGCGTGCGGGCATCCACAAGGTGGATGAAAAGGTTACTCCCCGCCACGGGAGCAGCTCGTATCAGCCGGCGCCCGCCGTCGGACGGGAGAGCTGACGGGTCGGATCATCCACCCGGCGTCATAAGCCCGCACATGAAGAAACCCCGCGCTCCATGGGAGCGCGGGGCTTTTTTGCACCCGACAGGTCCGTCGAGAGGGTCCTATTCCGCGGCTTCGGCCGGCTCGATCGGCCGGGGCTCTGGCTTCGTCCATTTGAGGCTCGGACTGCGCGCCGCACGGGTTTCGTCGAGGCGCCTGCGCGGCGCGAAGCGGGGCGTGCCGGCGAAGCGGTCGGTCTCGCCGCGACCGGCCGCCATCGCGAGATCCCGCAGGGTCGCGGCGAACAGATCGAGGCTGGCGCGGCTTTCCGATTCCGTCGGCTCGATCAGCATCGCACCGTGGACGACCAGCGGGAAATACATGGTCATCGGATGGAAGCCCTCGTCGATCATCGCCTTGGCGAAGTCGAGGGTCGTCACTCCGGTTCCCTCCAGGAACGCGTCGGAGAAGAGCACCTCGTGCATTGCCGGCCGTTCCGGATAGGCCACGGTCATCACGTCGCCGAGCCGGGCCTTCAGATAGTTCGCCGAAAGCACCGCATCCTCGGCCGCCTGGCGCAGACCGTCGCCGCCGTGGGACATCATGTAGGCGAGCGCGCGGACATACATGCCCATCTGGCCGTGGAAGGCGGTCAGGCGCCCGAACGGTTTCGCACCGGTCTCGGTCTCGCCGGGATCCTCCACCAGCACCGGCTTGCCGTCCTCGGTGCGCAGGTAGGGAAGCGGCGCGTACGGCGCGAGCTTGTCGGACAGCACCACCGGACCGGCACCCGGCCCACCGCCGCCGTGGGGCGTCGAGAAGGTTTTGTGCAGGTTGATGTGCATGGCGTCGATGCCGAGATCGCCCGGCCGCACCTTGCCCATGATCGCGTTGAAGTTGGCGCCGTCGCCGTAGAAATAGGCGCCGACCTCGTGCACCGCCTCGGCGATCTCCACGATGTCGCGCTCGAACAGCCCGCACGTGTTCGGATTGGTGAGCATGATCGCGGCGACGTCTTCAGAAAGACGCTCCCGGACGGCCGCCACGTCCACGGTGCCATCCTCGCGCGCGGGGATCGGCTCCACCTTGTAGCCGAGCAGAGCGGCCGTCGCCGGGTTGGTGCCGTGCGCGGATTCCGGAACGAGCACCTTTGTCCGGGTCTCGCCACGGGCGGCGAGCGCGGCCTTGATGGCCATCATGCCGCACAGTTCGCCATGGGCGCCGGCCTTCGGCGACAGCGCCACCGCCGACATGCCGGTCATCTCCAGAAGCCAGCGGGAGAGCTCCGCCATCAGCTCCACCGCGCCTTCGACAGTCGAGGCCGGCTGCAGCGGATGGATGTCGGCGAAACCCGGCAGACGGGCAGCCTTCTCGTTCAGCCGCGGATTGTGCTTCATGGTGCACGATCCGAGCGGGTATATGCCGAGATCGATCGCGTAGTTCTGCCGCGACAGGCGCACATAGTGGCGCATGGTCTCAGGCTCGGTCAGGCCGGGCAGCGCGACCGGATTGGAGCGTGCGTGCTTGCCGAGACGGCTCTTCACCGGCGCCGGCTCAGGCAGGTCGACACCGGTGGTCTCGGACCGCCCGATCTCGAAGATCAGCGGCTCCTCGATGTCGAGCGCGGCATTCCCGGTGAAGGTCTGCGGATCGGCGGAGCTGACCGCCTCTTCCGCGCGGGTCGGACGACCCTGCTGGTTCATCATGTCAAAGGACCTCCGCAAGCGTGGTCGCAAACGCCTCGATGTCGTCATCGGAGACGCATTCGGTGACGGCGGCAACGATCAGATCGTCGAGGCCGGCGGACGGCAGCAGCCGCGACACCGGCACCCCGGCCAGAACGCCGCGTTCGGCGAGATCCTCGATCACCGCGGCCGCGTCCCGGTCGACCCGGAGCGTGACCTCGTTGAAGAAGGTGTCGTTCAGGACCTCCACGCCGCGAACGTCCTCGAGGCGCTCGACAAGCTTCACCGTTTGGGCGTGATTGACCGCAGCCAGCCGGGTCAGCCCGGTCCCGCCCAGGAGCGTCGCATGAATCGTGAACGCCAGCGCGCACAGACCCGAGTTGGTGCAGATGTTCGAGGTCGCCTTGTCCCGGCGGATGTGCTGCTCGCGGGTGGAGAGCGTCAGCACGAAGCCGCGTTCGCCGTCGGCATCGACCGTCTCGCCGCAGACCCGGCCCGGCATCTGCCGGAGGAATTTCTGGCGCGTCGCGAAGAGCCCGACATAGGGGCCCCCGAACGTCAGCGGATTGCCGATCGACTGGCCCTCGCCGACGACGATGTCGGCGCCCTGGGCGCCGGGCGGCTCGATGGCCGCAAGGGCCACGACCTCGGTGAAGACGGCGACCAGCAGCGCGCCCTTGGCGTGGGCGGCTTCGGCGATCGGCTTCAGGTCGATCAGATGACCGTAGAAGGACGGACACTGGACCACGACGCAGGCGGTCTCCTCGTCGATCGCGGAGATGACGTCCTCCGTACCGGACGGATCCGGATCCAGCAGGACGAGCGCGTCGTCGGCCATGCCGACGGTGGTCTCAACGACGGCGCGGTAGTGCGGATGCAGGCCGCCGGCGAGAACGGCCTTGCGCCGCTTGGTCACCCGGTTGGCCATCAGCACCGCCTCGGCGGTCGCCGTGGAGCCGTCGTACATGGAAGCGTTCGCCACCTCCATGCCGGTCAGTTCGGCGACCTGGGTCTGGAACTCGAACAGGACCTGAAGCGTGCCCTGGCTGATCTCGGGCTGATAGGGCGTGTAGGAGGTCAGAAACTCCGAACGCTGGATCAGATGGTCGACGGTGGCGGGCACGTGATGCTTGTAGGCACCCGCGCCGACGAAGAACGGAACCGAGTCCGCCGGGACATTGCGCGCGGCGAGCCGCTTCAGCGCGGTCTCCACCGCCATTTCGGGACGGTGCGACGGGAGCTGCAGCGCCCCGTCGACGCGCTTGTCGTCTGGAATGTCGACAAACAGGTCGTCGATGGTCTCGACTCCGATCGCGGCCAGCATGTCGGCGCGATCGCTATCGGTCAGTGGGAGATAGCGCATGGGCCAGGTCTCCTCTCCGGATCGGTTTCAGGGCGGATCAAAGCGTGTCGAGGAAGGTCTTGTAGGCCGTCTCGTCCATGAGATTGGCGACCTCGGCCTCGTCGGCGAAGCGGATCTTCATGAACCAGCCGCCGGCTTCCGGAGCCGAGTTCACCGTGTCCGGCGCATCGGGCAGCGCCGTGTTGACCTCGACGATCTCGCCAGACACCGGCGCGTAGACTTCGGAGGCTGCCTTCACCGATTCCACGACCGCCGCCTCGTCGCCCTTGGCAACGGTCTTGCCCACCTCGGGAAGCTCCACGAACACGACGTCGCCGAGCTGGGACTGGGCGTAGTTGGTGATGCCGACGGTCGCGACATCACCCTCGATGTCGAGCCATTCGTGATCTTCGGTAAAGCGCTTTGCCATGTCTGGTGACCTTCGATGTGGGGAAGCGGTGGGAGGGACCGCGTCGTGGGTTATCGTTTGAAGCGGTGAGGAACGAACGGCATGGGGACGACGGTGGCGGGCAGGTGCCGGCCGCGAACGTCGAGCAGAAGACGGGTTCCGGGCTCGGCCCGGTCGGAACTGACGTAGCCCATGGCAACCGGCGCCTCGACGCTGGGCCCGTAGCCGCCGGAGGTGACGGTCCCGATCTCGGTGCCGTCGTCGGCCAGGATGCGGGTTCCCTCGCGTGCCGGGGCGCGACCCTCCGGCCTGATCCCGACCCGCTTGCGCGCGGGCCCGTCGGCGATCTCGCTCTGGACCCGGCCGGCGCCGGGGAAGCCACCCTCGGCCCGGCGGCGCTTGGAAATGGCCCAAATCAGGCCGGCCTCGACCGGGCTGGTCGTCTCGTCGAGGTCGTGACCATAGAGGCACAGCCCGGCTTCCAGGCGCAGCGAATCCCGCGCGCCCAGCCCGATCGGCTTGACCCTGTCGTCCCGGACGAGCGCATCCCAGATCGCGGTGGCATCGTCAGCGGCAACGGAAATCTCGAACCCGTCCTCGCCGGTGTAGCCGGAGCGGCTGATATGACAGTCGATCCCGTCGAAGACGGTGGCGATTGCGCTCATGAACGGCAGCCCCGCTGCCTTGGGCGCGTGGATGGCCAAGGCAGCCTCCGCATCCGGTCCCTGCAGGGCCAGAAGCGCCCGGTCGTCGCGGACGTCGAGCTTGACCGTATCCGGCAGGTTGGCCTTCAGGTGGGCGATGTCCGCCTGCTTGCAGGCGGCGTTGATGACCAGCATCAGCCGGCCGTCGTCGATTTCATCGGTGGACCGGGTGACCATCAGGTCGTCCAGGATGCCGCCACCGTCGTTGGTCAGGAAGCTGTAGCGCATGCGGCCCGGCTGAAGCGCCTGGATGTCGCCGGGGATCAAGGCCTCAAGGGCTGCGGCGGCCGCCTCGTGCGTACCCTCGGAAGCGACGACGAAGACCTGGCCCATATGGGACACATCGAACAGACCGGCATGGGTCCGCGTCCAGACGTGTTCGGCGATGATGCCCTCGTACTGGACCGGCATCGCATAGCCCGCAAACGGAACCATGCGGGCGCCGAGGGCGCGGTGGCGCTCCGCGAGCGGCGTTTCGAAAAGTGCGGATTGGTCGGCGGTCTGGGCCATCATCTCTCACGGTGTCGACAAGGGGTCACACGCCACCGACTCCTTACGAGCCGACCACGTGCCCCCTCTGTCGCAAAACCTGAGAGATTTCCCGGCAGGACGCGCCGGTTACCCCTTCGGTGAGCCACCCCAAAGCCGGGGCGGCTGCTTTCCAGAGGGTCGCTTGAGACGTGCGGTCCTTTTGCCTGAGAGTTTCCGGGGCGGTTGCTCCTTCGGCGCCGGTGCGAAACCGGCCTCTCCCGCAACGTCTGAACTCGGCCGAACCCCGACCGAAAAGTCGGAGCCCCGCATGCAACGGGACGCGACCATGTCCCCGATGCATGGCTGCGATTATGAAGAGACCCTGCCCGTTGTCAAATCGAACTGGGCGTACCAATGCAGCCAATGACGACGAATCCGCTCAAATCAATTCTCAAGAAAACCTATCAACCCATTGATAGAAAACGGGTATCCGCAATAGCGAACAAGAAAGGCGATCAGCCCCTTCACAGCACAAGAAAGCGCCTCACGGACAACCCAAGCATGTCGCAGGGTGACGCGCCAACCCGGTGAAGGGACCCGCGGCACCCCGCGCGCGGTTGCAATCCGAGTCGGATGGCAGCGGCATCCGGCCGGTCACCGAAGCCGCCTCCAGCGCTGAACGCTGCCTGCGCCGACCGCCCCTGGTCTAGCTGCGCTTGTTGTCGAAACCGACCAGGATCTTGGCGTTGTCCGGATCGGAAACGGTAATCCCGGGATCAACGAGCACCCAGTCGTCGGAGGGCTTCGCATCGGTCAGATCGACGGTAACGACGTGCAGCTTCGAATAGGTGACCGAGTCGCCTTCGCGCACCGCGATCCGCAGCGGAAGCTTCAGAGTTCCCGCAGCCCCTTCCGGCCCGGAAATCGCGCGCCCGGCCAGACCGACCTTTATGCCGGTTGCGCCGCCGGCCGCCTCGGTACACTCCCGGGCGGTCCGGGCGATCGTCGCCTGATAGCGCACCACGCCCTCCTCGAATGCGTTTCCGCCCGTGGTCACGCGCAGGGTATTCGTATCCGGCAGGATCTCGATGCTCGGGCACGCCTGCTGCCTACGGAACTGCTCGACGTCGATCGTGGTCGGCTCGGCTGTCGTTCCGCGCAGGAAACTGCCGAACGTGGAATCGGCGTCCGGCGTGACGGCGTCCGTGACGGAACTGATGGAGGAGCACCCCGCCAGGCTCAACGCCAGAGCGGGCACCGAGAGAGCGGCCGCGCGTACCAACCGGCGGACAGGACGCATTGCGAAGTCTCCTCAATCGAAAATCCGAGATGGCCGAGGGCTATAGCACCACACCGGATGCGACGTGAATGGTCTCCGTTCGACGTCGTCCGGAGGACGGCGCGATGCCGCGGCTCGCTAAAGCGTTTTCTCCATGAAAATGCGGCGAAATCCGTTCTGCGTCGCGCGGTGCGTCTCCACAAAGCCGAGCCGGGCATAGAGCGCGGCGTTCTCGACCATGGCCTCGTTGGTATAAAGCCGCACCATCCGCCGGCCGCGCCGACGCGCTTCGTCTTCGGCGAAGCCGACGAGACGGCGTCCCAGGCCGCGGCCGTGTCGTTCGGGCGCGACAGCTACATTGTCGAGAAGCAGCGCGTCGCGGTCATCGAGCAGAACCGCCAGACCGACGACCGTGTCTCCCTCCTGGGCGACGAACACGTCGCCGCGTTCGATCAGTGCACCATAATCCTCATCCATGGGTCCGGGCCGTTTCCCGATCCGCGCGATATATGGCCGATAGGCGGCGTCGACGATATTGCGGACACGCGCCTGATCGGTGGGAACGGCCGGGCGGATGACGACGTTTTGTGAAACCTCACCGGATTCGTCAGCGGAGGCCCCGCCTCCCGTATTTTCAGACATGGTCCGGCTCCAGGCCCGCGGATCTTTCAAAGCGTGCGCGGATTGACGACACTTCAACTCGCGCCACGTGATAAATACGTGGTAGGTCATCGCAGCGATCCGCACGGCGGCTCGAGACTGCGGCGAACCTTACGCGACACAACCGGGATTGGCATCTTTGAGCGACCTGGCCCCACTCAAGATCGAACTGTGCGCACCGCGCGGCTTCTGCGCGGGCGTGGATCGCGCCATCCAGATCGTCGAACTCGCGCTGGAGCGGTTCGGCCCGCCGGTCTATGTCCGCCACGAGATCGTGCACAACAAGTTCGTGGTCGATTCGCTGCGCGCCAAGGGAGCGGTTTTCGTCGAGGAACTGTCTGAGGTGCCGGACACGGACGCGCCGGTGGTGTTTTCGGCCCATGGCGTGGCCAAGGCGGTTCCGGCCGAAGCGGCCTCCCGCAACATGTTCTATCTCGACGCCACCTGCCCGCTCGTCTCGAAGGTGCACAAGGAAGCCCAGCTCCACTTCAAGCGCGGCCGCGAGGTCATTCTGATCGGCCACGCCGGCCATCCGGAAGTGGTCGGAACGATGGGCCAACTGCCCGAAGGCGCAATCACCCTGGTCGAGACCGTCGAGGACGTGGCGAACCTCAAGCCCGAGAACCCGGACAATCTCGCCTGGGTGAGCCAGACGACCCTGTCGGTCGACGACACGCGCGCCATCGTCGCGGCGCTGTCGGACCGGTTCCCGGCAATCGCGAGCCCGCACAAGGACGACATCTGCTACGCCACTACCAACCGGCAGGAAGCGGTCAAGGCGGTCGCGCCGAACGTGGACGCGATGATCGTCGTGGGCGCGCCGAACTCGTCGAACTCCCAGCGGCTGCGCGAGGTCGCAGAGCGCGCCGGATGTCCCCGGGCCGTGCTCCTGCAACGCGCCGGCGAGATCGACTGGTCCGCGTTCGAGGGCATCCGCAGCCTCGGAATCACGGCCGGTGCTTCGGCTCCGGAAACGCTGGTCGAGGAAATCATTGCGGCGTTCGCCGAACACTATGAAGTGACGGTGGAAACCGTTCGAACCGCAGACGAGACGATCGCCTTCAATCTTCCCCGCGAACTTCGCACCGCGGCCGCCGAGTAATTCCGGACCATGGCCGTCTACACCGAGGTTTCCGACGACGATCTCGCGCGTTTCATCGCCGATTTCGATCTGGGCGCCGTGCTGTCCTCCAAGGGGATCGCGGAAGGCGTCGAGAACACCAACTACCTGATCCGGACCGAACGCGGCCCGTTCATCCTGACGCTCTACGAAAAGCGCGTCGAGCGCCGTGACCTGCCTTTCTTCCTGGGCTTGATGCAGCACCTGTCGGCGCGCGGCGTGCCCTGCCCGACGCCGGTGGAAACCCGTTCCGGCGCCCTCCTCTCGGAGCTCGCGGGTCGGCCGGCCGCGATCATCACCTTCCTGGAAGGCATGTGGCGACGGCGGCCGGAGCCCTATCACTGCGCCGAACTCGGCCGGGCGCTGGCCACCATGCACGCCGCCTCCGCAGATTTCGGCATGACACGGCCCAACACGCTCGGGGTGAATGCGTGGCGGCCGCTCTTTGCCGAGTCCGCAAACAGCGCCGGAGAAGTGCTGCCGGGTCTCGCGGAAGAGGTCGCCCATTCCCTCGACCGCCTGGAAGCGAACTGGCCGGAGGATCTGCCGGTCGGGACCATTCACGCCGACCTGTTTCCCGACAACGTGTTCTTTCTCGGCCGCAAGCTGTCGGGCCTGATCGACTTCTATTTCGCCTGTACCGACGCGCTTGCCTACGACGTGGCCATTTGCCTGAACGCCTGGTGCTTCGAGCCGGATCTGGCCTTCAACATCACCAAGGCGCGCGCACTCCTTTCCGGCTATTCCGAGATACGTCCCTTCACCGACGCGGAGTTCGATGCGCTGCCGCTTTTGGCGGAAGGTGCGGCTATGCGCTTCCTGCTGACCCGCCTGCACGACTGGCTGCGGGTTCCAGCCGGCGCGCTGGTGACGCCGAAGGATCCGGCCGAATATCTCCGCAGGGTGCGCTTTCATCAGGGCATCACATCGGCCAGCGACTATGGCCTCGACCGATGAGTGACGACGGCGCGGCGACGGACAGCAACAGCAGCCGGGTGCAGATCCATACCGACGGGGCCTGCAGCGGCAATCCGGGCCCCGGAGGATGGGGCGCGATCCTGGAGTGGCGCGGCAAGATCCGCGAGCTGAACGGCGGAGAGCCGGAGACCACCAACAACCGGATGGAGCTGCAGGCGGCGATCGAAGCCCTCGGTGCGCTCAAGCGCAGAAGCGAAGTCGACCTCTACACCGACTCCCAGTACGTGCGCGGCGGCATCACCGGTTGGATCCACAACTGGCGCCGCAACGGATGGAAGACGGCGGGAAAGAAGCCCGTGAAGAATGCGGACCTCTGGCAGACACTGGACGAACTGACCCGCAAGCACGACGTTACATGGCATTGGGTGCGCGGCCACGCGGGCGACCCCCGCAACGAACGGGCCGACGAACTCGCCCGTGCCGGCATCGATGCCGTACGGGAGGCCTCGAAGAACTGAGCTGACGGTTCCATCTGCGCCAGAAAGGCGAGCCCGTGACCCTGTTCCGACATCATCCAGTGGAACCGGAACCGACCATCCGGGACGAGGCGGGCTCAGACCCCGCGCTCCGTCGCCGGCCTCCGCTCGCCACCCAGCGGATCCTGATCCTCGCCAATCCCACTGCCGGCGCCTATCGCCGGGTCGTCCTGGACGCGGTCTCCCGCCGTCTCAGCGCCGCCGGACACAAGGTGACGGTCGAACTGACGCGCAAGGCGGGGGACATCCGGGAAACCTGTGCCGGCCTCGCCGATACCGTCGACACCGTCGTCATCGCCGGCGGCGACGGGTCGGTCAACGAGGGATTGGCCGGCTTCCAGCGCGTTACCACGCCCCCTTCGCTCGCCGTGATCCCGTTCGGCACGGCAAACGTTCTGGCGCTGGAACTGGGACTTCCACGCCGACCGAAAGCCCTGGCGGACATGATCTCGAACGCCCGCACGGTTCCGCTGCACTACGGGCGCGCAAACGGCCATCCGTTCGTACTCGTGGTGTCCGCCGGATACGACGCCGGCGTCGTTCATGCTCTCCCGCCGGCTCTGAAGCGGCGCTTCGGCAAGACCGCCTACGCGCTGATCGCCATCCGGAACCTGTTCGGTGCCCGCACGGCCGATATCACCGCCGAGGTCGACGGCGAAACGATCACCTGCAGGCTGGCGGCGGTGACCAACGTGTCGCGCTATGGTGGTCCGTTCGTGCTGTGTCCCGAGGCCAGCGCGACGGACCCGACGCTTCATTTCATCGCCCTCAAGCGGGACGACCCGATGTCGATCGTCAAGGTCGGGCTCGCGCTCCTGTCCGGACGGATCTCCCGGCAGGACAATTTCATGATGCGGCCGGCACGGGAAGTCCGGCTGAGTGCGGCGAGCCCCGTTCCCTGCCAGGTCGACGGGGACCGCTTTGCCACGACCCCGGTGACGATCCTGCCGGATCTGCGCCCGATCCCGATCATCGTCGCCTGAACGGGAAGGGAAGCATCCGGAGCAGACCGCGACATGGGGTGGACGGCCGGTCTGAGGCGTCTGTCGAGGCTGCAGTGATAGATGATGCCGGATGAGTTTCAGAAGCACTCAACTCCGACGCGCAGCAGACGCTGCATGTCCTGGTCTGAACGGACCTCAATGCAAGTTGCCGTTGCCTTCCCATTTCGAAGGGCTAGACGATCCTTTGCTCCGAACACCGTGTCGTATCGAAGCGTCCAACGAAACAGCTCTATCCGCAGGCCATCTCGACGCAGCACACGGTAGAGCCGCAGCCATATCGGTGGTGACAGGCGGATGATTGCGTCGGCTCGTTGAATACGGTCCGCATAGGTCCGACTGTTTCCACCCTCGATGATCCACCTGTCTTGAGCCGCCAGCCGGCGGACCCGCGCGTCAATATCCTCCGGTGCTCGCAAGGCACCATTCCGATCCCAAACTTCCTCGTCGACGGAATAGACGGGTAGCTCGTGCCGAAGCCCGAGTTGCCGGGCAAGCCAGGTCTTCCCAGAGCCCGGACCGCCGACAATCATAATCCTTGAAATAGCCATGGCTTCCTACCGGGCCAATGCTGCGCAGGGCCGTTCGGCCGCATTGTTCGCCAGGCAGATCAAGCTGTCCTGAAGGACGCTGATGAAGCCGTCCGAACGCCTGAGCATGGAACCGATCGCGTCGGCGACGGGGGGACTGCTCGACTGCTTGCTTTGCTCGCCAGCAAAGCGGACTCGCGTGAGCGGAAAAGAAACTCTCCCCGACGCAATGCCGGACGCGAAACCGGTTCCCACTTTCGCTGGCGTTGCTTTATTCCGCCGCCTGGGCCGCGTGGTCCTGGAGGATGCGGGTTGCGGCGGCGGGAGCCAGCGTGCGGCCGAACAGGTCGCCCTCCGCCATCTCGACGCCCAGCTGAAGCAGGTCGAGAGCATCGGCGTCGTTCTCCACGCCCGAGGCCAGCACCTGCAGGCCCAGATCGTGACCGAGGCCGACCAGCGAGCGCAGAAGCAGGGAGCGACGCCCCTTCCCGGCCCCGCCCAGATAGCGGGATTCCAGCCGGATCGTGTCGATCGGCATGCGCTCCAGATAGCCGAGCCAGGTGGACCCGGCTCCGAAGCGATCGAAGGCGATCGACGCCCCGACCTCGCGCAGGCGATGCATCAGCTGGGCTGCAAATTCGGGGTTGCGGGCGACGACGTGCTCGCTGACCGCAAGCTTGAGCCGGCCCGGTTCGAGCTGGTTGCGGACGATGACCGCCTTGACGTCGTTGACCAGCTCCGACCGGAACGGTCCGGCGACCGGGATCGGTACGCAGATGAAGCCGGGCGTCGCTTCCGGGTTCGCCGAATACCATTCGTTGAACTGCTGGGCCGAGCGCTCCAGGACGGACAGGACGAGCTGTGTGGAGAGCCCTTCCCGCTCCGCGAGCGGCAGAAGCGAGGACCAGGTCAGATGACCCTGGATGGTGTGGCGCCAGGAGGCCTCGACGGAGAAGCCCGCAACCGCCTTGTCGACGAGCCGCACGATCGGCCGGTAGGAAAGCGCCAGATCGTCGCGCTGTACCGCCTGCCGCAGGTCCACGGCGATGGACTTGCCGGTGACGGAGAGCTTGCGCATCAGCGGATCGTAGACTTCGCCGCGATCGCCGCCGAGGCGCTTGGCCCGGCGCATGGCGAGTTCGGCGTCGGCCACCAGTTCCTCGCCGTCGGCCGTCTCCGCGCGCAACGAGGCCACGCCGATCGATGCCGACAGGAAGATCTCGCGGTCGCCGAACTCGATGGCCGTACGGATCAGCCGCCGGGTGTCGTCGATGAAGCTGCGCAGATCGCCGGTGTCGGCATAGATCAGGATGGCGAAGGTATCGCCGCCGAGCCGGGCGATGGTGTCGTGCGGCTTCAAGACACGGGCCAGCCGGCGGCCGATCGTCAGAAGGGCCGAATCGCCGACGGACAGGCCGAACTGGTCGTTGACCTCGGAGAACCGGTCGACGTTGACCAGCATCACGAACAGACGCGACCGGGTGTCCTCGTCGGCCCATCCCATGGCCATGTCGAGGCGGTCGATGAACAGCATCCGGTTCGGCAGGCCGGTCAGGTTGTCGTAAACGGAATCGTGCAGCAGCCGTTCTTCGCGGGTCTGACCTTCGGTGACGTCGAGCAGCGTGCCGACGCAGCGGATGACCTCGCCGTCGGAGCCGATCACCGGCCGGGCGCGCAGGTGGAACCAGCGGAAATGACCGTCGATGCCGCGCAGCCGGAAGCGGTCGGAGATGCGGCCGCGCCGCTGTTCGACCATGGTGTCGAGGGTCGCGCGGAACCGGTCGCGGTCCTGCGGGTGGAGCAGCGCGAACCAGTCCTGGGGCGGCCCCTGCAGCGAGCCGGCCTCGGCGCCGAGACGTTCCTCCGCCTCCTTGCCGACGACGATCCGGTCGCGCGTCACGTCCCAGTCCCAGACGATGTCGCCGGAGCCGACCAGCGCCAGCGCGCTGCGCTCGATGTCGCCGATCAGCCCATCGGCGATGGCGCCGCCGGCAAAGGCGTGCTGCATCACCGTGAAGCCGATCAGGAGAACGATCAGGACCAGGCCGCCGTCGAGGGCCGGCTGGACGATGTCGTTGTCGACCCGCCCGGTGACCGCGAGCGCCGCTCCGAACAGCCAGACCAGGAAAAGGCTCCAGGTCGGAATAAGCATGATCGCGCGGTCGTAGCCGCGGATGGCGAAGATGACGACGATCGCCAGCCCGCCGACGGCGATCACGGCCAGCGCGATGCGGGCGATGCCGGCGGCGATCGGGGGATCAGCCACTGCGACGGCCAGCACGCCCAGGAACAGCACGCAGATGCCGATCATGGTGTGGCTGTAGCGCACGTGCCATCGGTTGAGATTGAGATAGGCGTAAAGGAAGACCGCCAGCATCAGCGCCAAGAGCACCTCGGTCGCCGATCTGTAGACCCGGTCTTCCGACGGCGCGACCCGCAGGATCTCGCCCCAGAAGTCGAAATCCACCATCACGTAGCCGAGTACCACCCAGGCGAGCGCCGCGGTGGTTGGGAACAGCACCGTTCCCTTGATGACGAACACGATGGTCAGGAACAGGGCGAGAAGCCCGGAAATCCCGAGAACGATGCCCTTGTAGAGCGTGTAGGCGTTGACGGAATCCTTGTAGGCGTCCGGCTCCCACAGCCGGAGCTGGGGCAGCGTCGGCGACGACAGCTCGGCCATGTAGGTAACCACCGCGCCGGGATCGAGCGTGATCCGGAAGACGTCGGAATCCAGACTTGCCTGGCGTTCCGGCGGAAAGCCCTGGCTCGGCGTGATCGCCGCGACCCGCTCCGCGCCGAGGTCCGGCCACACGATCCCCGACCCGACGAGGCGGAAATGGGGCACGACCAACAGCCGGTCGATCTGTTCGTCGGAAGGATTTGCCAGCGCGAACACCGCCCAGTTGCGGTGCTCCTCCGAAAGGGCCCGCACCTCGATGCGCCGGACGATGCCGTCCGGGCCGGGCGCCGTGGAGACCTGCAGGCGGTCCTCCACGTCGAGATACATCTCCACATCCGGGAGAAGATTGATCACGTCGGCATCGCGCGAGACCGGAACGGCTTCAAGCGCGGACGCAGGCGTCGCTGCCAACGCGATCAGAACGAATAAGAAAAGCCGCGCGACGATGCGAACCAACCGAAACACACACACATCTCCGGATACCGACCCGTCTTCGGTCGGACTTTGCGCGCCGATCGGACAGTCCCCGCTCAAAGCTGCACGGCGAGTTCGCTGCCCACGACGGTTTCCCCACCCCTCAGATCACTCGAAACGAGCGCATACAGGAGATGATCCTGCCATGCCCCATTAATACACAAGTAGCTGCGCGCATAGCCTTCGCGCTGAAACCCGACTTTTTCGAGGAGACGGATCGACGCCTGGTTCGTCGGCAGGCAGGCCGCCTCGAGCCTGTGGAGGCGCAGGTTGCCGAACACGAACTGGACGACGATCCGCACCGCCTCCGTCATATGGCCGCGACCGGCGTAGCACTCCCCCATCCAATAGCCGAGCGAGCATGACTGGGTGACGCCGCGGCGAATGTTGGAGAGCGTCAGGCCGCCCAGAAGCGCGTGATTGGAGCTGTCGAAGACGAAGAAGGCGTAGCCGTCCTGTTCGCGGATGTCGCGCTGGTACCGGCGCAGCCGGCGACGGAACGCCATCCGGCTGAGATCGTCAGCCGGCCATTTCGGCTCCCATGGCTCCAGAAAGGCCCGGCTTTCCGCGCGAAGCTGGGACCATGCCGGGTAGTCGGAGCTGGTCGGCGGCCGCAGATAGAGCCGCTGCCCCTTCAAGACCGGGCCGAACGCGTCGGCGGAACCATGCGTGAAAAACCCCATGGCTCATCCCGTACGCGAAAGACGGTGCGGCGCGTCGGACGCATATGCCCCCATACGCTGGGAGATCCAGTCGACTGAGGGCACGTTCGCGACGTCGCCGACCGCAGCCAGCGTCGGCGCCTGGCCGCCGAGCATGCGCGCGGCGACCTTGCGCACCGACTGAACGTCGACCGAATCGATGAGGTCGACCAGTTCCTCCGGCGAAATGACGCGGCCGTGGGTCTGGATGTGGCGGGCCATTTGGCCTGCCCGCGCCGAGGACCGCTCGCGTGCCATCAACAGGCCCGCCCGCAGCTGCGCCCGCGCCCGGCTGAGTTCCTCGTCGCTCACGTCGTCGACAACCCGCGCCAGTTCGTCGACGACCACCGGCATCAGTTCGGCAACGTCCTCCGGGCCGGTGGCGGCATGGATGCCGAACACGCCGGTGTCGGAAAATCCCCAGTGAAAGGCATAGATGGAGTAGCAGAGACCGCGCTGTTCGCGCACTTCCTGGAAGAGCCGCGAGGACATGCCGCCGCCGAGCAGCGTCGCCAGGGCCTGGGCCGCGAAATAGTCGTGTTCGCGGATGCCCACGCCGGGAAAGCCGAGGACGATCTGGGTCTCCACCAGGTCACGCGCCTCGATCAGCTGGCCGCCGGAATAGGCAGCGCTCTCGATGCCCGGGCCCGTACCGGCCGGCAGATCGCTGAACTGCGCGCTGACGAGCGCCACGATCTCGTCGTGGTTCACGGCGCCCGCGGCCGAGAACACCATCTCTCCGCCCCGGTAGTGACGGTCGAGATGGCGACGAAGGGAGCCGGCATCGAAGCCCATGACGGTTTCCGGCGTGCCCAGTATCGGCCGGCCGATGGGTTGGCTGCGCCAGGCTGCCTGGGGAAACAGGTCAAACAGATAATCGTCCGGCGTATCGCGGGCCGCACCGATCTCCTGGAGGATGACGTGCTTCTCGCGGGCGAGCTCCTCGCCGTCGAAGACGGAGTCGCGGATGATGTCTCCCAGGATGTCGATCATCAGCGGAACGTCGCCGCGCAGGACCTGAGCGTAGTAGGACGTGCTCTCCACGCTCGTGGCAGCATCGAGCTCGCCGCCGACCGCCTCGATCTCCTCGGCGATGCCCCGGGCGGTCCGCCGCCGGGTCCCCTTGAAGGCCATGTGCTCCAGGAGATGGGAAATGCCGTGCTCGGCCTCGCTTTCACAGCGCGAGCCGCGCCCGACCCACAGGCCGAGCGAAACGGAGTCCACATGCGGCATCTGGTCGGTAACGACGGTGAGGCCGTTGGCGAGCGTGGTGATCTCGACGCTCATCGTGCGGCCTCGCTGCTCGCGGCCCGGCTGCGGTCCAGCACGAAGGCCTCCACCGCCGCCGTATCCGCTGCGATCCGGGTCATCCGTTCGGTGCGGTCGCCGAGGTCGGACAAGGCCTCCGGAAGAAGCGGTGCCCGCCCGATGGCCGCTTCGACGGCGTCCGGAAACTTCGCCGGATGGGCGGTGGACAGCGTGACCATCGGAACCCCGTCGTCGAGATGGGCCTCGGCAGCGCCGACGCCGACGGCCGTGTGCGGGTCGATCACCAGGTCGGTGGCCCGATGGATGCGCGCGATGGTCTCGCGCGTGGCAGCCTCGTCGCTGGACGCGGCGGAGAATTCCGCGCGGATCCGCTCGAGCGGACCATCGCCGATCTCGAAGCCGCCCCCCTGCTTGAGCCGCGCCATCAGCCCGGAGACGGCAGCCCCGTCGCGCCCGTAGGCCTCGAAGAGAAGCCGCTCGAAATTGGAGGAAACCTGAATGTCCATGGAGGGAGAGCTGGTCGGGGTCACCGCGCCGGTCCGGTAATCGCCCCCCGTCAGTGCCCGGACCAGAATGTCGTTGACGTTCGTGGCGATCACGAGGCGGCGGATGGGAAGACCCATGCGCTTGGCGACGTAACCGGCGAAGATGTCACCGAAATTCCCGGTCGGCACCGTGAAGGACACCTCGCGGTGGGGCGCGCCGAGCGCCGTCGCCGCAGCGAAATAGTAGCCGACCTGGGCGACGATGCGCGCCCAGTTGATCGAATTGACGCCGGTGAGCCCGACCGACCGGCGGAAGGCTTCGTGAGCGAACATGTCCTTCACGATGGCCTGGCAGTCGTCGAAGGTTCCCTCGACCGCCAGCACGTGGACATTCTCGTCCGCCACCGTGGTCATCTGCCGCCGCTGTACCGGAGAGACCCGGCCTTCGGGGAAGAGGATCACCACGTCCGCATTCGGACGGCCGCGGAAGGCTTCGACCGCGGCGGCTCCGGTGTCGCCCGACGTCGCGCCGACGATGGTGGCCCGCTCGCCGGTCTCCGCCAGCTTGCGGTCGACGAGCCGCGCCAGAAGCTGCATCGCCACGTCCTTGAAGGCGAGCGTGGGGCCGTGAAACAGTTCCAGCAGAAAATGATTGGGCGCGATCTGCGTGACCGGCGTTGTGGCCGGGTGCCGGAACGTCGCCGCGGCGGCGGCAATCATCTCGTTCAGCTGGTCGCCATCAATGTCGTCACCGACGAACGGAGCGATCACCCGCCCCGCGATCTCCGCGTAGGGCCGATACGCGAAACTGGCGATCTCCGCCTCGCTCAGGGTCGGCCATTGCTCGGGTACGTAGAGGCCGCCATCGGCGGCGAGGCCCGCCATCAGGACATCGGAAAACCCAAGCACCGGCGCTTCGCCGCGGGTGCTGACATACTTCACGCGGATGTCCTTTCCTTGTCCGCTTCCAACTCGCCGGCGCCTCCGCAGAAGACCACGGGCGCGAGGCGGCGAGAGAGAGTATCTTCGCGCCACCTGGCAGACAACAATGCGGCCATCGGGGATGCGCTAGGCGTTGCCGGCTTGGCCGGAAAGCAGCCGCGGGTCAATCCCGATCTTCTGCAGTGCGAGATCGTATTTCTGCTCGACATCCGGCGCGAACACGATCCGCGGATCGGCGGGACACGTGAGCCAACCGTTGCGCTGGATCTCGGCTTCGAGCTGACCCGGCGCCCATCCCGCATAGCCGAGCGCCAGCAGCGCCTGCCGGGGCCCTCTTCCCTCCGCAATCGCCTTGAGGATCTCCACCGTCGCGGTGAGGCAAATGTCGCTGTCGATGGCGAGCGTGGAATCGGAGATGAAATAGTCGCCCGAATGCAGCACGAACCCGCGGCCGGTCTCGACGGGTCCGCCCTTGTGGACCTGGATCCCCTCGTCGTCGTCCGGCAGCTGGATCGGCTCGCCTTCGGGCAGGATCTCGAGTTGGACCAGAAGATCGGAAAAGGAGACCTCCTCCGCCGTCTGGTTCAGGACGATCCCCATCGCCCCCTCGGCCGAGTGGGCACACATATAGATCACCGTGCGCTCGAACCGGCTGTCGCCCATCGTCGGCATGGCGATCAGAAGCTGCCCCTCCAAGTAGCCGTCCTCGCTTGTGCCGCTCATCAAATTCACATCCTGGATCACGTAGTTGCTTTCGCTCCTTGCGGCGTTCGGCGTCTCATTCGTCCGGCCCGGTCGCTCCCGTCAACGTAAGACGCCGAAGTCGGAATGTTAACGCATAGACGCATACGGCGCACCGCCCGTTCCAGACCTTGTCTCTTAGCCATCGACCCGACGACGGCGAACCGCTACATGAAAGGCGAGACCCGGGCGGGCGCAAGGACCGGATGTCGCGGTCCTTTTCCCGCCCGGGACCGATCGACGATCCCCGAATGGAGCGATGACGTGGCAATCAAACCTGGCGACAAGCTTCCGAGCGCGACCTTCACGACGATGGGCGACGATGGCCCCACCCAGATCACCACAGACCAGGTGTTCTCCGGCAAGAAAGTGGTCCTGTTCGCGGTTCCCGGCGCCTTTACGCCGACCTGTCACCGCAACCACCTTCCCGGCTTCCTCGAGAACGCCGATATCATGAAGGAGAAGGGTGTCGACACCGTCGCGGTCGTGGCCGTGAACGACGTGTTCGTCATGGATGCCTGGTCGGAATCGACCCATGCGAAGGGCAAGATCCTCTTCCTGGCCGACGGGTCGGCGGAGTTCACCAAGGCGGTCGGCCTGGAACTGGACGCCTCGGGCTTCGGCATGGGCGTGCGCTCCAAGCGCTACGCCATGATCGTGGACGACGGCAAGGTGACGACCCTCAACATCGAGGACAGCCCCGGCCAGGCGGTCACGTCCGGCGCCGCGTCGATTCTCGAAGCGCTCTGAGCGCCCTGGACTTCCGACATTCGAGACCGACATGTCTCTTGAGCCGCGGCCAATCGGCCGCGGCCGGAAGGCTTTATCCTTCCCCAAACCGCTGCTAGAAGGCGCGCATGCGCAGAGTGATCGGCATCATTATCGACATACGGCGAATTAGCGGCCCGGCCGCCGCGTAAGCATGCGCCGCGGACCGGGACACCGGGAGACGAGCGTTCGTCTCGAGCCCACCAGCCGACAGACCTGCGACAACCGCCGAGCGGAACCGATCCGATGACCGAGACGACCACCGCGCAGCCCGAGGCGCGCGACTATTCCGATACCCTCTATCTGCCGAAGACCGATTTCCCGATGCGGGCCGGGCTGCCGAAGAAGGAGCCCGAGCTTCTCGCCCGCTGGAGCGAGATGGGCCTCTATCGCCGCCTGCGCGAGACGTCAAAGGGCCGGACGCAGTTCGTGCTGCACGACGGTCCGCCCTACGCGAACGGCAACCTCCACATCGGCCACGCCCTCAACAAGATCCTGAAGGACGTCGTCACCCGCTCTCACCAGATGCTGGGCTACGATTCCAACTACGTGCCCGGCTGGGACTGTCATGGCCTGCCGATCGAGTGGAAGATCGAGGAGACCTACCGCGCCAAGGGCCTCGACAAGGACAAGGTCCCGGTCATCGAGTTCCGCCAGGAATGCCGCCAGTTCGCCGAGCACTGGGTCGGCGTTCAGACCGAGGAGTTCCGCCGCTTCGGCGTGGAGGGCGACTTCGCGCAGCCGTACCTCACCATGAGCTTCGACGCGGAGGCGCAGATCGCCCGCGAACTGATGAAGTTCGCAACGTCCGGTCAGCTCTATCGCGGCTCCAAGCCGGTGATGTGGTCGGTGGTGGAGAAGACCGCGCTGGCCGAAGCCGAGGTCGAGTACGCCGAACACCAGTCGGACACGATCTGGGTGAAGTTTCCGGTGCGGACTGCCCAAGCCCAGGAAAATGTGATCAACATTTTCCATGATCCCGAACACGCCTCGGAGGAAAATGAAAACGCGGGTTCTTTGGCCGACGCCTTCGTCCTGATCTGGACGACCACTCCGTGGACCATCCCCGGCAACCGGGCGATCAGCTACTCCGACCGCATCGCCTACGGTCTCTACCGCGTCACCTCGGCGGAGAACGATTTCGGGCCGCAGGCCGGCGAGAAGCTGATCCTCGCCGACGCCCTGGCAGGCGAATGCTTCGAGAAGGCCAAGCTCGGCTTCGAGCGCCTGCGCGATGTCGGCGCCGACGAGCTTTCTCCGCTCACGTGCTGGCACCCCCTCAAGGGGCTCGGCGGCGGGTATGAGTTCGCCGTCCCGCTCCTGCCCGGTGACCACGTCACCGACGACGCCGGCACCGGCTTCGTGCACACGGCCCCCGGCCACGGCACCGACGACTTCGAGGTCTGGATGGACCACCGCCGGGACCTCGAGGCCCGCGGCATCGACACCACCATCCCCTACACGGTCGAAGGCGACGGCACCTACACCCGCGAAGCGCCCGGCTTCGAGGGCAAGGCGGTGATCACCTCCGAAGGCAAGACCGGCGACGCCAACAAGGCCGTCATCGAGGCGCTCATCGCCGCGGAACGGCTGTTCGCACGCGGCCGGCTGAAGCACCAGTACCCGCACTCCTGGCGTTCCAAGAAGCCGGTCATCTTCCGCAACACGCCCCAGTGGTTCGTCCACATGGACCGGGATCTCGGCGGATACGGCCTGCCCGAGGGAACTTCGCCCGCCGGCGAGGACACCCTGCGCTCCCGTGCCCTCGCGGCCATCGACCAGACCCGCTTCGTGCCCGCCGCCGGCAAGAACCGGTTGCGCGGCATGATCGAGAACCGGCCCGACTGGGTGCTGTCGCGCCAGCGCGCCTGGGGCGTGCCGATCTGCGTATTCCGGCACGAGGACGGCCGGCTGGCGCCGGGGCCGGAGTTTTCGCATTCGCAGACGCTTGTCGGCCGCATCGCCGAGGCGTTCGAGGCGGAGGGCGCCGACGCCTGGTTCGCCGAGGACGCCAAGGCCCGGTTCCTGGGCGATCTCGTCAACGACCTCGATCGCTGGCAGCAGGTCACCGACATCCTGGACGTCTGGTTCGATTCCGGCTCGACCCATGCCTTCGTGCTGGAGAAGCGGCCCGACCTGAAATGGCCCGCCGACGTCTATCTGGAGGGCTCCGACCAGCACCGCGGCTGGTTCCACTCCTCGCTGCTGGAATCGTGCGGCACCCGGGGCCGCGCCCCCTATGACACCGTCATCACCCATGGCTTCACCATGGCCGAGGACGGTCGCAAGATGTCGAAGTCGCTCGGCAACAACGTCGCCCCCCAGGACATCATCGCCCAGTCCGGCGCGGATATCCTGCGGCTGTGGGTGATGACCTGCGACTACGCCGACGATCAGCGCATCGGCAAGGAGATCCTCAAGGGCACCTCCGACACCTATCGCAAGCTGCGCAACACGATCCGCTGGATGCTCGGAACGCTGGCCCATGCCGACGGCGCTACGGTTGCGCTGACCGACATGCCGGAGCTGGAGCGGCTGATGCTGCACCGGCTTGTGGAACTCGACCGGCTGGTCCGCCAGGGCTACCGCGACTACGACTACAAGAAGGTCG
This sequence comes from Amorphus orientalis, assembly GCF_030814015.1. Lineage (NCBI taxonomy): Bacteria > Pseudomonadati > Pseudomonadota > Alphaproteobacteria > Hyphomicrobiales > Amorphaceae > Amorphus > Amorphus orientalis. The sequence goes on from NZ_JAUSUL010000002.1 coordinate 1,135,797, forward strand.
CGCACGCGCTGGTGAACTTCGCCACCGTCGACCTGTCGGCGTTCTATTTCGACATCCGCAAGGACGCGCTCTACTGCGACCCGGCCTCCTCAACCCGGCGCAAGGCCGCGCTGCAGGTGATCGACATCATCTTCGAGGCCCTGACCCGCTGGCTCGCCCCGATGCTGCCCTTCACGATGGAAGAGTCGCATCTGGCCCGCCATGGAGACGAGGCCGACCGCTCCATCCACCTGGAGCTTTTCCCCGAGATCGATCCGACCTGGGAAATCCCGCAGCTCGCGGAGAAGTGGGCGAAGGTGCGGGAGGTCCGGCGCGTGGTGCTCGGTGCCATCGAGGTCGAACGGCGCGAGAAGCGTATCCGCGGCTCGCTGGAGGCCCACGTCACCGTGCACGTGACCAACCCGGCTCTCTATCAGGCGGTCGCCGACGTCGATCTGGCGGACGTGTCGATCACCAGCCAGGCCACCCTCACCCACGAGGAGGCCCCGGCCGAGGCGTTCCGTCTCGACGACACGCCGGGCGTCGCCGTGATCGTGACCCATGCGGAAGGTCAGCGGTGCGCGCGCTCCTGGAAGGTCCTGCCGGAGGTCGGCAGCGACCCGGACTATCCCGACCTGTCGCTGCGCGACGCCGAAGCGATGCGGGAGTTCGAAGCCAAGAGCGGGCACGCCTGATGAGCGGAGAGCCCGTATCCCAACGCCCGCTCTGGCGTTACGGCTTCCTGGTCGCAGCCATCGTGCTCGTGGTCGATCAGGCGGTGAAGCTGTGGCTTCTCCGCGTGGTCGACATCGCCGCCACGGGGCCGATCCGGGTCACCTCGTTCATGGATCTGGTCCTGGTCTGGAACCAGGGCATCAGCTACGGAATGTTCCAGCAGGAGACCGAGCTCGGCCGCTGGCTGCTGGTCGTCTTCACGCTGATCATCGTCGCGTTCCTGTGCTACTGGCTCGCCACAGCACGGGACCGCTGGATTGCAACCAGCCTCGCCCTGATCGTCGGCGGCGCGGTCGGAAACATCATCGACCGGATCGCCTACGGGGCGGTCGCCGACTTCGTCCACCTTTATGCGGGCTCGTTCTCCTGGTACGTTTTCAACGTTGCCGACGCGACGATCGCGTTCGGCGTGATCGGACTGTTGATCGATGCGGTGTTGCGTCGTCGCAATAATGCCGCAATGAACACGTCCGGTGGGTCCCAACGCTGAGAATCGTTGCGTATTGTCAGGAGCCGGCCGGTGCGCTCGACACGCTGGCGGATCCGACGGTCGCCCGCAGGAACAATCGAAGGCTAGCCGACGTGGCAAAAAGTTCGCGCTCTCTTTCGGTCGCAGGCCGGATCGCCGCTCTCGCGGTCGCCGCCGGCACGCTGGCGGCCTGCAACACGAGCCACAACTATTTCTACGAAGAGAAGCCTCCGCAGGCCGACCAGAGCGTCGGTCTTCTGGGCGCGATGCTGGAATCGACCGGCGTCGTCCAGCGGGAGCAGACGCCGATCGAGTACACCGCGCGCTCCCCGATCGCGGTGCCGCCCACCACGGAGCTGCCCGAGCCGCAGCCGGAAGGCGGCGCGGCGCTGGCCAGCGCCGATTGGCCGAACGACCCCGATGCGAACAAGGCCAAGGCGATTGCCGCCAACGGAGGCGTCTATGACGATCCGCTCGACGGTGCGCGCCTGTCACCGGAGCAGATCCAGGCCGGGCGCGTCGCGGGCGGCATGCCCGGTCAGAAGCTCGAGGATCCGAAGTATCTGAAGCGCGATTCCGGCGACCGCCGGCTGACGCCTGCGGAGATGAAGCAGGGCTTCGAAAGCCCGGACGGCAAGGGCTCGGGACGCGTGCTGACGGCAGACGGCTCCGCCCAGCCGCGGCAGTACCTGATCCAGCCGCCGGACGAGTATCGCCAGCCCGCCGACACTGCGCCGCTCCCCGACCAGGGCGACATCGAAGACAGCGACTGGTTCAAGAACCAGCTCTACGGGCGCAAAGAGAACCGCAATCCGGTTTACGACAACGTGAACTGATCCGGCAGGCCGGTTCGGCGTCAAGCTCCGGACCGGCCTTCTCTTTACCCAACGGTTTCGATTTTTCCTGAGAACACAGATGGTTCCGGCCAATACCAATGGCCGGTTCCCGAGCCCTCACGCGCGCTTTCGCCCACGCGAAGATTACGGATAGTTCAGTGGTCGAGCGGGCGGCGGGACCTATAGTTTTCCACGGTCGCCCTCGCCTCCCCGCTTCCGCGATCCCACATGTCGGACAGCGGGCGCGAGCCCGGGCAACCACCGCATTTCTCGCTCCGGGCATCCGGATGCCGAAAGCGGACCAGTCAGTGCGTTGAGCAGCCATCCTCGCCCCGCCCGAACGCGGTTCGAAAGGATCAGGCTGCAGGACATGTCATCAGAGGAAGACCCGCGAATGAAGGCTCCCATTGCCCTGAGCACGGTCGCCGCCCTCCTGTTCGCCGCGGCGCCCGTCGCTCAAGCAGAGACCAGTTTCGCCGACCTGGAAATCGCGCCGAACGCGTCCAGCTTCAGCCTCGACAACGGCATGGAGGTCGTGGTGATCCCGGATCATCGCGCCCCCGTCGTCACCCACATGGTCTGGTACAGGACCGGCGCCGCCGACGAAGGACCCGGCGAATCGGGCGTCGCCCATTTCCTCGAACACCTGATGTTCAAGGGCACCGAGGCGCATCCCGACGGCTTTTCCGACGTGGTCACCGCGCTGGGCGGTCAGGAGAACGCCTTCACCTCCCAGGACTACACCGCCTACTATCAGCAGATCGCGAAAGAGCATCTCGGCCGGATGATGACGTTCGAGGCCGACCGGATGGCGAACCTCGCCCTGGACGAGGACGAGGTAGCCCGCGAACTCGACGTGGTCCTGGAGGAGCGCCGCATGCGCGTCGACACCAACCCGTCGGCGATCCTCGGCGAATCCTTCGATGCCACCCTGCACGTCAACAGCCCCTACGCCGACCCCATCATCGGTTGGCCGGACGAGGTTTCCGCGCTGAGCCGGGAGGCGGCGATCTCCTACTACGACCGCTTCTACACGCCCGAGAACGCCATCCTCGTGGTGGCCGGCGACGTGACCGTCGACGAGGTGCGCGCGCTTGCCGAAGACACCTACGGACAGCTGGAAAGCCGGGTCGATCTCGCGCCGCGCACGCGGTCCCAGACACCGGACCTGACTTCGCTCCGCACGGTGCGCTATGCCGACCCCCGCGTCGGCCAGCCCTCTCTGCGGCGCGGCTGGGTGGTCCCGAGCTACGCAACGGCCGAGCCCGGCGAAGCCGAGGCCATCGACGTGCTGGCCCAGGTGCTGGGCGGCGGGTCCACCAGCCGGCTTTATGACGAGCTGGTGCGCGACGGTGGCCCGGCGACCTCGGTCGCGGCCTGGTACCAGTCGTCAGCCGTCGATCCGGACACGTTCGGTGTCTACGCGGTGCCGCGGGACGGTGTGAGCTTCGATGCGCTGGAGACCGCCATCGAGGCATCGATCACCGACGTCGCCGAGAACGGCATCAGCGAAGAAGAGCTGGAACGGGCCAAACGCTCGCTCGTCGCAGACGCCCTCTTCGCCCAGGACAGCCAGCAGCGTCTGGCGCGCATCTTCGGCCTGGCGCTCGCGACCGGTCAGACGGTCGAGGACGTTCAGGAATGGCCCGCCCGCATTGGCGCGGTGACGGCCGAGGACGTTCAGAAGGCCGCGCAGACTCATCTGCCGCTCGATGCCGGCGTGATCGGCTACCTGGAGAAGGCCGAGGCGCCGGGCAAGGACTCCTGAGCCCGTCGCCACCCCGTCGTCCATTCATTCTGCCAGACAACCCGGCCGCCGGATCGGCGCAAATCGTGGATCCGGCCGGAACAGGAGACTTCCCATGCTGAGCGGATTTTCCGATCGCATCCGCAGTTGCCTCCTGGCAACTGGATTCACCCTGGCCGCAAGCCTTGGTGCGGCCTCATCCTCCGCGGCCCTGACCATCGAGCCCGTCACCAGCCCGGGCGGCATCACCGCCTGGCTCGTCGAAGACGACACCGTACCGGTGGTGGTGATGAAGTTCGCGTTCGAGGGTGCGGGCGCCGTGCAGGACCCGGAGGACAAGCCGGGCGTCGCCAACCTGCTGTCCACGCTGCTTGACGAAGGCGCGGGTCCCTATGATTCCGAGGCTTTCCAGACCGAACTCCAGGACCGGTCGGTGCGGCTCTCCTTCGATTCCAGCCGCGACAGCTTCTATGGCGATCTGGAGATGCTCGCCGACGACCCCGGCCAGGGGATCGAGCTGCTGCGGCTGGCACTCACCGAGCCCCACTTCGACGCCGAGCCGATCGAGCGCATGCGCGCCCAGATCATCTCGGGCATTCGCCGCGACCAGCGCGATCCGTCTGCCGTTGCGAGTGACGTCTGGTCGCGCACCGCCTACCCGGACCACCCCTACGGGCGCCCCAGCGAAGGCACCGAGGAGAGCGTCGCAGCGATCGAGAAGTCCGACCTCGAAGCCTTCAAGACCGCCGGCTTCGCCCGCGACAACCTGCATGTGGTCGTCGTCGGCGCGATCGATGCGGAGACCCTGAAGCCGCTTCTCGACGACGCCTTCGGCGATCTTCCCGAGACGGCAGACCTCAAGCCGGTGGCGGACGTCATGCCGGTCACCGGCCAGACCGTGACCGAGACGATGGACGTCCCGCAGACCGCGGTTCGCTTCGGAGGTCCGGGTCTGGCCCGCTCCGATCCGGAGTTCATCCCGGCGTTCGTGATGAACCACATCCTCGGCGGCGGGACGTTCTCCTCGCGCCTGTTCGAGGAAATCCGGGAAAAGCGCGGCCTTGCCTACAGCGTCTACACCTACCTGGCGCCGCTGGACCACACCGCCATCTTCGGCGGCGGCACGGCCACCCGGGCCGACCGGGTCGACGAGACCGTCCGTATCATCCGGGAGGAGATCGCGCGGATGGCGGAGGAAGGCCCGACCGAGGAGGAACTGTCGGAAGCGAAGGCGTACCTCACCGGCGCATATCCGCTGCGGTTCGATTCCTCCAACGGCATCGCCAGCCAGCTGCTCTCCATCCAGATGGAGGACCTGGGCATGAACTACGTGGACGAGCGCAACGGACTGATCGAGGCGGTGACCATCGAGGATGTGCGCCAGGCCGCGGAGCGGGTGCTCGGCGGCGATGCCCCGACCATCGTTACGGTGGGCCCGTCCGGCGCCTGAACCGGACCAAGGCCGTACCACGGCCGCGATCCGCGACAGCCTTGAAACGTCCGACGACCGGTGCCTTTGGGCACCGGTCGTTGTGTTTGAGGTTCCCCGGACCGGCTCCGCCCTGCTTTCCGGCAACGTCACGGATCGACATCGGCGGTTTCGCCGCGCACTCTGCCGCACGCGGCCGATCGGAAGTGCCGCAGCCAAGGAGGATGCCATGTCCAAGCCCGCAGCCCTGATCGCCGGCGCCGGTGTCGGCTTCTCCGGCTCGGTTGCGCGAAAACTCGCCGCGCAAGGCTACGACGTCGCGCTGGCGTCGCGATCCGTCGAGAAGACCGAAACGCTTGCCGAGGAAATCGGAGCGAAGCGCTACGCCTGCGACGTTCAAGACAGCTCGGATGTCGCCCGGCTCTTCACCGAGCTCGACCGGGATCTCGGTCCGCTGTCTTTCGCCATGTTCAATCCTTCGGCCCGCGCCCGCGGCGACTTTCTCGACCTGGACCACGCGGACGTGCGCAACGCGCTGCTCGTCACGGCCTATGGCGGGTTCCTGGTGGCTCAGGAAGCCGCCCGCCGGATGGTGCCGCAGGGAAAGGGCGCGATCCTTCTCACCGGCGCCTCGGCGAGCGTGAAGGGGTTCGCCAAATCGGCGCCGTTCGCGATGGGCAAGTTCGCGCTGCGGGGGATGGCCCAGTCGATGGCCAGAGAACTGCACCCGAAGGGCGTCCACGTGCTGCATGTGGTCATCGACGGGGCCATCCGGAATCCGGGACGCACGGAGCCGGCCGATGCGCCGGACTCCATGCTCGATCCCGACGCCATCGCCGACAGCTGCCTGGCGCTCCTGGACCAGCCGCGCAGCGCCTGGACTTGGGAGCTCGAGGTGCGCCCGTGGGTGGAGCGCTTCTGACGCCGCTCCTGCCTAGAAGATACGCGGACAGAGACGGCCGCCGAGGCCGCGGACCTCAGTCCGATCCGGCAACAGGCGACGCCTTGACCGACACCTTCTTCGGATAGAAGGCCACGTGATCCTTGATCTCCGCAACGCCGGGCAGCGGCTCGACATATGTCCAGACGGCGTTCTCGGCGCGGTCGCCGCCTGCATCCACCGACCAGTAGCTGGCGTCGCCCTTGTACGGGCAATGGGTCGAATGGTCGGTGGGGTCGAGAAAGTTCATTGCGACATCGGCCTTGGGCACATAGAACACGACCGGATAGTCCGCTTCGTGCATGGCCAGAGCGCGGGAGGTATCGGCGATCACGGTGTTGCCGTGGCTCACAACCACCCGCCCCTCGAACGGCGCGATATCGATGGAATGGTCCTGGTTCGCCTGGGACATGATGCACTCCCTCCTTCCAACTGACAGGGACGTAAGTGCTCTTCGCCGGCAGACAACGGTTTCGCGCGGCAAGGGTTCGCCCTGCCGCGTCGAGATTGTCTCAGCTCTGCCGCCGGTCGTCGCTCGTCTCGTCGCCGGGATCGCCGTCGCGGCCCAGATCATCGTCGGTGAGAATGCGCCACTTGGCGCCTTCCAGATCGTCGTACTGGCCGCTGCGCAGCGACCAGAGGAAGGCCGCGAGACCGATGAGCCCGAGGAAGAGCGCAGCCGGAACGAGGATGAGGAGGATGTTCATGCCGGCGCGACCTCGCCCGCGGACCCCTGCGCCGGAGTAGCCGCCACCGTTGCTTCCGCCTGCCCCGGTACCCGCTGCGCCCGCAGCGCATTGGCCGTCACCAGGATCGACGAGGCCGACATGGCCACCGCGGCGATGAGCGGGGACGCGTGTCCGGTAACGGCGATCGGCACGGCGATCAGATTGTAGATCGCCGCCAACGCCAGATTCTCGTTCATCAGCCGCCGGGCGCGGCGGCCGATCGCCAGGGCCGTCGCCACCGGTGCGAGCCGGTCGCCGAGAAAGACGACGTCGGCCGCGGCCTGGCTGAGATCGACGGCGGTGACCGGGGAGATCGACACATCCGCGGCCGCGAGCGCCGGCGCGTCGTTGAGACCGTCCCCGACCATCAGGACCGACCGGCCTTCCGCCTTGAGCGCCTCCAGCACGGCGATCTTGTCGGCTGGCTTGAGCCCGGCCTGCCAATCGCTCACACCCAGGCTATCCGCAGCTCTTTGAACAGCCGGCGCACGGTCGCCGGAGAGGATCCGAAGATCGAACCCGTTCCGCCGGAGCGCAGCCACAGTGGAGGCCGCATCCGGCCGCAGCACCTGCTGGACGGCGAGAACGCACGGGGGGAGACCCTCCAGTCGGACGCCGACCAGGGTTGCGTCCGGAAAGACGGCTCCAAGCGCTTGCGCTTCCTCTTCGGCACCCGCGAAAGCCGGCGTGCCGAGACGGGCGGAGGTGCCCGCGACACGGCCCTCGATCCCCGCTCCGGCGATCTCGCGAAGATCCGTCGCCGCCGCCGTCCCCTTGCCGCTTGCCGCGATCGCGACGGAAACCGGATGCCGTGACCCACCGGCAAGCGCGCGCGCCGCGTTAAGAACCGCATCGGGCACACTGTCGGCGTTGGCGATCCGGGCGGCCGGCATCGTCAGCGTGCCCGTCTTGTCGAAGACGACGGTGTCGACCGCTGCCAGGCGTTCCAGCGCATCGCCGGCATGAAGCAGCAGTTGGTTGCGGAAGAAGGCCCCGGCTGCCGTCACCTGGACGGCCGGCACGGCAAGCGCCAGCGCACAGGGGCACGTGATGATCAACACGGTGATGGCGACGACGAGCGACCGCTCCGCGCCCGCCCCCAGGGCGAGCCAGCCCAGAAACGTCAGGAGCGCGGCCGTGTGAACGACCGGCGCATAGAGACGCGCCGCCTTGTCGGCCAGCGCCAGCGAGCGCGAGCGCGCGGTCATGGCGTGGTCCAGGAGCCGGTTGACCTCGTCCAGCAGCGTCCCCTCGCCCGCTGCCGACACCCGGACCGTCAGCGTGCCCTCACCGTTCAAGGTGCCGGCATAGACCCGGTCGTCGACGCCGATCGCCTGCAGCATGGTCTCGCCGGTGACCAGCGACTGATCGATTTCGGACCGGCCCTCGATCACCACCCCGTCGACCGGAACCCGCGTTCCGGCAGGCACCTGCACCAGTTCGCCGGGCGTCACATCCGCCACCGGACGCTCCTTCAGGCCGCCGTCGGCATCGAGGACGAACGCCGTATCGGCGCGCAGTGCGGCCAGGTTCTCCGCATAGGTCCGGGTCCGACGCCGCATGGTATGATCGAGCGTTCGCCCGAGCAGCAGGAAGAACAGCAACATCAGCGCGGATTCGAAGTAGGTGTCGTGGCTTGCCGTCAGCGTCCCGTAGAAGGAGAGGCCCAGCGCCAGCATCACGCCGAGCGTGATCGGAACGTCCATGTTCAGCCGGCCGTGGGAGATCGCATTGAAAGCACTGCGATAGAAGGTCTGCCCTGCATAGGCGGCGGCCGGCAGCGCGATCAGCGCCGAAATCCAGTGGAAGAGCTCGCGGGTTTCCGGCGTGATGTCGGTGACGTTGCCCGACCAGACCGAAACGGAAAAGAGCATGACGTTCATGGCCGCGAAGCCGGAAACGGCCAGGGCCCGGAAGAGCGCGTTGCGCTCCCGCTTGTAGCTCTCGTCGATCTGGCCCCGTACGAACGGTCGCGCCTGGTAGCCAAGGTCGGCGAGCGTCGAGACGATGGCGGATCCGTCGGTCTCCTCCGGACGCCAGCTGACGGCAACCCGCTTGTTTGACAGGTTGACCCGGGCGCGCTCGACGCCGGGCACCGCCGAGAGGCTGCGCTCGATCCGGGTCATGCAGGCCGCACAGTAGATTCCGTCGACCGCGAGCTCCATGGAAAGCCGCCCCTCGTCGTCGGGTTCGGCGAAAGAAGCCCAGTCGCGTTCGGCCGTCGTCATCGGACCACGCCGTTCTCCGAAATCACCAGCCGATTGACCGAACGGAAACTGTCGCCGTTGCCGGCCGTCAGTTCAATCTCCAGGTCATACTGCCCCGCCGGCAGGCCTGCCATGTGACCCTGATAGACGCCGGTCTCGCCCTCCAGAAGCCGGGCTTCGCGATCGAGCCCCTCATGGGTCGGACTGGAAAGGCGCGCGAGCACGGCAAGCCCGGAGAGCGGTGCGTCGTCGCGGTCGTCAGCATTGATGCGCAGGGTCAGCGGCTGATCGGGCCCGGCCACGCTCAGGCTCTCGTTCACCTGCCAGCCGAGTTCCCGCTGCCGTTCCGCAGCGGCAAGGAACTCCGGATACTCGCGACCCGCCTGATAGGCGCTGTCTGTCACCACACCCGGAAACGAACCGATCGCGAGCCAGATCAGCACGACGTTCGCGGCCATGATGATGCCGAAGAAGGCGACAAGTCCGAAGAAGACCTTTCGGCCGGTAATGCGGAAACCGGAGTGCTGTCGGTTGGCTGTCATGATGGCCATGCTGCTCGCTCCATGCAGGAGTCAACTCATACATCCAGGCCCGGCGCAAGCCGCGTTTCGGCAAGGGGGCCGGCCGGAACCGGCCGGCTACCTGGTCTTGAAGGTGTCCTCGGCGGTTGCCCGCTCGCCGTCCTTCACATCGACGATCTGGAACGTCACGTCCGTCGATTGCGGAAGGTCGGCACCCGGCGCGGAGAACACGAGGACACGCACCTCGCGGGTCCGATCCGGCCCGATGGTGATGAGCGGATTGCCGTCGATGGACTGTTCGATACCGACAGCCTCGATGCGCGTGTCTTCCGGCAAGCCCGCGACGCGGAGCAGGAAGGTCCGCTCGTAGCCCTGCTTGTTGAGCAGGCGAACGGTGTAGCCGTTGCGGGTACCGCCGTCCGACAGCTGGACGAAGACCGGATTGCGGTCATGAAGGACGCTGATGTCGGCGAAGGAGCGCGAGGTCAGCGTGTAGAGCATCACCGAGCCGACCAGCGCGATGATCGCGGCATAGAGCACCGTCCGCGCCCGGATCAGCTTGTAAACCGGCGGCTTGCCCTCGGCCCGCCGAGCCAGGTTCATGTCAGTGTCGTAGCCGATCAGCCCGGTCGGGCGGCCGATCTTCTCCATGACCGTGTCGCACGCGTCGATGCAGAGCCCGCACTGGATGCACTCGAGCTGGATGCCGTCGCGGATGTCGATACCGGTCGGACAGGCGTGAACACACTGATAGCAGTCGATGCAGTCGCCGGCGGGCAGCCCCTCGTCGGCCCGCTTGCGCATCTCCTTCAGCGATCCGCGCGGTTCGCCGCGGTCGGTCTTGTAGGTGACGTTCAGGGCCCATTCGTCGGTGAGCGCGGCCTGGATCCGCGGCCAGGGACACATATACGTGCACACCTGTTCGCGCATCATTCCGGCGAGCGAATAGGTGGTGAAGGTGAGGATGCCCACGAACACGTAGGTGATCGGCGACGCCTGAAGCGTGAACAGATTCACGACCGTGGTCGGCGCGTCGCCGAAATAGAGGATCCACGCACCGCCGGTCCACATGGCGATCGCCAGCCAGAGCGTGTGCTTGATACCCTTCTTGGCGAGCTTCTGCGCCGACATCGGCTGCTGGTCGAGCTTCATGCGCTCGCGCCGATCGCCCTCGATCCAGCGCTCGATGAGCATGAACAGGTCGGTCCAGACCGTCTGCGGACAGAGATAGCCGCACCACACACGGCCCGCGACCGCATTTATGAGGAACAGGATCAGCGACGCCAGGATCAGCAGTCCGGTGACGTAGTAGACCTCCTGCGGCCAGATCTCGATGGAGAAGAAGTAGGCGCGGCCGGCTTGCAGATCGATCATCAGGGCCTGGTCGGGCGCATTTGCGCCGCGGTCCCAGCGAACGAACGGAAGGAAATAGTAGATGCCCAGCGTGACGGCGAGCACACCCCATTTGATGCGCCGGAACCGGCCGTGCACGGCCTGCGGGTAAATCTTCTTCGCGGCGACATACATCGGCCCATCGCCGGCGGTTCCCCCGCTGGTCGTGTCCACGCGCATTGTCGTATCCTTCGAGATCGTCACGTCGAGGTCCAATTGCCTGAGGGCTTTCAGATTGGAGCCACTCTCAGCTGGATCATCATGTAATGCCTTGATTGGCATCAATCCCGGGGCGCGATGCCGCAGTGCGGCGCGAGCGACAGGCTCGCGCCAGCCACGGGGCACCGTGCCGCTCCGGGCCGGGCTCCCGGCATACGTCGAACGACCAGAGCCGGCTATAGAAAACCTAAATCAGAACAGCGCCTTATGGATCGCGCTTCAGATCCGGACTGAAGGTTTGTCTTTGCTCTGCCCGCAATCGGGCCACGCGCCCTACCGGCCGGGCACGTCAAAGAGTCGCAATCCACCGCCGCGCGTCCATGCAATCTGTGAGCGTACTCCGACAGTCGCCGCGGTCAATGGGGGCAGAGCGCATGGGATCGGAGAGATGGCGCGCAGCCTGTCCGGGGGAATCCGATGCGGGCGACGAAACGTGACCGCACCGAGACGGCACGATCGTCCGGATTCAGGCGCATGGTCCGGCGTTCAGATGTCCGGACCCGATCAGAGAACGCCTCAGCGGCCCTCGCCCACTCCGAACAGGCGGCCGCGTTCGGTGATCAACACCGCAACGAGGGAACAGACGGCGAAGGCGGCGAACCAGCGCGTCATCGGCTGGATCGATCCGTCGAAATGCTGGCCGACGAAGGTGCCCAGGATCGCCCCCACCCCGGTCATGTAAGCGCCGATCAGCGACGACCCCATACCGGCAACACGACCGAGCGGCTCCATCGCGAGCGCGTTGAAGTTCGGCAGGATCAGGCCGACGCAGAAGAAGACGCCCCCGAACGCACAGGTGAACGTCGCGAGCGACAGCGGAGCGATCTCGTCGAGCAGCATGGCGCCGACCAGAATCACGGTCATGGCGATCAGCGCACCGTGGGAAAGCCGTCGCATGCCCATCCGCTCCACAAGCTGGGAGTTGGTGAGGGAGGAGGCCGACATGAAGATCGCCACTGCCCCGAAGAAGACGGGGAAGATCGCGCCGAGGCCGTAGACCTGCTGATAGACCTGCTGTGCGGAGCTCACATAGCCGATCAGGACGCCGAACATGAAGCCGAGCGAGACCGCATATCCGACGCTCTGGCGCGTGGTCACAACCGCCTTGAAGGCCTTGGCGATGCCTGCCGGCGACAGGACGGTGCGGTTTTCCGGAGGACAGGTTTCCGGCAGACGGATGCCCGTCCAGATCAGCAGGACAAGGCCGACGAAGAACAGGAAGTAGAACATCCAGATCCACGGGCCGAACGCGGTGATGGCTCCGCCGACCGACGGCGCGATCACCGGCACCACGATAAAGATCATCATGATGAAGGACATCACCTTGCCCATGGCGCGGCCTTCGAACTTGTCGCGCACCAGAGCGATCGCGATCACACGCGGGCCGCCACAGCCGATTCCCTGGACGAGGCGCCCCAGCAGAAGGTGACCGAACTCCGGCGCCAGCATGCAGATCCCGGTGCCGACCAGATAGATCAGCAGGCCGACATAGAGGATGGGCTTGCGGCCGAACCGGTCGGACAGCGGGCCGTAGATCACCTGCCCGAGCGCAAAGCCGAGCATGTAGACACCGACGAGAAGCTGGCGATGGTTCTCCTCGGTGACGCCGAACGAATCCCCGATGTCCGGCAGCGCCGGGAGCATGATGTCCACCGACAAGGCGGTGAGCGCCATCATGAGGGCATTCAGGGCGATGAACTCGACAAACGACATGCCAAGCTCTTCGCGGGCCTGTTTCTTGGCAGCGCCCAGCGATGAGGAGGAAGGATCAGCCTTTTGCATACGATCTGATAGCCATTCTTGAGGGAGCCCGCCATGCCGCAAGTGGGTTGCTCCCCCTTCCGTGCTGCATAGCGCTGAAGCGCATCTCAGCCAGGATCGAAGTTGAGTAAGCTCATCCTGGCGGGCCGGATCCGTTGAGCGGGTTACGGGGATCGTGGCCGTAGGCCATCGTCTCGAAACGAAGCGACAGGGCGTCGATCAGGAGCAAACGGCCGACGAGCGTGGATCCCAGTCCCACGACCTCCTTGATGACCTCGAGCGCCTGAAGGGTGCCGACCAATCCGGTCAGAACGCCCAGGATGCCGGCCTCCGCGCACGTAGGCACCACCCCTTCCGGCGGGGCTTCGGGAAACAGGCACCGGTAGGTGGGGTTGGGCGAACCGTCCGCCGCCGTCTCGTAGGGCTTCAGGACCGTGATCGATCCGTCGAAGCGGCCGACCGCCGCCGTCACCAGCGGCTTGCGTTCGAAGAAGCACGCGTCGGAGACCGCGTAGCGGGTCTCGAAGTTATCCGACCCGTCGGCCACGATGTCGTAGCCGGAAACGAGGCTGCGGGCGCTCTCCCGGGTCAGTCGTTCGGCGTGCGGCTCCACGGTTACGTTGGGGTTCAGGCGGGCGACCGCTTCGGCGGCGGACTCGACCTTCAGCCGGCCCACGTCGCCGGTTCCGTGCAGGATCTGGCGCTGAAGGTTGGACAAAGCGACGTGGTCGTCGTCGACGATCCCGATCGTCCCCACCCCGGATGCGGCCAGGTACTGCACGACCGGCGAACCGAGCCCGCCCGCTCCGATCACCAGGACCCGCGCGGCCTTCAGCTTCTGCTGACCCGGGCCGCCGACTTCCGGCAGCACCAGATGCCGGGCATAGCGTTCGATCTCGTCGCGCGAAAAGCTCATGGCCGGATTTGCAGCCGCCCCGCCCCGTCCGTCAACCTTGGCCTGATGGCGAGCGCCGTGATGCTCAACCGATGCCAGTGGAGCCGAAGCCGCCCTCTCCGCGCACCGTATCCGGAAGCGCATCGGCCGCCTCGACGGACACCTTCACGACCGGCGCCACGACAAGCTGGGCGATCCGGTCGCCGCGTCGGATTGTGACAGGCTCGCTTCCGAGGTTGATCAGAAGCACCCCGACCTCCCCGCGATAGTCGGCATCGATCGTCCCCGGCGCGTTGACGACCGTCAGCCCGTGGCGTGCGGCAAGCCCCGAACGGGGACGCACCTGACCCTCGGTACCGACGGGAAGCGCAATTCGCAGCCCGGTCGGGACCTGGGTGCGTTCGCCCGGCGCGAGCGCTATCGGGTCGGCATAGGGAATTGCGGCAAGCAAATCCATGCCGGCGGCCGCCTCGCTCTGATAAGCGGGCAGCGGCAGATCTTCGCCGTGCGGCAGTTGCACGACCTGAAGGACGGGAGCGCCTGTCATGAGCCGCTTTCGGGCTTGTCCAAGCTTGCCGCGATGCGCGCGACGAGCCGGTCGGCGACCTCGATCTTGGACATCTTGGGCCACTCTTCATTGCCGTCCGGCGTGACGATGCGGACCGTGTTCGCCTCGCCGCCCATCACCCCCGTCGCCGGGCTGACATCGTTGGCCACGATGAAATCGGCCCCCTTGCGGGCGAGCTTCGAAAGCGCGTTCTCAAGCAGGTCGTCCGTTTCCGCCGCGAAGCCGACCACAAGCCGGGGGCGAAGCGTATGGTGACGGCCAATGGTCGCGAGAATGTCGGGGTTCTCGACCAGTTCCAGGACCGGCGGAGCGCCGTCGGCGGGCTTCTTCAGCTTCCGTTCCGAGGCCGAGGCCACGCGCCAGTCGGCAACCGCGGCCGCCATCACGGCCACATCGGCCGGAAGCGACGCCTCGACGGCCTCGAGCATCTGGGACGCCGTTTCCACGGCGATCGTCCTCACGCCCGCCGGATCGGGCACCGTCACCGGTCCGCTGACCAGGGTAACGTCCGCGCCCGCCGCCGCGCAGGCCGTGGCAATGGCGTGGCCCTGACGCCCGGACGACCGGTTGGCCAGGTAGCGCACCGGATCGATCGGTTCGTGGGTCGGACCGGACGTCACGATGACCCGCCGGCCGGCAAGCACCTTCGGACCGGAAATCAGGGCCGGCTCGGCGGCAAAGGCTGCCTCGATCGCAGCCAGGATCCGGGCAGGCTCGGCCATGCGACCCTCACCGGCCTCGCCGCGCTCCGCCATTTCGCCCACATTCGGACCGACCACCCGGATGCCGTCGGCGCGCAGCAGGTCCATGTTCCGCCGCGTGGCGGGGTTCGACCACATGCGCGGGTTCATGGCGGGTGCGATCAGGACCGGCTTGTCGGTGGCCATCAGCGCCGTCGAGGCCAGGTCGTCGGCATGTCCGTTGGCCATCTTGGCGATCAGGTCGGCCGTCGCAGGCGCCACGACCAGCAGGTCGGCGTCACGGGAGAGCCGGATATGGCCGATATCGCTTTCTCGCGTCAGATCGAACAGGTCCCGATGGACCGGCTCACCGGACAGTGCGCCGACCGTAAGCGGCGTCACGAACTGGTCCGCCGCCCCGGACAGGATCGTCGGGACGCTCGCCCCCCGTTCCCGCAGGCGACGGATGAGTTCGAGGACCTTGTAGGCGGCAATGCCGCCGGAGATCACGAGCAGGACACGCTTGCCAGCAAGCATTCAGCCGTTCCCCGCCACTGGACAGACCGGCATGCGGCGGGTCAGAACCCGCCGCCCTGGGTGAAGCTGCGCGGCGCCGGCGACACGACCTTCGAGTTGCCGTTGCCGAGCACCTCGTAGACGGCGAGGCCCCGCTGGCTGCGGCCGTCGGGCAGGAAGCGGAAGATGCCGTCGACGCCGAGGAAGCCGTCGGGGTTGGTCAGCATGTCGTCGGTGAAAGCCGTGGCGCCGCGCGCCCGGACGAGACCGGCCGCCAGGCTCGCCGCATCATAGGCGAGCGACGACGTCCGCGGCGGAGGCGCGCCGAACTTGCGCTGATACTTGCTTTCGAAGGAGGAGAAGCCGCGTCCCTGGGGCGCCGGATACCAGCTGCCGCTGAGCGCCTCCGATTCGAGCACGTTGGGGTCGTCCCACTGACCGCTGCCGAGATATTTGGCGCTGGAGAGCCCGTTCTCGCGCAGCGCAGCCGCCAGCACGCCCGGATCGCGACCGCCGTTCGGCATGAAGATGCCGCGCACCTGGCTGCCTTTGGAGGCAATGGCCGCCGCCTTGGCGGCCATGTCGCCGGGCTCCTGCTGATAGCGCTCGACCGCGACCACCTGACCGTTGCCGCGCGACACCGCCTCGCGGAAGGCCGCCTCCATCACCAGGCCGTAGCCGTTGTCGGGAACGAGCGCCGCCAGCGACGTGCTGCCCTTGGAGATGGCGTAGGAGACGATGCGGTCGGCATCCTGCCGGGGCAGGAAGCTCAGAAGATAGACGCCGCGCTTGGCGACGGTGGCATCGGTGGAAAACGCGATGACCGGTACGCCGGCCTGACGCGCCGGACCGGCCGCGCCGGCAACAGCCGGCGAGAAGACCGGACCCAGAATCAGCTTGGCGCCCTCACCCAGCACCGCCTGGGCCGCCGCCTGCGCCCCACCCTGGGTGCCGCCGGTGTCGCGCACGAGAATGCGAATATCCGAATTCGGGAAGTCGTCCATCGCAAGTTCGGCGGCATTGCGGAATGCGGTTGCCAACCCGGCAGCCTCGCCACCGGCCGACATCGGCAGAAGGAGCGCGACGGGAACGGAACCTGAGCCGATCACCTCGCCGGCCGGCTGGCTCGGCTGCGTCGGCCGGGACGGCGTCTGCGGGCCGGTCGGGGTACCGACGCAGGCCGCAAGCGTGCCGGCGAGACCGAACACGGCCACCGTACGTGCCAGACGTGAGACGATGCGAGACCGGGCCATGGTCATTTCTGTCGGATCCTCTTGCAAGCCTTGCGCGCGCCCACCAACCCGGCGCAGGGTGCCTCTCGGGCTCGTCGCCCAACAAACACTGGCGAATTCCGATCCGCAAGGCCTTCCCCTAACCACTTGACAAACGGTTATGACCGAACTGCGACGTGACCCCCAATTCTGGCTGGATTCAACGCGTTTCGAGGCGCCCGCGCTGGCGCCTGGGTTGTACGTCGTATCGACCCCGATCGGCCATCTCGACGACATCACGATCCGGGCCCTGAAGACCCTGGCGGCCGCCGACGCGATTTTCTGCGAGGACACCCGCGTCACCCGGGTGCTGCTCGACCGCTACCAGATCAAGACCCGCCTGTTCAGCTATCACGAGCATAACGCGGTCAAGCAGCGGCCCAAGATCCTGGAGCGGCTGGAAGCCGGAGAGTCGATCGCGCTGGTGTCGGATGCCGGAACCCCGCTGGTATCGGACCCGGGCTACAAGCTGGTCGAGGACGTGGCGGCCGCCGGTATCGCCGTGTTTCCGATTCCCGGTGCGTCGGCGCTGACGGCGGCGCTCACCACGGCAGGATTGCCGACGGACACCGTGGTCTTTCTCGGGTTTCTGCCACAGAAGGGCGGCCCAAGGCGCCGGCGAATCGAGACCTTCGCCCGGCAGCCGACGAGCCTAGTGCTCTACGAATCGCCCAACCGGCTCGCCCAGACCCTGATCGACCTCGCCGACATCTGCGGCCCTGAGCGCGCAGCCGTCGTCTGCCGCGAGCTGACCAAGCGGTTCGAGACCGTGGTGCGCGGGACCTTGGCGGAGCTGTGCGAGGCGTTCCCGACGGACAGCAAGGTCAAAGGCGAAATCGCCGTGGTCGTCGGACCGCCCGAAGAGGACACGACCAGCGAAGAAGACGCCGAAGCGCTTCTGGCGGCGGCGCTGGAGCGTCTCCCGGCCGGAAAGGCGGCAGCTGAGGTGGCCCGGGTGACGGGACGCGAGCGGCGCGATCTGTTTCAGCTCGCCCTTACCCTCAAGAGTGCGCCCCCCGGCGGAGACGAGGCGTGACAGCCCCCGTGCCGCCCGCAGGCCGCCAGCAGGCCTATCGGTGGGGGCTGGCGGCGGAGACACGGGCGGCGATCGCCCTGATCCTGAAAGGCTACCGCATCATCGGGCGGCGGGTGCGCACCGGTGCCGGCGAGATCGATCTTGTGGCCCGGCGCGGGTCCACTGTCGCCATCGTAGAGGTGAAGGCGCGCGCTGACCCGGCCGTGGCGCTCGAGGCGGTGGGTCCGAAGGCGCAGCACCGTCTGAGCCGCGCGGCCGCCGCATGGCTGGCCCGCAATCCCGCCTATGCCGATCACACCCTGCGGTTCGATATCGTGGTGGTCACGCCCGGCCGCTGGCCGCAGCATCTCAGCAACGCATTCGAGGAGCGGACCCGGTTCTGACCTTCCACCCGCACCGGTCTGGACCGTAGCGGCGAACTGGCTCATCAAGGACCGCTCTCTTCTTCTCTTCCCATCTCAGGAGCCCGCCATGCCGCTCAAGATCGCCGTGCAGATGGATCACATCGAGTCGATCAAGATCGCCGGGGATTCCACCTTTGCGCTGCTTCTGGAAGCCCAGGCGCGCGGCCACGAGCTCTTTCACTACACGCCGGACCGGCTTGCGGAGACGGCGACCGACGTGGTCGCCGCGCTTGAGCCCCTTAAGGTCAAGGACGAAGTCGGCGCCCATTTCTCGCTCGGCGAAGCCAGGCGCACCTCGCTCAGGCAAGTCGACGTGGTGCTGATGCGGCAGGATCCGCCGTTCGATATGTCCTACATCTCCGCCACCCACATGCTGGAGCGGATCCAGCCGGACACGCTGGTGGTCAACGACCCGGCGGCGGTGCGCAACGCACCGGAGAAGCTCTACGTGATGCGGTTTCCCGAGTTGATGCCGCCGACGCTGATCACCCGTGACCGGGCCGAGATCGATGCGTTCCGGGCCGAGCACGGCGACATCGTCATGAAGCCGCTGTTCGGCGCCGGCGGACAGGCCGTTTTCCGGCTCACCGAGGACGACCTGAACTACGGCTCGCTCTACGATTTCTTCGCCGCGAGCTTCCGGGAACCCTGGGTCATCCAGCGCTTCCTGCCCAAGGTGTCGGATGGCGACAAGCGCATCATCCTGGTCAACGGCGAGTTCGCAGGTGCGGTGAACCGGGTTCCGGCCAAGGGCGACCTCCGTTCCAACATGGTGCGCGGCGGCGCGGCCGCGGCGACCGAACTCACGGAGCGCGAGCGGGAAATCCTGGCCACTGTCGGACCGGCGCTCAGGGAGGAGAAGATCCTCTTCGCCGGTATCGACGTGATCGACGGCAATCTGACGGAGATCAACGTCACCTCGCCGACCGGCATCCGGGCCGTGGCGAAGCTCGGCGGACCCGACATCGCCGGCATGATCTGGGACTGGATCGAGACCGAACGCGGCCAGAACTGACCGGCGGAAGCTCAGCCGGCAAATTGCGACGCCAACTTCACACAGGCTTCATCCTGCAGCGTCAGAAGGCGGTGCAGAGATCCGAGCGATCCATCTGGCCGCGCACGCAAAATCGCCGTTGCGCGGCCGGTGTCAGGCCGGCTTCGCCGGACACGGGATCGCTGCCGATGGTGGAGTTCGACGTGAAGACGGTAGACCCCTACAAGCAGATCGAGCCGATCCGGGCCGCCCTGGAGACGGACGACCGCAAGACTCTCGCCACGATCACCAAACATTTCAGGGCGGGCGATTTTTCCGAGATCATCGAGAATCTCTCCCGCACCCAGGCCGCCCAGCTCTTTCCGGTGATCAGGAAGGAATTGCGGGCGGACGTGTTCGGCCGGATCTCGTTTGTCCATCAGAACTACATTCTCCGCTCGGTGCCGCTCGACCAGGCCCTTGAGCTGATCCGTCAGGTGCCGGAGGAGGATATCGCTCTCCTGCTCAGGAAGATGCCGCGCACCCGGGCGCGCACGATCTACGAGGAGCTGACCGAGCTCGATCCGGAGATCGGCCGGCAGCTGCTGCACTACGACCGCGACGAGGTCGGCCGCTGGATCAGCTACACGTTCTTGACCGCCGCGCCGGCCGATACCCCAAGGGCGATCTACGAGCGGCTTCGGGCGCGCACGCCGCGCAGTCACCCGGTCGTCAGCATCTACGTGGTGGACCAGGAAAACCGGCTGATCGACCGGCTCGAGCTGGAAGAGCTGGTCCGCATCGAGGCGACCGACCCGATCGAAAAGCTGCTCGACCGCGAAGTGACGTCGCTTCAGGCAAGCGATTCCGTGGAGACCGCGATCCATCGCTTCCAGGTCCGCGACGCCGTCGAAATGCCCGTGGTGGACGCCGACAACCGGCTCATCGGCCTGATCCGGGCCGACGATATCCTGCACCTCACCCAGGACGCCTTCTCCGACACCATGCAGAAGATGGGCGGCGTCTCGAATTTCGACACGCCCTACATGATGACTTCGGTCTTCCAGCAGGTGCGCAAGCGCGGCGGCTGGCTGGCGATCCTGTTCCTCGGCGAAATGCTGACCGCCACCGCCCTCACCTATTACGAGGCGGAGCTCGACCAGGCCGTCGTGCTGGCCCTGTTCCTGCCGCTGATCCTGTCGAGCGGCGGCAACAGCGGGTCCCAGTCCTCGACCCTCATCATTCGCGCCCTTGCGGTGAAGGAATGCAATCTGAGTGACTGGTTCCGCATCTTCCGCCGCGAGATCGTCACCGGACTGATCCTCGGCGCGCTGCTCTGTCTCGTCGCCACCGCCCGCATCACGCTGTGGGACGTGCTGGGCTGGGCGGACTACACCGAGCATGGAAAGTTCTCGCCGGAGCTGGTGACGTTCACCGTCGCGATCGGCGTCCTCGGCATCGTGACCTGGGGCAACGTGGTCGGATCGCTGCTGCCTCTCGGCATCCGGGCGGTGCGTCTCGACCCGGCCGTCATATCCGCCCCGCTGCTGGCCACCTTCGTCGACGTGACCGGGCTGATGATCTACTTCACCGCCGCCCGCTACATTCTCGACCTCGCCTGAACTCCGGGCTTTCGACCGGGCGGCGCATCGCCTAAAACCTGCTGGATCGGGTTCGGGCGCGGAGGGTTCGCAGCGATGACAACCTGGATTGTGCTTGGCGTGATCGTGCTGATCGCGATCTTCGCCATTCTTCTCTACAACCGGCTGGTTGCCGCGCGCGCCCAGGTGGACGAGGCCTGGTCGGACATCCAGGTCCAGATGAAGCGCCGCTACGACCTGATCCCCAATCTGGTGGAAACGGTGAAGGGCTACGCGAGCCACGAACGGCAGACGCTGGAGGCCGTCATCGAGGCGCGCAATCAGGCGGCGACCAACACCGGCTCGCCCAACAGCCAGGCCCAGTCGGAGAACATGCTGACCGGTGCGCTCGGGCGTCTGTTCGCGCTGGCCGAATCCTACCCGAACCTCAAGGCCGACCAGAACTTCCGGCATCTGCAGGAAGAACTGGCAGAGACCGAGAACCAGATCTCGCGGTCGCGGCGCTTCTACAACGGCTCGGTCAAAGCCTTCAACGTGATGATCCAGTCGTTCCCGGCGAACCTGTTCGCCCGTTCGCTGGGCTTTTCGGAGCGGGAGTTCCTGGAGTTCGACGACCCGAAGGTCGCCGAGCCGGTCAAGGTCGATTTCGGCATGCCCCAGGCTTAAAGCCCTCCCTGCTCGGACGCAGCCACCTGAGCAATCGGGACTGGCTCCAATTTCGATAGGTTGAGCACGTCCGTTTGCTCCAATAGACGCAGATCCGTTCGGGAAAGGCAGGCATGTCGGTCAGGCAAGTCATCTGGATCCTCATTGCGATCTTCAGCATGTCCGGCCTCGGTTCGGCCGCATCGGACTATCTGTTCGGTGCAGGACGGGCAGCCGTTTCCACACTGGAAACCGTCGCCGTTGCCCCTGCCCAGGCCCAGGACACGACCACGGCTCCGTCCGCGGCCGAGCCGGCAACCGGTCCCATGCCGACGCTTCCCCCAGTCCCTGCAGCGCCCAGCGGACCGGTCTCGGGACCGGAGCGCATTCGCCTTTTTCAGAGCCGCATCGACGTTCGGGACAGCGGCGCCATAGACGTGCACGAGACCATTCAGGTCGTCGCCCAGGGCGACCAGATCCGGCGCGGGATCTTCCGCGAGATCCCGCTGACCCGTGTCATGGGGCTCGGCCGGCTGACGGCGGACTTCGAGCTCACGTCCGTCACCATGAACGGCAGCCCCGCCTCGTACCAGCTGACCATGGAGACCGGTCAGGCGAAGATCCGCATCGGCAATGCCGAGGTCATTCTGAAGCCGGGCGTCTACACCTACGAAATCGCCTACTCGATGACCAAGCAGGTCGGCTTCTTCGACGGCTACGACGAGATCTACTGGAACGCGACCGGCGACCAGTGGGCCTTCCCGATCGAGAAGGCGGAGGCCCTGGTCACCCTTCCGGACGGCGCATCGGTCCTCGATGCCTCGGTCTATACGGGGAGCTTCGGCGAAAGCGGCGACAGCGCGACGGTCGAGACAGGCCGATCCGGGGCGTTGTTCGTGACCAGTCAGGCCCTCCCCCCCGAAAGCGGCATGACCGTCGCCGTCGCGTTCCCCAAGGGCATCGTCGCCGAACCCTCATGGCTCGCGCGCCACGTCGGCAACCCGTTCGAGGTTGTCGTCACCGTTCTCGGGGCGCTCGCCACGATCGGCTACTTTCTCTACGCATGGAACAAGGTGGGCCGCGATCCGGCGCTGGGGCCGATCATACCGGTCTACCGGCCGCAGGTGCCGCCCCATGCCATGCGCTATCTCGATCGCATGGTCTACGACACGAAGTGCCTGGTCGCTGCGATCCTCGATCTGGCTGTGAAGGGACACGTCGAGATTTCCGAGGGCCCGGACAAGACGCTCACACTGACGCGCGTCGGGCCTGGCAAGGCGGATCCGAGCCCTGGCGAAGCGAAGGTCCTGGCCAAGCTGTTCGCCGACGAGGGCGACACGGTCACGCTCTCGAAGGCCGACTCCGTCGTGATGGCCAAGGCCAACACGACGCTGAAGTCCTTCCTCGGCGGCCGCTTCCTGCGCCGCCACGTCGAACACAATCTCGGATGGTGGCTCGGCGGTGCGGCGATCGCCGCGGCGACCTGGATCGTGGGCGACCTGTTCAGCCCCGACCCGCTGGCCGGCGCTGCCTACCGGATCTTCGCGCTCGCGACCGTCGTCGGACTGATCGTCGCCGGGACGCTGGCCCTGAAGAGCTGGTGGCTGGTGTTCCGACGCAACTGGTCGAGCCTGCCGACCGCCCTGTTCTTCTCCTTTTTCACCGCGATCGCGCTCGTCTTCTCGCTCGGCACGTCGATCCTGCTGATCGGCGATGCCGGCTTCCTGGCCGGTACCGCACTCCTGATCACGGCGGCCGTCCCGCCGGTCTTCTTCTGGCTGATGGGTCGGCCGACGAGCGCGGGGCTCGATGCTCTCCGGGAAATCGAGGGCACGCGCCTCTATCTGACCGTGGCCGAAGCCGACCGCCTCAAGTTCGCCAATCCGCCGGACCGGACGTTCGAGCACTTCGAGGAGATGCTGCCTTATGCCGTGGCGCTCGGCGTCGAAACGGCCTGGACCAACCAGTTCGCGCATCTGGTGGCGGCCGGCGCGATGGTGGCGCCCGCCTGGTACCACGGCAGCCATTCGGGAGCCTGGTCGCCCGCGGCGCTCAATTCCGTCTCCGACGGGATCGGTTCCGGGATCAGCCGGACCGTGAGCCAGGGTGTATCATCGATCAAGGCCGCAAGCGGCGGATCCTCCGGCTCCTTCGGCGGCGGGTTCTCCGGCGGGGGTGGCGGCGGTGGAGGCGGCGGCGGCTGGTAGCTTCGGCGGGCGGAACATCGTGACGCCTCTCAGCCACTATTGCTCACTATGAGAATAACGGGTTAGCTGCCCGCGCGTTGAAGGTCGTCGCGCAAGGCGGCGAGACAGCACACGGTTCCGCCCGGTCGAGGCACGATGCAAGAACTGAGCTTCCACAATCTCTACCGTCACGGCTTCGTCCGCGTCGCCACGGCCACGCCGGAGGTCGCACTGGCGGATCCCGCCGCCAACGCCGAGCGCGTGATCGCAATGGCCCGCGAGGCACACGACCGCTCGGTGGCCGTCGTGCTCTTCCCGGAACTCTGCCTGTCGGGGTACGCGATCGACGATCTGCTGCAGCAGGGAGCCCTTCTCGAGGCGGTGGAGACCGCGCTGAAGGACGTGACCGAGGCAACCCGCGATCTGCGCCCGATGGTTCTGGTCGGCGCCCCATTGGTGCTGGAGGACCGGCTCTTCAACACGGCGGTCGCGATCCACAAGGGCCGGATCCTCGGCATCGTGCCGAAGGCTTACCTGCCGAACTACCGCGAATTCTACGAGGGCCGCCACTTTTCGCCGGCCAGTGCGACGGCCCGCTCCCACGTGCGGCTTTTCGGCGAGGAGATCCCGTTCGGCACCGACCTGCTGTTCGACGCGCCCAACGTACCGGGCCTCGTGCTCCACGCCGAAGTCTGCGAGGACGTCTGGGTCCCGATCCCGCCCAGCACCCACGCCGCACTTGCCGGCGCGACGGTGCTTCTGAACCTGTCCGCCTCGAACGTGACGATCGGCAAGTCGGACTACCGGCACGCGCTGTGCCGGGTGCATTCCGCCCGTTGCTTCGCCGCCTATCTCTATTCAGCTGCCGGCGCCGGCGAATCGACCACCGATCTCGCCTGGGACGGCCACGCGATGATCTACGAGAACGGGTCGCTGCTGGCGGAATCGGAGCGCTTCCTGCGTGGAGCGCAACTGACCACGGCCGATGTGGATGTCGGTCTTCTGGTGCAGGAGCGGATCCGACACGGCACCTTCGGCGATTGCGCAGCCCATCACGAACAGCCGATGCGGCGCATCTCCTTCGATTTCGAGCCGCCGAGCGATCCGGTCCTGCCGCTCGCGCGCGCGGTGCCGCGCTTTCCGTACGTGCCGGCCGATCCGGCCCGGCTCGATGAGCTGTGCTTCGAAGCCTACAACATCCAGGTCAGCGGGCTCGCCCAGCGGCTTGCCTCGACCGGGATCAAGCGGATCGTCATCGGCGTTTCCGGCGGCCTCGACTCCACCCAGGCCCTGCTCGTCGCCTGCCAGGCCTTCGACGAGATCGGGCTGCCGCGGGAGAACATCCTCGCCTACACCCTGCCCGCCTTCGCCACCAGCGCATCCACCCGCGAGAATGCCTGGGATCTGATGCGGGCGCTCGGCGTCAGCGCGGACGAGATCGACATGACACCGGTCTGCCGGCAGACCCTGGAAGACATCGGGCACCCGTTCGCGAAGGGTCAGCCGGTCTACGACATCACGTTCGAGAACGTGCAGGCCGGCGCGCGCACGGCGACGCTGTTCCGGCTGGCCAACTTCCACAACGCCCTGGTGCTGGGCACCGGCGACCTCAGCGAGCTGGCGCTCGGCTGGGCGACCTACGGCGTCGGCGACCACATGTCCCATTACAACGTCAACGCCTCGGTGCCGAAGACGCTGATCCAGCACCTCATCCGCTGGGCCGCGAGCACCCACCGCTTCAGCGAGGCGGCGAGCGCGGTGGCGCTGAAGGTGCTCGACACGGAGATCTCGCCGGAGCTGGTGCCGGGCGATGCCGACAGCGACAAGCCGGCCCAGCGCACGGAGGACTTCGTCGGCCCCTACGAGCTGCAGGACTTCAATCTCTACCACGTCACCCGGCACGGCTGCGCACCGAGCAAGGTCGCGTTCCTGTCCCTGCATGCCTGGAAGGACAGCAGTGCCGGCGCCTGGCCACCGAATTTCCCTGAACCGTCCCGGAACGCCTACGACCTGGCGACGGTGCGCAAGTGGCTGCGGGTGTTCCTGCACCGCTTCTTCCAGACCAGCCAGTTCAAGCGCTCGGCGGTCCCGAACGGACCCAAGGTCGGCTCCGGCGGCTCTCTCTCGCCGCGCGGCGACTGGCGCGCACCGAGCGACGCGTCGGCAAAGGTCTGGCTGGAGGAGCTCGATCGCAACGTACCCGAGAGCTGACGGGCAAGGCCCGAATTCACCCGGCCCCAGGTCGGGTCGTCACACGGGCCAATGAACATTCCTTGAACCGCACGGGTGCGACGGGTAAAGCGCTAGCGGCGCCCGCACCGTCGTCGAACAATCTGTTGCGCGCGCGCACGCTCCGCCGCAGGGTACCCCACTCCGCCGACCTCACCCCCTCTGCATAGTTGTTCCATGGCCAAGATCTGCATCGTCATTCCCGCCTACAATGAAGAGCACGCGATCGCCGACACCATCGCGGACTACGGTGCGCACTTCCCCGACGCGGTCATGGTCGTGGTCGACAACAACTCCAAGGACCGCACCTATGAAATCGTCGAGGAGGAGTTCCGCGGGACCCGGCATCTGCTTCTGAGGGAAGGCGAGCAGGGTAAGGGCCGCGCGGTGAAGAAGGCGCTGTCGCGGATCGTGGCCGACGTGTTCATCATGATCGACGCGGACCACACCTACCCGGCCACTGACGCGCGGCGCCTGTGCGACGAACTGATCCGCGAACGCTGCGACATGGTCGTGGGCGACCGCGTCTCCGATGGCGCGTACGACAAGCAGAACACGCGCAGCTTCCACGGTTTCGGCAACCGGGTGCTGACCCAGCTGATCTCTTTCCTGTCGAACAAGCGCTACCGGGACGTTCTTTCGGGAATGCGCATCATGTCGGCGCCTTTCGTGACTCTCCTGGACGTCCAGAGCCACGGGTTCCAGCTCGAAACGGAACTGAACGTGATCGCCGCCTACGCGAAGGCCGACGTGCGCGAGATCCCGATCGATTACCGCGCCCGTAAGGAAGACTCTGAATCGAAGCTGGACACCTTCCGGGACGGGGCGCGGATTCTGATGTTTGCGATCATCAACGCGATCACCTTCTACCCGTTCGTGATCTTCGGGCTTGCCGGCGCGCTCTGCCTGCTGATCTCGCTGATCTGGGGCATCTTCATCATCTCGACGTTCTTCAAGTTCGGGGAAGTTCCCTACATCGCGACCACCGTCGCAGCCGCGACCTTCGGAATGGTCGGCCTGCAGTCGCTCTATAGCGGGCTTGTCCTCGGCATCATCGGGGGCGACCGCCGCCGCAGCACCATTGCCGATTTCCTGCAGCGCAAGCGGGAGTGGAACGCCCACCTGGATCGGCTCGAGGCCGACGGCTAGCGCCGGACGCTGCCGGCGTGGACAGCCTAGTCTGCAGCTCGGTAGAGACGCATGTTCAACAGGGCGAACGTCACGAAGGCCGACGTTCCGGATCCGAAGAAGAGCGCGACAAGGGCGGGGAGCGAAAACCCCAGCCATCCCAGGACCAGCACCACATAGATCCCCGAGTTCACGAGGAAGCCGATCACCTGGATGGTCACGTAGCCGATCAGTTCGGCACTCAGGTGCGGGCGCTCGCGGTCCCCGAACGACCAGGAGCGGTTCAGGATCCAGGTGACGGTCAGGGCGGCCGGGAACGAGACGCACCGCGCCAGAATCGGTCCGGCCGGCGTGAACGTCATCATCAGCCAGAGAACTCCGGCATCTGCGATGAAGCCGGCACCGCCGGTCACGAGGAACCGGAAGATCCGCCGCAAACGATCGAACGAGGTGTCTCGCGAACCGCTCACGGATCCGGGCTGCGGCGCTGACATACAGTCGATCTCCAGGTTGGGAAAGTGGACGGACATCGGTCTGGATGGATCGACCGCGTCAAACTGGACCTACGTCCGTTTGCGATCTTTCGATCACCGCCAATGGCTGGCGAACGGCCAGTCGAGACCGAATTCGGCCGAGGCAGCATGCACATCGCCCGCCGCGAGCGGTGCCTCGCGGGTCAGAGCGGTCCCGAAATCCACCGATACCGTCTCTGCGTCAAGAGGACGTATGAACAGAAGCCGGATCCCGTCGCCCCCGCGCGGCAGCATCCGGTATTCGCTGTAGTTCTCCAGCGGCTCGCCGCCATCGGCGCGGATCGTAGCCCGATTGTCGAAATAGACCTCGTTCCAGCCGCCCGGGGTTCCATCGAAGTCGATGTAGTCGATGGCCGGGCCCTCCGGAAAATGCAAGACGACCGGCCCTTCGCCCCCGCCCTCCAGAGAGGAGACCGGACGCGGCAGCGGATCGACGTTCACGCTGAAGAGAAGCAGGGTAGCGGCGACACCCGTTGCCAGGCCGGCGACCGCCTGGCGGCGGTGACCGGAGCCGGCGGTGAGCGCGTGATAGACGAAATAGGCCGCGAGGGCGACGATCCAGGGCAGCATCCATTTGAAATAGTGGATGTTCCAGTAGCGGAAGGTGCCGGGCGGGATCGCATCGCCATAGGAGAAATAAAGAAAGATCTGCAAAAGCGCGGCGATCGCCACCAGTCGGAACAGAAGCGGCCGCGCAAACAGCACCGCCGCGGGCAGGAACCCGAGGCACAGCGCATTGATCGGCAATTCCGTCAGCCAGTCGGCGCCGCGCTCCACGTAGAGCGGATGGGAGGCAACGACCAGCGAGAACAGCTTCTCGCCGAAATCCGCAAAGTAGAAGCCTCGGGAGACCGACAGCGCGAAATAGCCGCCGAGAAGATCGCCGAACGCCAGGAGATTGAAGCCCGACATGATGGCGGCGCCGGGCACCAGTCCCAGAATTCCGGCAATCGCGGCGCCCACGGCTTTCCGTCGCTGGCCGTCCTCCCCTCCCCGCACAAGGTCGATCCCGACCAGAACGGCATAGGCGAGCGCGACGGGCGCCATCAGAACGATGTCACCCGGCCGCAACGGCAGCTGCAGTCCGCACATGAGGCCGAAAAGGAAGGCCACTGCCACGTGGGTCCGCATGCCCCAGAAGCCATGGCGCCGTGCACGTTCGAAGCGGTCGAAAAGGAGAAATGATGCGCCGACCAGAACGGCCGAGACCGTGCTCGTCCAGGGAATGACCCATTGCAGGCGGATCATGTTGATCGGCGCGATGAAGGTGAAGCCGATGATCGCAGCCGGCCAGAACCCGATGTGGCGGCGCGTGGTCGCCACAAACAGCAGGAAGAAGCCGACGGTCGCGAACAGATCGACGAAGTAGTAGGCGTGCTGCGGGAAAAGGCCGATGAATGCGGCACCGATCAGCGGATACAGCGGCGGATAATAGTGCTCCGACGGCGAAAAATTGCCCTCAAGCAGCGCCCGCGCTCCGCGCAGATAGTTGCCCTGGTCGAACCAGCCCCACCAGCCGATCGGATACTCGGGATTGTTGCCAGGCACCGGCGGCCACGAGATGTAGGTCACCTGCCACAGGAAGACGATGACGAGCACGAACGCCGACAGGACAAGCCAATCGGTTCCGATCCGGACGGATGAGGCAGGCGAAGTCTTCGGGTACGGCACGGTTTGCCCTCTCTAGGGGACGGCCCACGAGGGTCATTCCGACCCGGCCAGCTCTTTCGAATACGAGATTCGTCCGAGAATAAAGAGCCTGCACTCCCAAACCCAGGACGCGCGCCAGCGGCGCGCATGCCTCCACGATCGATACCGATGGATGACACGGGTGGTCGCGCCGATCCCTCCTCTTTCGCGCCCCGCCGCAATCTTGTCTGACACGGGACCCGGTGCTAACTGTCCTTTTCGAGGGCAATTGCGAAGGATTTATCGGTCAATGGGCTACAACCTCGCTGGAAAACGGGTGTGGGTCTCCGGCCACAATGGCATGGTTGGCTCTGCCATCGTGGAGCGCCTGAAGTCGGAAGATTGCGAGATCCTGGTCTCCGACCGCAGCGTCGATCTGCGTGATCCAGCGATGGTGCGCGCCTGGATGGAGCGGCACCGGCCTCAGGCGATGATCATCGCGGCCGCCAAAGTCGGCGGCATTCTTGCCAACGACAGCCGGCCGGCCGACTTCATCTATGACAACCTTATGATCGCCTCGAACCAGATTCACGAGGCGAATCAGATGGGCGTGGAGAAGCTCCTCTTCCTCGGTTCCTCCTGCATCTATCCGAAGTTCGCGCCGCAGCCGATCCCGGAGGACTCGCTCCTCACCGGCCCGCTTGAACCGACGAACCAATGGTATGCGGTGGCCAAGATCGCCGGCATCAAGCTCTGCCAAGCCTACCGCAAGCAGTACGGGTCGGACTTCATCTCCGTGATGCCGACCAACCTCTATGGCCCGAAGGACAACTACGACCTCAGCACCAGCCACGTGCTGCCGGCGCTGCTTCGCAAGATGCACGAGGCGAAGATCGCCAATCAGGACAGCATGGTGATGTGGGGGTCGGGCTCGCCGCTGCGGGAATTCATGCACGTGCACGATCTGGCCGACGCCTGCGTGTTCCTGATGAAGAACTACTCCGAATACGAGCACATCAACGTCGGCACCGGCAGCGAAATCTCGATCAAGGATCTCGCGGCGATGATTGCAGAGGTCGTCGGTTTCAAGGGTGCCCTCAAGCATGATCTGTCGAAGCCGGACGGTACGCCGCGCAAGCTGATGGACAGCAGCCGCCTTCGCAAACTCGGCTGGGCCCCGCAGTTGCAGCTGAAGGAAGGCATCCAGCAGACCTACGAGGATTTCCTCACCACGGAATTTGCCGTCTGAGGTCACCATCCGCTCGGGTTGTACCCTGCGCGAGCCAGTCCCCTCTGCCATAAACCGCCTCGGGGTTGTCTGCGTGTAAGCCTGTCGGTTTGCAGCAGAACCGGGTCCAAGCGGAAGAAGCAGGACCGCCTGATTGGTTCGAAATCAGCGGCTGCGATCGGATGCCGGCGGCGCGCCGATGTGGACTTCTGCCGGCGACCGCGCTACCCGATGACCGCCGATCATTTCCCTAGCGTCAGCGAAGCCCCGTTTCATGTTGCGATCGATCCGTAATGCCATGCGGCGCGCTCTTCAGACCGCAGGCAGACCCGACACAAAGCGGCTCGACGCACCCTCGCCGCACGCTGCCTCGGGGGCTGATCTGTCCAGCAGCATGGAAGCTGCCGCGGTCCAGCAGAGTTGGGAAGCGGCGGTCTCCCTCGTCTATCAGACGTACCTCGGACGGGATCCCAATCCGGACGAACTCAAGCAGCGTGCGTTGGAGCTCGCGTCGGGCAGTCCCTTCCCTCATTTCCTCAACTCGGTCCGTCTGAGCGACGAGGCGGCAGCACGCAAGAAGCATATTTCGGCCGGTCTCGGCTCTGCCGATATCAGCGACGGAGAGTTCATCTCCTGGCTCTACGAAGCTCTGGTCGGCCGCGGCGCGACGGCGCAAGAAATCGAGATGACCCGCGCTGACCTCGTCGACCCGGATAGCACCCGCTCCGACCTGGTGATCGCCCATTTCGCACAGTATCTCGCCAGACGGCGTGCCGAGTCCGCCGCTTCACCCCTGCACGATGTCAGTCAAAGCCTGGTTCTCGGAACTGAGCAGGTCCTTGATCGGAAGAGCTGGGCGCGGCTCGCGAACGCCCCCCGGCGCCATGAGAAGGCACCGGCTGCCGCCGCAAGCCATTTCACACCCCGCCGCGATGCTTCACCCCCTCGGGCCACAATAATCGCCAGCCTCTACCGGGGCGGCCAGTATATCGAGCGCTATCTCGACAACATCACCTCACAGACGATCTTTCAGGACTGCGAACTGATCATCATCGATGCGGATTCGCCGGAGGATGAGCACAAGGTCATCGAGCAGTACCAGGCGCGCTTCCCGCAGATCGTCTATCTTCGAATGCCGCATCGGATCGGGATATATACGGCGTGGAACATCGCCGTTTCGATGGCCCGCGGCGAATACCTGACCAACGCCAATCTGGACGACCTTCGCCGCGCGGATTCGCTGGAACGCCAGGTCGGTGCCCTCGACAGTCTGCCGTTCGTCGATGTCGTCTACCAGGACGTCTTCTACACGCTGGATCCGACGCTTTCCTTCGCAGAGATCGAAGCCGTGGGCGTCAAGACCGAGCTCCCGTCGGTGACCCCGCACAACATCGTGCACTTCAATTCCCCGCACAACGCGCCGATGTGGCGGAAGGCCCTGCATTCCGACATCGGCTATTTCAACGACAGCCTCCGCTCGGCCGGTGATTGGGAATTCTGGGTCCGGTGTACGGTCGCGGGCCGGACGTTCTTCAAGCTGAACGACCCGCACGTGGCATACTACGTCAATCCCGAGGGCATCTCGACGCGTCCGGATACACCCGGCGTCGAGGAGGCCCGGCGGATCTCCAAGAAACTATGGTCAGAAGTCGCGCCGCGCGCCTCCATCGAGGAGCCTTCAGACTTTCTGAGGCGCTGCTCCGCCATCCATGGCCTGACACTCAGCGCGGTCAACGGGTCGCGCTATGACCACGTTCAATTGCTGCTGCGGGACCTCGCCCAGGAAAACGAGTTCCGACGGCACGCCGAGGAGGTCCGGTGAGCCGCGATTTGCATCTGATCGTCGACGGGGTGGCCTTCCAGTTTCCCGACAGTCCGTCGTCCCGGCTCTGGCACGACCTGCTGCCGAAGCTGGCGGAGAACGTGCGGCTGACCATTCTGGATCGCGGCGGCGCGCCGAGGGTCGACGGAGCCGAGTTCGTTGGGTTTCCAGCCCACACCGGCCGGGACACGGCTGCCGATTCCGTTCTTGTCGACAGGTTCTGCAAACATCTGGCGGCCGATGTCTTCACGTCGACCCGCTTCACCACGCCGCTCGAGACGCCGATGGCGATCCTGGTCGGCGACCTGCTGCCGGCAGCGTTGCACCAGAAGACAGCCACTCGTGAATGGCGAGAGCGCGAGATCGCAATCCTCTATGCGCAGGCGCGGATCTGTCTGGGCGCGAAGGCCGGTGACGATCTGGAGACGCTGTTTCCCTATCTTGCGAAGGATAGCATTACCGTCGCTCCCGCCGTCGACCTGGTTGCCGGCGCTTCGCCTCCCCCTGAGGCCGTGGCAGTGCTTGCCGAGGACCTGGTTTCGGCCCTCCACGAGGTTGCCGAGCGGTCGAAGCGCGAGGAACAGGTCCGCTTCTATCAGAAATGGGCCCAGTTGAGGGCGCTTCAGGCAGAGGTCGACTTCTAGCGCCCTTCGGCCTTTCCCGAAATCGCCGAACGGCCCCAACCCTATGTTTCGAAGCATGTTCCGGGTGGCCGACCGGTTTCCACGCGGCCGGGAAATGATCTAGAGACACGCGTCGGACGGCGCCCGACGGGTCATGCGGCCGAGAGAATCAGCCAAGGTGCTCAGTCGATTGCCGACCGATGAGCGCACGGGAGACGAAACATGGATACCGATCGCCCGAAAGATACGCTCAAGGGCCTGTCGCTCACGTCGGTTGCCATCCCGCTCAATCTGCGCGAGATCCCGCGGCTGCTCACTAACTTCTGGCTTTGGGACCAGCCGGATTTCGATCCCGGCGCAACCGACGGTCCGCAGCCGCGCCTCGTCCTTTGCTTCAACAACGACGATGCAGCGTCCGAGGAAGAGCGGATCAGGTCCGCGTTCGAGGCGACCGAGACGCTCAAGCGGCGGTTTTCCACCCTCGACTTCATCTATCTGGACCTGCGCGGCGAGCGCGACCTCTATCTCCGCGAGAACGTCCTTCCCGAGCCGAAGGGCGGCTACAAGGCCGGACCCAACAACCAGTTCTTCGAGCTGATCGAACGGCTTAAGGACGAGCGGGGCGCCGTGTTCCAGATGGAGACCGATTGCGTCCCGATCCGATCAGGCTGGCTCGCAGCCCTCAGCCGCCGGGTTGCGCGCGCCGAACCGTTCTGGGTGATGGGCAGCCCCTATTGCGGCGAAGCTGCCCTGCCCCTCGAATTCGCCCGTCACATCAACGGCAACGCGATCTATGCCGTCTGCGATCCGCAGTTCCAGACGTTCGTGAAGTCGATCTGGCGGCCCGGGCTGGAGCACTTCGTCAAGACCGAAGATCCGCGCGTCGCCTACGACATCTACCTCGAATGGGCTTTCACGATCGCGCTCAGGCGTCACAACGTCGAACAGTTCCGCCAATTCCAGAAGACCTACATGAAGTTCGTCTTCACCGACTATGTGATGAACATCTCCAGCGAGGCGGACGCCAACTTTTTCAGCAAGACCGCGATGCCCGGCTTCATCGACCGGCATCCGAACACTTACGTTCTCCACGGCGCGATCTTCGCCAAGGCGGTAGAGGCTCTGCGCGCGGAAGGAGGTCCACCTACTCCCGCACGTCTCGGTGTCGGACTTTCCCCGGCCCCCTCCGAACTGCCCGAGCAACCCTCTTCCGTCGATCTGGGGCAGTGCATCTATCAACCCCACTATTCGGCGGTCCGTGCCCTTCAGGAGCACGTCGACATCCTCACCAAGGCGCTGGAAAGCGCCCACCACAACGCGTATGTCCAGCGCAAGACGATCGACAGGCTCCTGCAGGACATGCCGGCGTCTAGCGATGGCGACGAAACCGCGCATTCACCGAACCTCACGGTGGAAGGACGCGAAAACTCCACAATCTCCCCGAAGAACTAGCCTTGTCCTATTTGGTAAGCGCCCCCGGCAGACATGGGGAAGCTGCTGCTCCGCAGACCTCCGGCAGTATCCCAGTTCTGGAGACAGCAAATTGAAAAGCTACGCACAGAATTTCGAAGACGTCATGTTGAGCCGTCTCTTCGACGGCAAAACGGACGGCTTCTATGTCGACGTTGGGGCATGGGATCCCAACGAGCACTCGGTCACCAAACATTTTTACGATCTGGGTTGGAGCGGCATCAATATCGAGCCTATTCGATCGCGTTTCGAGAATTTCGTTCGGGAGCGCACCCGAGACATCAACCTCAACGTGGCAATAACGAAATTATCTGGAGAGATACCTTTCTTCGAGTGCCCGAGCGAGGATTACTTCTCGACGGCCGACCCCGCAGTCGCCGAAGTGATGAAGAATAAGGGTCTTCCGATCGAGGAGTACGCCGTGAGTGGAGTGCCGCTCTCCACCATCCTGGCCGAACACAAAGTTGAGAATATTGATTTTCTGAAGATCGACGTCGAGGGCCTCGAATCGGAGGTCATTGAAAGTATCGACTTCCGCCAGTTTCGCCCCACTGTGCTCGTTATCGAAAGTGTCATACAGGGACAGCGCCCAGATTCATGGGAAGATACTGACGCGATCCTCAATAATCAGGCATGGGAAGAATCTGTAATCCAGAGCGGATACGTCTTCGCGTATTTTGACGGGCTGAACCGATACTACATCGAGGAGAAATCCCAGAATCTCGTGAAGCGCTTTAGGCTTCCTCCCTGTGTTTTCGACGAGATTGAACTCGCGGGCCAGACCGCCATCCTCCAAACCGAACTTGAAAAGAGGGCGAGGCTGATTACCGAACTCGACTCCGCAGCGAACGCACTGCAGAAAGCCTGTGATGAGCGGCTCGACCTCATTAATCGACAAGCTGCGCATATTGACGAACTAAACGAGACGATCACGCAAATTACCAACGAGATGGAAAAGCAGAACGGGAAACAAAACTGAAATTATTTGACAGGCTTGGAATTCACTGATGATAAGCCATGAATACAAGTGCATTTTCATCCACATCCCGAGATGCGGCGGGACCAGCGTTGAGACGCTGATGGCGGGCGGGGATTGGTGGGATCTCAGCCCAGAAACCAAGCACCTGACAGCACGCCAGGCCAAATCACTCTATAGCGAGCACTGGGACGATTACTTTAAATTCTCCATCGTCCGAAATCCTTTCGCGAGAATGATTTCCTGCTTAAAATATGCAGATCATTTTGGGATTGAACTGGATGGGAACGATATCGACTTATTCGGCTACCATCAGAAATTTGGCCAGCATATTATTCTCGAACATGATCATAGATTCTATAGAAGAGAAGATCTACTATCTCCAAGCCATCTGCCAAATCAGGTATACGGAAACATCTTGGACGCCGATTTGGATCACATTGGCCAACTCGAAGCCATTGATGAAACACTCCTTATCCTGACAAAGGAGCTTGGACTCGATGTCAGCAGACTGGAAACCACAGAGAAGAGCAATCCTCCGATATCGACCGATGCCCTTTCGGATGAGACAAAATCTTCCATTGCGCAGCTCTACGCCCGCGACCTAGAGCGGTTCGGCTACGAAATTTGATTTATCCGGTGCAGGCGATGGCCGCCCGCCGTTTGTCCGAAGCGCCCGCGCTCCACGGCTAGGAAGTATCCGAGTTTCAGAACTCGAAGTAGATGAACACGCGCGCCGGCATCACGCTCAGGATCAGGGCGCCGGCGCAGATGAGCACCGCCGACAGCAGGCCCCACACGATCAGGCGCCTGTGGCCGATGGCCTGGCCGAGCGGCGTGACATAGTCGCCCCGCCTCTCGATCCAGCCGTCGAGGGCGAAACAGCATCCGATCAGAACCATCAGGGGCAGGTTCACGGCGCCGATGATCGGGTCGAGGAAGAATGCGCCGAGCTTTTCGTGGGCGATCCAGAGATCCTCGGCGCTTCTGATCCGGAAGAACATCCAGGCGTAGATGACGCAAAGCAGCGTCAGGATTCGCGCGCCGACCGAGGAGATCCAGTCCGCCGGCGTCGTGGCGGCCCCCCGCTCGCGCCTGCGCGGCAA
This sequence comes from Amorphus orientalis, assembly GCF_030814015.1. Lineage (NCBI taxonomy): Bacteria > Pseudomonadati > Pseudomonadota > Alphaproteobacteria > Hyphomicrobiales > Amorphaceae > Amorphus > Amorphus orientalis. The sequence goes on from NZ_JAUSUL010000002.1 coordinate 1,172,279, forward strand.
TGCCAGACGCTTGAGGACCAGGACGCTCTGGAAGATCGCGTGGAGCGCGCCCCAGACCACGAAATTGATCGCAGCCCCGTGCCAGAGCCCGCACAGCGTCATGGTCACGAAGAGGTTGAGAACGTGGCGCGGCACGCCGAGCCGGCTGCCGCCGAGCGGGATATAGAGGTAGTCCCGGAACCAGAACGACAGCGTCATGTTCCAGCGGCGCCAGAAGTCCTGAATATTGCGCGCGAAATAGGGAGCGCGGAAGTTGATGGCGAGGTCGACGCCGAACAGCCGGCCGATCCCGCGTGCCATTTCCGAATAGCCGGCGAAATCGAAATAGATCTGCAGCGTGAATCCGAGCAGGCCGAGCATGACCAGATGCGGCTCGGCGTTCCCGATGTCGTCGAAGATCGGATCGGTGTAGAAGCCGAGCAGATCGCCCACAGCCTTCCGGAAGAAACCGATCGCAAACAGCGTCAACCCCGTCGCGATGCGCCTGTCGATGGGCGGCTGCTGCGCAAGCGCTTTGCCCTCAAGCTGCGGCGCCAGATGGGTGTAGCGCTCGATCGGACCGGCGATCAGCTGCGGGAAGAAGGTGAGGAAGCGGCCGGTGGCAAAGAGGCCCGGCGCCTCGGTCAACTCGCCGCGCCGGTAGTCGACGATCAGACCGATGGCCTGGAACGTGACGAACGAGAGGCCGAGCGGCGCGACGGAATCCAGGAGATTGGCCGGCAGCAGTTCGAGCGCGGCCAGTTGCTCCCGTCCGCCGAACACGTCGCCAAAGAAACCGACATATTTGAAGATCGCGAGGATGGCGAGCAGCAGCACCACCCCGAGGATGGAGAACATCGCCCGTTTTCGCGACCCGTCCGGCGCAGCATGCATCCGGTTGATCGTGAGCCAGGTAAGAACCCAGACGCCCACAAGAAGCGGCAGGAACCGGACGTCCCAGAAGCCATAGAAGAACAGCGAGGCGAGAAGGATAATGACTTCGCGATACCAGGCACGCGGCGTGAGCGACCAGAGCGTGAAGACGACGATCAGAAAAACGATGAAGGCCGGGGTGTGAAACAGCATCTGCGGAGGGGCTCAGCGCCAGGAATAGGATTTGACTGGAGTGTTTACCGGCACGAAATCGCCTTCCTTGAAGACGCCGAGGCGTACCATTGCAACGGTCCCCGGCGTCCAGCGGTCCGGCACGGCAATCGTGAAGGAATAGGGAGAGAGGTCCAGGATCTCGGCTTCGGTGTCTTCACCGGACGCAGTGAGGACGCGAGCGGAGAAATCGAATGCCGCGACAGGAAGCGGCGCTGTCTGCCAAGAGTCAGAGAGCTTGATCTCGAGAACGGCGTCTGGCGATGACGAGGGCCGAACGGTGGTCAGGAAGTAGTTCGGAAACGAGGCCGCCCTTGGAAGGATATCGTCGAACGCGGGAGCGCGCCGGTCGGAAACCGGCATGTCGGCTTCGCTCAGATAGTCGCTGGCATTGTCGATGATCGGCAGATCGTGAAGCTGGCCGGTGCGCAGCGCGTCGCCGACGCATTTGGACAGACGCTGCTCGCCAAGCCAGGACAGGTGCGTGTCGTCCGCGAGGTCCACCGCCTTCGCCGACATCCGGATAGCACAGTCGATGGTCCGGACCCCGATGGCCTCGAGCCGCGCCAGCGGAATGTCGGCAACATCGGTGTCGGCTGTCATCATGCCGGAAATGAAAATCGGCATCACATAAAAATCGACGCCGATCGAGTCAGTCAGACCTTGTAAGGCCTCTATCGCCGTCCAGCTTGGTCCGGTAAGGACCGAATAGTTGGCTTCACGAAATTCCGGCTGCGCAACCGCAGTGCTGGGCAATTCATAGCCACCGTCAGACCCAAGTGGAACCGTGTCCTGATAGCCGGCGCCCAGTCGATCGGCGTTGGTACGGAACAGATCGGCAAAAAAGGCAAAGATCTTACGATACGCGTGCGAATCGAAGACGACCAGTGACAGGTTGGAAAGATAGGGACTGAACGACAGCTTCTGGAAGATCGACCCTTCGTAAGCATCGAAGAAATAGTCAATTCGCTCTTCATCCATTGCAGCGTTCCAGATCGCATTCTCGTCGTCACCGTCTCGAAGGGCACGACCAATGAGCGACGCGCAATAAATCAGCGACTTCGGCTTCTGAATTGAGAAAAGAACGCGAACATACTGATCGGCGACCTTGGGAGACAGCCCGCCGATGGAGGCGTTGAAGACCTTCGACGCCGGCGTCCCGCTCGGATTGAACGGCGCACCGTCCATCGCCTGGGTGACGACGTCGCCGTCGATGCCGAACTCGCACATTGAATTGCCGACCACGATCACGTCGAACTGACGGGTCCTCGTCTGCTCGCGGTACCAGGCAATTTTGGATTCCATCAGCCGGGAGCCGGTCACGTGACCGAAATGCCGCGCGGATGTCGGCGTCGACGGGACCAGCCAGACAAGCAGCAGTCCGATGGCGACGACACCCGCGAGCAAGCAGCCGACAAAAAGCCCCAGCTTCTTGTAAGTCGGAGTTGCGTCAGTGACACGTTTGCTGGAATCGGGGTCTGAACCGGTGGCGTCGTACGACATCTAGTGCTCGTCAGCAGCGGGTTCGGCCACGCGGACGGACGGCTTCCAGAGAAAGAGCCGACGCTGATCCGCATCCGAGGCCGCCCCGAGAACGGCCGGATCGATCGACAGGTTGCCCGTGTAGGCATCAGGATCGTCGTGCTCGACGACGAAGCGATAGCACCGCTCCGTGGCTCCAGCAGGCGCCTCGCAGGACTGCGCCTCAAGCGACTTGCCGTCTTCCATCTTCAGACGGACGTCATCGATCGGCACATCGCGGATCGGAGTTCCGATCAACTCGAAGGCGAGCGAACGATCCGGAGAACTCACGATGCTGATCGGTCCGTCCGCCGGCAGCCATTGGTCGGGAGTCTCGAAGACCTCCACGTCAGTCGTCGCGTAGACGAGGATTTCCGTGCGATCGCGGTAGGCCGTCACCGCGCCGATCTGGCGGACACGCGGGTCGGCCTCGAGCAATGCGCCATAGTCGGCCCATTCCTTGTTCAACGGACTGAAACCCGGCCCTTTCGGGCGGCTCGGATAAAGCAGGACGTTGGAGTTCGTGACGAGCGTGTCGTACCGGTCGAACGCGCTGAGGTTCACCCCCTCCGGAACCCAATCCGGCTCGGGGTCGGGCTCGCCGTCGTTGTAGTCGTTCTCGCCTCGGACCTTCGACAGATTGAGCCCTCCCGACAACGTCGGCTGATAGGTCAATCTCAGCAACGGAGATCGCAACACATCATAGATGAGTGTCTGTGAATTGTAGTCGAGATCCATGAACAGGTTGAACAGAGTAAAGTCGTTGATGCCATACTGATCCAGCACCGCCAGAATTTTTTCGGTCGTCTGCTGCGAATGGATTCCAGCATAGCGCGGCTGGGCGAGGTGGGTGCGGAACGACATGACGTTCATGATCACGATAAGCGCGGCAGCGACGACGATTGCCACGGCATTTGCCCGAGCAAAGCCGCGCGGGCGTTCGTCAGTCGCGCGGCGCGACGGCGCAACCAGCATCCAGATGCCCATGGCAGCGAGCACGATCTGGAACGGGATCATGGTCAGGTCGGCCGGCCCCGCATAGGAGTGCGTCGCTAGAAGGCTCAGGTAGGGCAGATAGCCCAGCCCCACGCAGAGGACGACAAGCAAACCCTCGTTTCGGCTCAATCGAGGCCCCACGCGCCCACCGCTTATCCAGGAGACGAGCGCCGCAACAACGGCGAACGCAGCCAGGATCGACACCGCCAAGGCCAGCCACAGCCCATACTGCGCCGGAATGTTCCTTGGGAAGAACAGCCACTCATCCCAGCCACCGGAAAGCTGGTACATCTCGCGCTTGAACTGATTATTTCCCGCCCAGAAACTGTAGTAGCTGTAAATGACGTCCCACATCTGGATGTAGAACCAGCCCGCAACGACGAAACAAACCGCCAGACACAGGGCGATATTGATGTATTGGCGACGTCGAAGCGTCCGGATGTGAAACGCCAGAAAAACGAGCAGAACAAGGGCGGGCCACACGACATAGCCGGCCATCGACGACTTGCCGAGCAAGGCCAGACCGGCCGCGCCACCAGCCAGAAGCGACATGCCGCGGCGTGCGAACAGATCCGACGCTGCAACGAAATAGACGCAGAGCAGCAGAAGCGCGATGGGAGGCCAGTCGTTGCGGGTGTCGCCGTAGCCGTAGAGGTTCGCCACCGGCAGCGCCAGGAACAGCAGGCCGACCAGCCCCGCCCACCAGCTGCGTCCGAGGAACAGCGAGGCGTTGAGCATCAGGGCGAACGCCGTCAGACCGATCCAGAACGCCGAGACGAAATAGGCCGCGAAATCGCCGGTTCCGAACAGGATATAGCCGATGGACAGCGACCAGATGAAGAGCGGCGGCGACGGCCTCGCCGAATAGAGGAAATCAAAGAGCGAAAGCGTCCCTTTTGTCAGCTTGTCGACGAGTTCGAGCGCGGTCGACTGATAGACGAGCGAATCGGCAACCGGAGCCATGTCGGCACGGATGAGGACTTCGATCCGAGCATGGATGAGAACGAAGACCGCGATCGCGATGGTGCTCCAGACAAGCGGCGATACGCCTGCCCACCACCCACGCCGTTCAGGGTGCTCTTGATTGCTCAAGGCGCTGCCTACCTTTTGCTGCCCATTGATCACGTGCCCGCCAACGCTGCATGCGCCGTGCGGATTACCTCCGCTTTTGAATCAGCCCCGACCGCAACGCCACCTTGGTAAAGGCCGCGAAACGGAACGGAGTCAAGTCGGCCGGCGCACGGCGCCCGACACCGCGCTGGCATTCGGCCCGGGATAGCCGCGTCCACCACCGAAAGCTATCGACAGTTGAACCGGCACACCCTCCTCCCCGCCGATTTGGAACGGCGCGCTGCCGCGCCAAGGACAGCCGACGGCCAAAATCAGCACTTGGATTAGCCAAGCGATCCGGCTAGGCAGCACTCGACCGTGACATAATCCGTGTGCCGTGACCGGCCCGCGACAGCCGCCCTGGCCGCTCCAGTGCCAACAGGCGCGAGGCCGGAACACGGCTAAGGAGATGACCTTGAGCAAAGACCTGACCATCGCGACGATCGTGGGCGCCCGCCCCCAGTTCATCAAGGCGGCCCCGTTCTCGCGGCTGGTCGCCGAGCGCGAGGGCGTCCGGGAAATTCTGATCCACACCGGTCAGCACTACGACAGCAACATGTCGGACGTCTTCTTCGACGAACTGGCGATCCCGAAGCCGGACATTCAGCTCGAGGTGCGCAACGACGGCAGCGGCGACATCACCGGCCGGATGCTGGTCGAACTCGACCGCCTGCTGCCGACGCTCGAGGCCGACTGCGTTCTTGTCTACGGCGACACCGATTCCACTCTCGCCGGCGCGCTGGCGGCGGCCAAGCGGCACATCCCGGTCGTCCACGTCGAGGCGGGCCTGCGCTCGTTCAACCGGGCCATGCCGGAAGAGATCAATCGGGTCCTCACCGACCATCTCGCCACGCTGCTGTTCTGCCCGACCGGCACCGCGGTCACCAATCTCGCCAACGAAGGCATCACGCGCGGCGTCATCAAGAGCGGCGATCTGATGTACGACGCCACGATCTTCGCCCGCGACCGGGCGCGGGAGCGGTCGTCGATCCTCGACACCCTGGGTCTGACGCCGGGCGAGTTCCGGCTCGCGACCGTCCACCGGGCGGAGAACACCAAGGGCAAACCCGAGCTGGAACGGGTGGCGGACTATCTTCGGCAGAAGGCAGAGGAGATGCCGCTGGTACTCCCGCTGCATCCGCGCACCCGGACGGTTGCCGATCGGCTGGGTGTCTCGTTCGGCGCGGTGCGGCTCATCGATCCGCTGGGCTATCTCGACATGCACCGGCTCCTGGCCGCAGCGCACGAGGTCCTGACCGATTCCGGCGGCCTGCAGAAGGAAGCCTATTTCCACCGCGTTCCCTGCATCACCCTGCGCAGCGAATCGGAGTGGGTGGAGACGATCGACGCGGGCTGGAACCGGCTCTGGACATCTCCGGAGACCAGTCGCGAGCGCACCGAAATCACGGACTACGGGGACGGCGCCGCAGCAGCCGAAATCCTCGACGCCCTGATCGGCCGGATGGTAACGACCGCGGCGGTATAGACCTCGGCCGGTCGGGCAGATCCGTCGCCGCCGATGCGGCGGAAGAGCTGGCCGCCTCGCCGGGCACGGGGATGGGCTTGATACGCAAAGGCGTGTACATAGCGCTGCGCTCGAACCGGAATTCGGTGTCCGAGCCGCCCCAAGGCGCCGACAACCGGTCTGTCGAGTGAATCGGATAGACGTGATCTGAGAACGTCGAACGGAAAATGCGAACCAAAGAATCTCCCCGCTCTCGGCGTTTCTGGACGAAAATCATCATCGTCGGGCTTCAGCTCACGCTGTCCGCCGTTCTTCTGTACGTCGTCCTGGGCAGGGTCAGCCTGTCCGAGGTCGCGCGCAACTTCTCAAAAGTCGGGGTCGAGGCCTTTGTCGTCGCAGGCGGCCTGCTCCTGCTGCAGATCGTCGTGGGCAGCGGAAGACTCTGGACGGCGCTCGTCCTGTGCGGCGCCAAGCCGACGCTGCTTCCGGTCGTGCATTCCTGTTGGCTTGGCCAGCTCCTCGCCCAGACGCCGGCTACGATCGTTGGCGGGGATGCCGCGCGCCTTCTCGTCCTGCATCGCGCGAAGATCCAGATTTCCCAGGCAGCGAGCGCTGTCGGACTGGATCGCTTCTTCGGGCTCGGGACGCTGCTCGGCCTGTGCCTTCTCACTCTCTGGCCGCTCAGCCAGCTGATCGAGAACGAGTGGCACCGCACCCAGCTCTATATCGCCATGGCCGCCATGTTCTGCGGCGCCGTTGTCTTTCTGCTTCTCGCGCTGCTGCCGAGCCACCTGATCGGGAACCGCTTCATCCGCTGGGTGATCCGAACCGCGGCGTTCAGCCTGTCGGTGTTCAAGAGCTGGCGCTACGGGATCGGCATCGTCGGCTTCGGGTTCCTCACCCACATCATCAACATCGTCGTCATGTACGAACTGGCCCGACGGTTCGGCGCGAATCTGACCTTCCTCGAGACGCTCGTGGTGGTCCCTATCCCACTTCTGCTTGCCGGCATGCCGTTCTCGCTCGGCGGATGGGGACTGCGCGAAGGGGCGATCTCGGTCGCTTTTGCTCTTCTTCAGGTCCCGGCCGATGTTGCGGTCTCGACCTCAATTGCTTATGGAGCGCTGTTCCTGCTAGTGAGCCTTCCGGGCGCGCTGGTCTGGATGCTTCCGCATCTTTCATCTCGGGCTGCTTCGGTCGGCGAAACTGTCCATCGCGACGACCCAGTTGACAAAGAACCACAGTGACAAAATGAAAATACTGATCACAGGCGCCGCCGGTTTCATCGGCTCGAACCTGACCAATGCGTTGTTGCGCGAGGGTCACGAGGTCGTCGGCTTCGACGATATGTCGCACGGCGACATGCTCAATCTCGAAGAAGCCAAGAAGAGCAACAACAAGTTTTCCCTCGTCCTTGGCACGATCATGGACCAGGACGCGCTCGAGAAGGCCTGCGAAGGCTGCGATCTCATCTACCATCTCGCCGCGCGCAAGATTCCCAGGTACTCGGACGCCTACGACACCCTGACCGTCAACGGCATGGGGTCGCACAACGTCGCCATTGCCGCCCGCAAGGTGGGCGCGAAGCTCGTCGCCGCCAGCACCTCCGACGTCTACGGCAAGAACCCGGATCTGCCGTTCACGGAGACCAGCAACCTCGTCGTCGGCAACCCGGACGTCCGCCGCTGGGCCTACGCCATTTCCAAGATGTTCGAGGAACAGCTGATCTTCGCGATGGGCGAGCGGGACAACCTCCCCTTCAGCATCGCCCGCTTCTTCGGCGGCTACGGCCCGGCCCAGCATCTGAGCTGGTGGGGCGGCCCCCAGTCGGTGTTCATCGACGCGGCCCTGGACGACAAGGAAATCGAGCTGCACGGCTCCGGCCAGCAGACGCGCTCGTTCACCTTCGTCAGCGACCATGTGAGCGGGCTCATCCTGATGGGCATGAAGGACGAGGCAAACGCGCAGGTCTTCAATCTCGGCAACACCTACGAGATCACCATCGAGAACCTGGCCCGCCTGATCTGGCGCCTGGTCCGCGGCGAGGACTCCGAGCCGAAGCTGAAGCTGATCCCCTACGAGACCTTCGGCAAGTACGAAGACGTGAACCGTCGCGTTCCGTCGGTGGACAAGGCCGGGGAGCTGCTCGGCTACAAGCCCGAGGTCGCCCTCCCCGACGGCATGGTCAAGACCATTCAGTGGCAAGTGGCCCGGCGGCGCGCGCTCGGCATCGAAACCCGCGATCCGGCCTGCTGAGGGCGACCATGGCCGCATTCTATGTCGTCGTTCCGGTCCTCAACGAAGAGGACAACATCGAGCGCTTCTTCACGGGGCTGCGCCATATTGCGACGGGCATCCCGGCCGGGACCACCATGTGCGTGGTCCTGGTCGATGACGGCTCGACGGATGCGACGGTGAGCCGGGCCGAGACCCACGCGGGCGACCTCGAACTGCACGTGCTGAAGCACGAGGTGAACCGCGGCCCCGGCGCTGCGTTCGGGACCGCCTTCGAGTTTCTGGCCGGCCGGCTTTCCGACGACGACTACGTGCTGACCATCGAGGGCGACAATACCTCGCGCTACGAACTGGTCGACAAGATGCTCAGGCGGCAGACCGAAGAGGATTACGACGCGGTCTTCGCGAGCCCGTACATGTACGGCGGCGGCGTCATGAACACCTCCTCCTTCCGGCGGTTTCTCAGCCACATGAGCAACGCCTTCGTGAAGGAGATCCTCCAGATCCATGGTCTGCTGACCGTGTCGAGCTTCTTCCGGCTTTATCGGGGACGCATTCTCCTCCGGCTTCAGGGCGTCTACGGACCCCGCATTCTCCAGCGCACCGGCTTCGAGAGCATGTTGGAGCTGACCCTGAAGATGATGTATCTGGGCGCCACGATCTCCGAGGTCGCCATGGTCCTCGACACGTCACAGCGCGCCGGCAAGAGCAAGATGAAGATAGCGCGGACGATTCGCGGCTATTTCGGCGTCGGCCTGCAGAAGGGAAAATGGGCGTCGGTCGCCACGTCACATGGCTATCGGCACTGAGGGGCGGTTGATCGCCCCGCCTGGTCTGGTTCGGGCGCGTGCGTTCACCTGCGCCGACCGCACGGCACCAGACTTGATGTAACAACCGGATAGGAGCAGGCGTGACGAAGATCGGGGTCGTTGGGTGCGGCAGCTGGGGTGGCAACCTCGTGCGCACCATGCATGAACTGGGCGCCCTGCACGCCGTTTCGGACGCCAACCCGGCAACGGCGGCGGCTGCCGCCGAGCGGTACTCGGTGACTGCACTCGACTATCCGGCACTCCTGGCGGATCCGGAGATCGAGGGCGTCGTGCTCGCAACTCCGGCCCACCTTCATGCCGAGCACGCACTCGCAGCGATCGCCGCCGGCAAGCACGTCTATGTCGAAAAGCCGATCGCACTGAAGCCGGACGATGCGAAGACGATGATCGCGGCCGCGGAAAAGGCCGACCGCGTGCTGATGGTCGGCCATTTGCTGCAGTATCACGCCGCCTTCCGCAAGCTGCTCGAACTGGTCCGCAGCGGCGAATTCGGATCGCTGCGTTACGTCTATTCGAACCGGCTGAACATCGGCAAGCTGCGCACCGAAGAGGACGTGCTGTGGAGCTTTGCCCCGCACGACCTGTCGATGATCATCGCGCTCGCCGGCGAAAAGCCGTCGGAGGTCACCGGTCTCGGCAGCGCCTTCCTGCAGCCGCTCTCCGATTTCGCGACCGTCCATCTCGCCTTCCCGTCCGGTGTGGGCGCGCATGTGTTCGTCAGCTGGCTGCACCCGTTCAAGGAACAGAAGCTGGTGGCCGTCTGCGAGAACGCGATGATCGTCTTCGACGACACGTGCGATTGGTCACAAAAGTTGATGTGCTACCGCCACGAGGCACGCATCGACAAAGGCGCTCCGCACTTGGTAAAGGCTTCCGGCGAGCCGATTGCGCTCGAACCGTCCGAGCCCCTCAAAGACGAGTGCCGGCATTTCCTGAGCTGCGTTGCGGAAAACCGCCGGCCGCTCACGGACGGCGAGGAAGCCCTCAGGGTCCTCGACGTTTTGTCCGAAGCAAGCGTCCGACACGCCTGAACGGGCCACACGGCGAGCGCCGGCCCTGGAACGAGATACTGCTGGAGAGAGCCGATGGTGGCATTCATTGACTTGAAGGCGCAGCAGGAGCGGATCAAGCCGCAGCTTGATGCCGCCATTGCGCGCGTGCTGGCGAACGGCAACTACATCTCCGGCCCCGAAGTGGCGGAGTTCGAGCAGCAGCTGGCCGACTATGTCGGTGTGGCGCACGCCGTCAGCTGCGGCAACGGGACCGACGCCCTTCAGATCGCGCTGCTCGCCGAGGGGATCGGCGCCGGCGACGCGGTCTTCGTGCCGAGCTTCACCTTCGCCGCAACCGCCGAGATGGTCGCGCTGATCGGTGCGACGCCGGTTTTCGTCGACATCGATCCCAACACCTTCAACATCGACGTCGAGCATCTCGAGGCGACCATCGATGCCATCGCGTCTGCCGGCGATCTGAAGCCGCGGGCGATCATCCCGGTCGATCTGTTCGGGCTTCCGGCGGACTATGCCTCGATCGAAGCGATCGCCGCCAAGCACGGCCTCTACGTTCTGGAGGACGGCGCACAGGGCTTCGGCGGCACCCAGAACGGCCGCCGGGCCTGCAGCTTCGGCACGGTTGCCACGACGAGCTTCTTCCCCGCCAAGCCGCTCGGCTGCTACGGCGACGGCGGTGCCGTCCTGACCAATGATCCGGAGCGGGCCGCCGTCATGCGCTCCCTCTGCATCCACGGCAAGGGGACGGACAAGTACGACAACGTCCGCATCGGGATGAACTCGCGCCTGGACACCCTCCAGGCCGCAATCCTGAAGGAAAAGCTGGCCGTGTTCGACGAGGAGCTGGTGTCCCGTCAGGCGGCGGCGGAGCGCTATGAAGCAGCCCTTTCGAACCACGTGCGGACGCCGCGCGTGCCGGCGGGTTTCACCTCCTCCTGGGCCCAGTACTCCATCATCGTCGATGGCGACCGGAGCGCCGTGATGGCGTCGCTCAAGGAGAGCGGCATTCCCTCGGTGGTCTACTACGCCAAGCCGCTGCACCTGCAGACCGCCTACAAGCACTATCCGGTCGGCCCCGGCGGACTGCCGAAGACGGAGTTCACTGCAGAGCACGTGATGAGCCTGCCGATGCACCCCTATCTGGATGAAGCAACGCAGGCGAAGATCATCGACGCCGTCAAGAACGCCGTCGCCGTGAAGGAAAAGGTCTGACCATGCGCTCCCCGCACGACATCGCAGAGGCCGGCAACAGCTTGAAGTCTCCTGATTTCGGCCTCGCCGAGAAGCTGAAATCCAAGACCGCGCGCGTCGGCGTGATCGGCCTCGGCTATGTCGGGCTTCCCCTTCTGATCGCACTCGACCGGGCCGGTTTCCCGACCTTCGGCTTCGAAATCGACCAGAGCAAGATCGACGCCCTCTTCAGGGGCGAAAGCTACATCCGGACCGTCAAGCACGAAGCCGTCCAGCAGCTGATCGCGGGGCAGCGCTTCGTGGGCACCACGGACGAAAAGCGTCTTGTGGAAGCGGACGTGCTGATCATGTGCGTGCCGACGCCGCTGAACCGCTACCGCGAGCCGGATCTCTCCTACGTGGTCTCGACGGCGGAGATGATCGGGCGGAACCTCCGCCCCGGCCAGCTGATCTGCTTCGAATCGACGACCTATCCCGGCAGCTCCGCGGAGGACGTCATCCCGGCGCTGGAGACGTCGGGTCTCAAGGCGAGCGAAGACTTCTTCTTCGTCTACTCGCCGGAGCGTGAAGATCCGGGCAATATCGCGTTCGAAACCGCGACGATCCCGAAGGTTGTCGGCGCGGATGACGACATCAGCCGCGAACTCGGCGTTCTGCTCTACGGCAATACGGTCGAGCAGGTGGTCCCGGTCTCCAACACGAAGACGGCGGAAGCCGTCAAGCTGACCGAGAACATCTACCGGGCGGTCAACATCGCCCTCGTCAACGAGCTGAAGATCATCTACGACCGGATGGGCCTCGACATCTGGGAAGTGATCGATGCCGCAAAGACGAAGCCGTTCGGCTTTACGGCGTTCTATCCCGGTCCCGGGCTCGGTGGTCACTGTATCCCGGTCGATCCGTTCTATCTGACTTGGAAGGCCCGCGAATTCGGTCTGCACACCCGCTTCATCGAGCTGTCGGGCGAGATCAACCGGAGCATGCCGCACTTCGTGGTGGCGCGGGCTGTGGAAGCCCTCAGCCGGCATCGCAAGCAGTCGCTTGCCGGCGCGAACATCCTGTTGATCGGCCTAGCCTACAAGAAGAACGTGGACGATATCCGCGAAAGCCCCTCGCTCGAGCTGTTCGAAATGCTTGAGCACGGCGGCGCCATCGTCGAGTTCCACGATTCCTACATGCCGACCATTCCGTCCACCCGCGAACATGCGCGATTGGCGGGCCGGAAATCGGTGGAGTGGGACGCGGAAACGCTGAAGCGGTTCGATCTCGCCATCCTCGCGACGGACCATGACGGGATGGACTGGCAGCTTCTCGTGGACAACGTCCCGGTCATCGTCGATACGCGCAACGCGCTGGCCTCCTATTCCGGCAACGCCGAGATCCTGAAGGCGTAGTGTCCCGGCCACGCGCCCCGCGTGGCCGCGAGCGTCACATCAGAGTTCATTTGCTTTCAGGTCGGCATCGCTGCCGTTTATTCAAAGAACAAGATCATGCCCAGCAGTCCCCGAGCACCCGAATTCGAAGGCGTCTTCATTCACGAAAGCGCCTATGTCGACGCACCCTGCGAGATCGGGCCGAACTCCAAGGTCTGGCACTTCGCGCACATCCTGAAGGGGTGCCGGATCGGCAAGGACTGCTCGGTCGGTCAGAACGTCATGATCGGGCCGGACGTCACCGTCGGCGACAGCTGCAAGATTCAGAACAACGTCAGCCTCTACAACGGCGTCGAGCTCGAGGATGGCGTTTTCTGCGGCCCGAGCTGCGTGTTCACGAACGTCAACAACCCGCGTGCGGAGATCAGCCGCAAGAGCGAATTCCGGCACACGCTGGTGAAACGCGGCACCACGATCGGCGCCAACGCCACGATCGTCTGCGGCCACACGCTGGGTGCGTACAGCTTCATCGCAGCTGGTGCCGTCGTCACCGGCGACGTGCCCGATTTCGCCTTGATGGCCGGTGTTCCGGCGCGCCGCATCGGATGGATGAGCAAGGCCGGCGGCCGGCTCGGCGACGATCTCGTGTGCCCTGTGGACGGCAGCCGCTATCAGCTGGACGACAAAGGGAACCTTCACCTCGTCGAGTGAGGTGTGCCGGAGCGGGCGGCGCACCGGTCGCCCTCATTGACACGGCGCTGGATTGGAAAGACTAGAGGGGCCGGCTCGCGCCTCGAAGGAGAAGAACGCAGATGGTGGTTCCGGTCATTCTGTCCGGCGGTTCGGGCACGCGGCTTTGGCCGCTTTCACGGGCAGACCTGCCGAAGCAGCTGGCGCCTCTTTTCGGCGAGGAATCGCTGTTCCAGCACACCGTCCGCCGCGTCACGGGAACGCCGCTCTACGAAACTCCGATGGTGTTGGCCTCGGCGGACGGCCGTTTCCTCATCCGCGAGCAGCTTCAGGATCTCGGCCTCGACGGCAAGATCGTGCTCGAGCCGACCCGCCGCGACACCCTCGCCGCGATCACTGCGGCAGCTGTGATCGCGTACCGGGACAACCCCGGCGCCGTCATCCTAATCATGCCGTCGGACCACCTGATCGCCGACGTTGAAGCCTTTGCAGAATCCGCCGCGACGGCGGCGCGGATCGCCGAGACGGGCGGCATCGTCACCCTCGGAGTGAAGCCGACCCATCCGGCCACCGGCTACGGCTATATCGCACCCGGCGAGCCCGGCCCGGACGGCTCGTTCAAGGTCGCGCGCTTCCTGGAGAAGCCTTCCGCCGAGGCGGCCATAACGCTGATCGACGAAGGCTGCCTCTGGAACGCCGGCATGTTCTGCTTCCGCGCCGAAAGCCTTCTCGACGAGGTGCGACGGCTGGAGCCGGAAACGCTCGCAGCCATCGAAGCCTCCGTAGACGAGGCCCAGGACGATGTCGGCTTCGTTCTCCTCGGCCCCTCCTTCGAGAATGCCCGCTCGATCTCGTTCGACTACGCCGTGATGGAGCGCACCGACGCCTCGTTCGTCGTTCCGGTCGACTTCAGCTGGTCCGACGTCGGCGACTGGAAGGCGTTCTGGGAGGCGACCGACCACGGCGAAGATGGCGTCACCACCACCGGCGACGTCGTCGCGCTGGAGTCGCGGAATTCCATCATCCGCTCGGGCGGACGCCTCATCTGCGCCGTCGGCGTGGAGAACCTCGCGATCGTCGAGACGCCGGACGCCGTCCTCGTCGCCGACATGCAGCAGTCGCAGAAGGTCAAGGACCTCGTCGGCACGCTGGCCTCGCTCGGTCGCTCGGAAGCCGCCGAGCATGCCCGCGTCTACCGGCCCTGGGGCTGGTACCAGACCATGGACATCGGCGACCGCTTCCGGGTGAAGCGCATCGCCGTGAAGCCGGGTGCCAAGCTGTCGCTGCAGAAGCACTTCCACCGCGCCGAGCACTGGGTGGTCGTGCGCGGCACCGCCGAGATTACGGTCGGCGACGACACCCGCATCCTGCGCGAGAACGAGAGCATCTTCATTCCGATGGGCGAAGTCCATCGGCTCGCCAACCCGGGCAAGATCGGCGTCGAGATCATCGAGGTGCAAACCGGCGCCTACCTGGAAGAGGACGACATCGTCCGCATCCAGGACGATTTCGGAAGGCAATGACGCGGCTCTTCGTCGACGTCACCGAAGTCTCCGCGCTCGGCCGCAAATCCGAGGAACTGACCGGCGTCCAGCGGACCTGCCTTGAGTTTGCCTATGAACTCGTGACGGCAGGCCGGGCGACGGCGGTGGTGCTGAACCCGCTCACCGGCCGCTTCCGGTCGGTGGCGCCCTGGGCCTTCGAGCTCGAACACCTCTACGCCACCGACACCGTACGCGAACGCCTCGGCCTGCTGCCGAAGGTGCGCAGCCTCGGCAAGTACCGGGGCGCCAAGCGTGCCGTCTACGCGGCCGAACAGGCCGTCGTCGGCGCGATCCGCGCCGCCCTGCCCCAGCGCGTCGGCACGGCCGTCGGCGATCCGGTCGATCTGGCCGGCGGCGTCCTGCTGACGGCCGCGAACTTCGAGATCGCTCGGCGCGTGGGACTGCGCGCGAAAGCGCTTCATCCGGACGTCCAGGTCGTCGCCGTCCTCTACGACACGATCCCGCTCGCCGGCCCGGCCGCCGGCGTGAGCGCCGGGTTCGGCCGTGCCTACCGGGAAGCCTATCGCGCCCTCGGCCGCAGCGGCGCCCGCTTCATCGCGATTTCGGAACACACGCGGCAGGAGGCGATCGCCGCGATCGCGGGCGACGGCCTCGACCCGTCAGTCAGGCCCGAAGCGGCGATCCTGCTCGCCCACGAGTTCCGCGACCCCACGCCGGGGAGCGTACCCGCGCCGCTGCCGAACGCGCCCTACCTGCTGTCGGTCGGCGCGCCCACGGGCCGCAAGAACGGCAAACTCACGCTGGAAGCGTACCGCCGACTGATCGGGGCCGGCCACGGCACTGATCTCCCGACCCTGGTGTTCGCGGGACGGGTCGGGTCGGATCCCGGCGCTCTCCTCGACCGGCTCGGCGGATACCGGGACGTCGAAAGCCACGTGCGGCTGGTCGACCAGCCGAGCCACGCGACGCTGAAAGCGCTCTACCTGGCGGCCGACGCCCTGGTGTTTCCAAGCCTCTATGAAGGGTTCGGGCTCCCGGTCGGCGAAGCCCTCTGGCTCGGCACGCCGGTCCTTGCGTCCAATGCGACATCCATCCCGGAAGTCGGCGGCGATCTCGTGACGTACTTCGATCCCACCGATGCGGACGCGCTCGCGGCCCTGATCCGGCGCACAGCCACCGATCGCACATGGATCGATGACCAGCGACAGCGCGTCGTGGCGGCGCACGACACGCTCCGGAGCTGGAGCCAGGTTGCTGCGTCCTACGCCGACCAGGCGGTCGGAGCCGGCCGCTGATCCTGCGACAGCCGAAACCGTCCGGCTACTCCGCCGCCTCGCCCATCTCGAACTGCAGCGTGACGATCCGCCGGTAGTATTCGTTGCGCGCGACGAGTTCGTCGTGCCGCCCCTGATCCGTCACGTGTCCGCTGTCGATCAGGACGATGCGGTCGGCTTCCTTCACGGTCGACAGGCGGTGAGCGATCACCAGGATCGTCTTCTTCGACGCCTGAGAGCGCACATACTCCTTGATCAGTTGCTCGTTGTCGGCGTCCAGGGCGGATGTCACCTCGTCGAGCAGCAGGATCGGCGCATCGCGTATGATCGCGCGCGCCATGTTCAGTCGCTGCGCCTGCCCGCCGGAGATCATGGCGCCGAGTTCGCCCACGTCGGTGTCATAGCCGTTGGGCTGCGCCTCGATGAAGGAATGAAGCCCAACCGCCTCGCAGGCCGCAACAACGCGCTCGTGGTCGACCGTGCGATCCTTGAGCGTCAGATTGTCCCGGATCGTCCCGGAGAAGATGTAGTTGGACTGGCTGACGAACGCGATCGCATCGCGGATGTCGCCGGTGTCGAGCTGGCCGACATCGTGCCCGTAGAGCCGCAGCGTCCCCTGGATCGGGAGATAGAACTTCAACAGGAGCTTGAAGAGCGTCGATTTGCCGGCACCGGACGGGCCGACCAGGGCAACCATCTCGCCCTGCTTGATGTCCAGGTTCAACCCGTCGAGCACCAGACCACCATCGCCGTAGCGGAAATCGACGTTGTCGAAGGCAATCGCCGGCACGCCCGGATCGGCATTTTCCCCGATGGCGGGAGCAGCTTTCGGCGGCGACAGCCGCTGCGGGCCGCTGTCTTCGAAATCGCTGTCCGCGAGCAGCTGCTCCACCATCTCGACGGCGATCAGCGCGGTGCGGATCTGGACGCGCATCTGGCTCAGGCGGCGCGCGGGATCGGCGGCGAGCAACAGGGCCGTCAGGAACGACATGAAGGTGCCCGGCGAATACTCGCCCATCGTGAGGCGCCAGCCGGCGTACAGGATGGCCAGACCGACCGCGACGCCGCCGACGGTGTCAAGGAGCGGCAGCGGCGCGGCACTGATCGCCGCAATCCGGTCCTTCTGCTTGCGCAGGCCCTCGATGATGTTCCCGCTCTCGTCCAGAAGCGGACGTTCAAGCCGGAAAGCCTTGATAACGGTGATGCCCTGCACCGTCTCCCGGACCTGCCGGTTCAGATACTGATAGCCGGCCAGCTCGCCGCCCACGAGCCCGCGAACCTGCTTCAGGAGGCGGCTCACCCCGTAAAAGACAATCGGCGCAACCAGGAACGAGCAGATGGTCAGATAGGCGTCCTGGACGAGCATCACCCCGAGCAGCGCAACCAGCGTGGCCACGTCCCTGAGCCCGTTGACCATCACCTGGTTGAGAATCGAGTTGAAACCGTTCGCGCCCTGATTGAAGCGCATCAGCAGGTCGTCGGAGCTGTAGCGGGAGAAGAAGGAAACCCGCTGCTTCATGATATGGCGGAACATCCGCATCTGGACGTCCGCGACAAGCGCGTTCGAGATCTGGTTGGAGAGCACGCTCTGACCATAGAGCGACAGGCCACGAACCAGGAATACGACAACGACCGCAACAAAGAGCGGGAGGATCAGGGGCGCATTCTGCTCGACGAAAACGGTTTCGACGACGTCCTTCACCATCCAGGCGATGCCGGCGGTCGTTCCGGACACGAACCCGATCAGAATGAAAATGATGACGTATTTTTTCCAGAACTGGCGAAAATACTGGGTGAAGATGCCATAGATGAGGCTGAGGTCGCCGGTGCTCGGGACCTTGAGCATCCGCGCGAGCCATTTCGGAAGACGGGCACGCATGTCACTGGAAACCATACAGATTACCTTCGAATAGCCGCAGCGCAGCCCCGCCTGGGGAAGACGGGTGCCGCTCGCTCGCCTCGGGCCTGCTTCCCATTTTGGATCGCTTCGGGCCGATCCCTTGCCAGCTCAGGCCCCAGCACATCAATCCGTCTCCGGACCGGCCACCGCATTGGACCTCACGCCATGGATCGATGGTCGCCTGACGCCGGATCACCTATGCGCAAGGGACGGAATGCCAGCCCCTTTGGCGGCCCGACTAGAGGGTCGCACCACCACCGTCAAGCTTCTTCGCACGTGAGCACGATATTACGAATATCCAGCGCGGTTCGCGTTGGCAATCTTGACAACATCGCCATGATGCCGTGTGAAGGCATCCAACTTCCGCGAGGGCCGTCGGCCCCGCGGCGGGTCCGAGGCGGCCGTGTTTCGATCGCCGCGCGGCAGCGCATTTCCAGAAGAAGGTTTCCCGGTGACAAAGACGGCATTCATCACGGGCGCATCCGGTCAGGACGGCGCCTACCTGTCCGCACTTCTTCTCGAAAAAGGCTACCGGGTGATCGGCGGCATTCGCCGCACCTCCACCGGGATCATTCATCGGCTTGCCGAACTCGGCATCGACAAGGACGTGGAGCTCACCACGTTCGAGCTCGGCGAGTTCCAGCACATCCTCCGCCTTCTCGACAAATACAAGCCTGACGAGTTCTACAACCTCGCGGCCCAGAGCTTCGTCGGCTCGTCGTGGGACGTGCCGCTCTACACCGCGGATACCGATGCCGTCGGCGTCTGCCGCATCCTCGAAGGCATGCGCGACATACTCCCCGAGTGCCGCTACTACCAGGCCTCGACCTCGGAGATGTTCGGCCACGTCCGTGAGATCCCGCAGACGGAGGACACCCCGTTCTATCCGCGCAGCCCTTATGGCGTCGCGAAGCTCTATGGCCACTGGATCACAGTGAACTACCGGGAATCGTTCAATCTGCACGCTTCCTCGGGCATCCTTTTCAATCACGAGAGCCCGCTGCGCGGCGTCGAGTTCGTGACCCGCAAGATCACGCTCGCGCTGTCCAACATCGCCCAGGGTAACCAGGAGACCCTCGACCTCGGCAACATGTCTGCGAAGCGCGACTGGGGCTTCGCCAAGGAATATGTCGAAGGCATGTGGCGGATGCTGCAGCAGGACGAGGCCGACGACTACGTGCTCGCGACCGGCTCGACCCATACCGTCCGCGATTTCGTTGGCTGGGCAGGCGAGAGCCTCGGCTTCGACATCGCATGGGAAGGCGAAGGCGAGAACGAGGTCGGCATCGACCGCAAGTCCGGCAAGACGATCGTGCGCGTCGATCCCCAGTTCTACCGCCCGGCCGAGGTCGAAATCCTGATCGGCGACCCTGCGAAGGCGAAGAAGCAGCTCGGCTGGGAGCCTAAGACCGACGTGCGCGGTCTTGCCGACATGATGGCGAAGGCGGACTACGACCGAGTGAAGAGCGGCCGGGTGTTCTTCTGAATTAGAACACGCTAATAGATAGATCCACTTAAGAAGCCGCGATGGTCGTTGCCGAATCGCGGCCGATTGCTGCACACCTTCGCTGCACCGGGGTGCTTCCAGAGTTCAGCCGGGCACTGGGCGTTGATGGTGTAGACTGGGATCTCAGGCAGACATGTCGCTTTCTATTTTTGGACAGGGCGGATCTCTCCGCGGCTTTGACAAACGGCGCCGGAAATACCTGACCGCCAAATTTCTGCTTCGTCTGTCTCCTGTACTGCCGCGTCGCTACATTCGAAAATTCGAGCGGCGCCTGATCAAGTATTCTCCGAACGGTCCAGTCGCGACCCCGCAGCTGCGGCTGCCACCGACCCCGCGCAGCTCCCAGATCGCCGCTGATATCCGCCGCCTCAGCGAGACGAGGCCGTAGTGCACATCGTCATCGACCTGCAGGGCGCCCAGTCGGAAAGCCGCTTTCGCGGCATTGGACGGTATTCACTGTCGCTGGCGAAGGCGATTGCGCGGAACCGGCAGCGCCATACCGTCAGCCTGGTCCTGAACACCGCTTTCCCCGAATCCGTGGCCGCCATCCGCGCCAGTTTCTCCGACCTGATCGGTCCGGAAAACATCCACGTCTTTCACGGGCTGGACCACGTCAACGGTCGCGACACGGCCAATGGCTGGCGCCGTCTTGCCGCCGAGGCAATACGGGAAGCCTTCATCTCCTCCCTCCGGCCCGACGTCGTCCTGATCTCTTCGTTGTTCGAGGGGTTCGCAGACGACGCGGTGACCTCGATACCAGAATCCGCGCCGTACCCGACGGCGGCCGTCCTTTACGACCTGATCCCGCTGCTCAACCGCGAAAACTATCTGACCAACGCGCTGACACGCGACTGGTACGACCATCGGATCAGCAATCTGAAACGCGCCGACGCGTTACTCGCGATCTCGGAGTCAAGTGCGCGCGAGGCCGCGACGCATCTCGGTTTCTCCTCCGAGCGGCTGACCAACATTTCCGGGGCGGCCGGGCCTGAGTTCACCCCGGGACCCGTCTCGGAAGACACGGCCTCGCGGATCCGGAAAGCCTACCGGATCAAAGGCAAGTTCGTCCTCTATGCGCCCGGCGGGTTCGACCCGCGAAAGAACATCCCGCGGTTGCTCCGTGCCTGGGCGGCGGTCCCCCGTTCGGTGCGCGGCGAACGGCAACTCGTCATCGCCAGTCGGCTCCCCACGGGCCTGGAGTCGGAGTTGTCGCGGACCTGCCGAAAGGAGGGGCTCGCAGACAACGAGACTGTTTTCACCGGCTATGTTCCCGAAGACGACCTCATCGATCTCTATCGGCTCTGCGAGCTGTTCGTGTTTCCCTCGCTGCACGAGGGCTTTGGTTTGCCGGCCCTGGAAGCGATGTCCTGCGGCGCACCGACCATCGGCTCCGACAGATCGAGCATTCCGGAGGTCATCGGGCGCGCCGACGCCATGTTCGACCCGACCGATCCCGCTGCGATCGCTGGCTGCATCAAGGCGGTGCTTTCGGACCAGGCGTGCCGGAAGGATCTCGCGGCCTACGCGCTGGAACGGTCCGACGCCTTTTCCTGGGACACGACCGCGCAGGCCGCGCTGAAAGGCCTGGAGGCACTCGGAAAGGACGCCGAAGGCACCAAACCAAATGTTTCGGTCCAATCCCGGCGTCTCGCCATCGTGGTCCCGACGGGTCGGCTTGCGGGCGGACCGGCCCATCGGATGCGGGCACTGATCCCCGAACTTGCCCGCACCTACTCGGTCGACCTGTTCTGTCTCGACGGGCGCGCGCCCGAACCGCCCCTTCCCGGGATCGGTCTGGTTCTGGGCGCCAACACGGCGAGAGCACAACTGCCTGCCTACGAGCGCGTGGTGCACTGCCTCGGCGACGGAGGCGGCGCCGAGCTTTCGGCAGCGCTCGCCAAAGACGTGCCTGGCGCAATCTACCTGCTCGACAGCACGCTCTCCAACCGACTGGAGGGTGCGCCACCTTCGTCCCGGTCGAAGTTGCTCTACGACACCGAAGGCTTTCTGGCCCTGGCCTCGACCGGAACGCACACCGGTTCTGCTCCCCTGGTGTGGCAGGACACGCTCACCCGAGCCGTTGGCGTCATCGCCGGAAGCGATCTGATCAGGGATCGACTCCAGCAGACATATGGAGCGCCGCCGGGCGGTGGCGCGTGGCCGGTTGTCCCTTTCATCGACATCCCCTCCTCCGACGCGACCGGACCGACGATGGCCAGGAGCGAGGCGCTTGCGACGCTCGGGCTTGGCGAGGGACCGGTCATAGCGGTCGCAGCCGACCCTCCGACCGACACCGCATTGCTCGACCAGATCGACCGATCCGGCGGCAGCGACGTCCAGATCGTGGTGCTCGATTCCCGCACCAATGCCGACCGTGAACGGCTTGCGACCCGGATCGGACGCATCAGCTCCGACATCGGAAATGTCGTCGTTGTCGATCCGACCCACGCGCCGAGCCTGTCTGCCGCGGTTGCGGCTGCATCAACGATCGCCATTGCGGGAGAACGGGTCGCGCAGGGCGAGTCCGGACTGGCACGCCTTCTGGCAGAAGCCGGCGCCGGTGAACGTATCCGGATCGATGGCAACGAACCCGTCACGCCCGCTGCGACCGCCCCGGCGGCTATCTCCGAGGCCGCGCGAGCGTTCGGTGCGGCACTTGAAGAGATCTACGACGAAGCCGTTGGCGGGCTCCTGCAAGCCGAACGTGCGATTGCGCATCTGTCCGGGTCGGCCGGCTCACAGGGAACGGCTCCTTCCAACGACACGAGCGTTCTGGACCAGGAAGCCGCGGCGATCGCGATCGCGAACACCTTTCCGCCCCGGTTCGCGCTGCGCCAGCTCCTGGTCGACGTGTCTGAGCTGACCCACCGCGATGCCCGCAGCGGGGTCCAGCGTGTGGTGCGCAACATCGTCCTCCAATGGCTCCGCAATCCACCGAAGGGCTGGCGCGTCGAGCCCGTCTATGCATCGGCGCGCGGCTATCGCTACGCCACCCGCTTCACCTTCGATCTGCTCGGCCAGGATTCGTCCGGAATCGTCGACCAGGGCGTCGATACGGCGCCGGGCGACCTGCTTCTGATGCTCGACCTCCAGCACCATGTCGCCTCGGTCAATCGCCCCTACTTCCATTGGCTGCGAGCCCGTGGGGTGGGCGTCTATTTCGTGGTCTATGACCTCTTGCCGATCCTGATCGATGGCGCCTTCCCCAAGAGCATGACGAAGCTGCACGAGGATTGGCTCGACGTCGTCCGGGAGAGCGACGGCGCTTTCTGCATCTCGCGGGCGGTGGCCGACGAGCTCGCCGACTGGCTCGCGGCCACCGACCGCTTGACCGACAGGCCGTTCAATATCGGCTGGTTCCATCTCGGCGCCGACTTCACGGCCGCCAAGTCGTGGACCGGCCTTCCCGCCAACGCACAGAAGCTGATCGAGACGATCAAGGCCAAGCCGACGTTCCTGATGGTCGCGACCGTCGAGCCCCGCAAGGGTCACACCCAGGTGCTCGATGCCTTCGACGAACTGTGGCGCGCCGGCGTCGACGTGAATCTCGTGATCGTCGGCAAGGAAGGCTGGATGGTGAAGCCGCTGGTCAAACGACTGGCCGGACACCCGGAGCGCCAGAAGCGCCTCTTCTGGCTGGAGGGCATCAGCGATGAATTCCTGGAGCAGATCTATGGCGCAAGCGCCGGCCTGCTCGCCGCCTCGAAAGGCGAAGGCTTCGGCCTGCCGCTGATCGAGGCTGCCCAGCACAAGATCCCGATCCTCGCCCGGGACATTCCGGTGTTCCGCGAGGTCGCCGGAGAGCATGCCGCCTACTTCTCCGGGGAGACCGGTGCGGCCCTCGCCGCGGCGATTCGCAAATGGCTCGACGCCTACGAGCGCGGAGACCATCCCCGCTCCGATGCCATGCCGTATCTGAGCTGGAAGGACGCCGCCGACGCGTTCGGCCGCAAGATCGTCGAGGGGGAGTTCTACCGAACTGCCAGCCTTACCGGCGAAGCCGACCAGCCTCCGCTTGGGACGGCCAAGGCCCGCTCAGGCAATCGGCCCTGAGGGCCACTCGTAGCGCTTCGAATAGCCTTCGCCGAGGAGCGTCTCCACGACATACTGCGCCACGCGCCAGTTGGGGGTGCGTTCGCGGGCCAGCCGCCAGCCGATTTCAGCCCGCCGCCGCCGCTCCGCGTCGTCACGCCAAAGCCGCGCCATTTCCTCAGCCAGGTCCTCCCTCCCGTCGAAAGGGATGACACCGTCTTCCAGAAGCTCGTCGAACGCGGCCGGCCGATGGGTCAGCGTCGCGACGCCGACACCGAGAAGCTGGCCGATCCGGTCGGAGGAGTAGTAGCGCAGCGACGGTACCCGTTCGTCGATCGGCAGACAGGGCGACATAGCCGCCTTTTCGAGCGTCTCGTAGAACTCCAGACTTCTGAGCTGTACGCCGGTGGCGGCCCGTCCGCCGATTTCGAAGCGGAAGCCCTCCGGAAGATGCGATTTCAGATAGTCGAGCTGGGCGGCCCGGCCGAGCCGGCCCGTGCCGAGAAAGAGGCCGTCCCACCTGAGGCTTGTCGCCGGCGCCTCGAAGACGCGGCCGGTCTCGGCCGCAGGGTCCACCATGGTCGCCGGCAGGTAGGCGATCGATCCGGGCCGCCGGCTTATGCGGCTGAGGGCGTCGGCATCGCCGGTGGTGATGAACCCCACATCGGCAAGTGCGGCCTGATCCGCAAACGCTGCAACCGCCTTGGTGTTCACTTGAGGGTCGTCCACGCAGAAGCGGCCGATCTTCACGCCCGGCGCCGCTCCGCGGATCTTCGCGAACACCTCCGGCCCGGTGAGATCGGCATGGCCCATCAGCACCACATGAGGCTTGAAGTGGGCGACCGTCTCGATCAGGCGCGCATGCATCCGACCCACGCCCCACCGCTTGCCCGGCAACGGCGCCAGTTCGCGGGCGGTGTCCCGATCGGAAAAGCCGAGGACCATGTGCCCGAGGCGGATGAGTCCCCGATAGAGCTTCTGGTCGACGTTGTAATAGAAGGTCTGCCGCCGCCGTCGATCGAAATTGGCGAAGACGAGAATGCGGAGCGGACGGTCGGTTTCGATCACGATCGCCCCCCTGAATGCGGGTGCAGAGACGGGTCCCACCGCCCCTCGCCGCCGGTCATTCGCGCCGCAGCAGCTTGTCGGTGAGCACGTCCGCCCAGTAGTTCGAGCGGAACTCCTCGAACAGCGCGGCACGGTCGTATCCGGTCTCGATCCAGTCGACGAAGGAGATGCCCTTCGCTTCGCCGTCTTCCTTGTAGCGCCTCAGGAAGGCGTCGAGGATGCCGGTCTTGGCGAAGCTGAAGTGGCCAAAGCGCCAGTTCAGCTGGCGAATCGCCTCGTCGGCCGTCCCGCCCTGGCGCAACAGCACGTAGAGGGCCGACCCCATCCCCGCCCGGTCCGCACCCGACTTGCAGTGCAGCAGTGCCGGATACTCGATCGTGTCGAACACATGCTTGGCGTAGCGCACGGCCTGATGCGTCGGCGGCTCGCGGGAGAACAGGGGCAGATTGACCAGAGCCAGACCCTTGCGCTCGCAGGTCTCCTTCATCAGCGGCCAGGCCCCGAAGTTGGAGCTGTGCCTGAGCGAAATGATGGTGCGAACCCCCTTGCGCCGCGCCCACCGGATATCGGACGGGATCGGCTGGGAGGACCGCCAGAGCTCCTCGCTCACCTGATGGCGGTTGCGGTAGATCAGACGGAAGACGCCGTGGTCCTTGACCAGCGTGCTCGCCCACGCGGCGTATCGTTCGGGAGCGGATTTGAGAGGACGCTCCCAACGTCCGAGATCGCGATCTTCGTTTGTCATTCAGTCCCGAGGTCCGATGCGGCGGCCGAGCACGCGTGCATAGCCCACGCGGTCGCACACTGCAATTTTCCATAGCCGGAATATGGTGTTCGGCTCCGCAATACCCAATTGATTGGATCGAATCGCGACAGATCGGCATTGTCCTGCCTGGACCTTGCCCGGAACGTGCTCCATGAGCTTCCAGACCATCAGACGTCCCTCAGCTTCCGGATCGCAATCCGCCAGGTCGGTGACGGTTCGTAGGGCGAGCCGTGCGGATCTTCCCGCGCTCGAGCGCATCGAAGCCGAATCCTTTTCCGGCGACCGTTTGTCGCCGCGCAGCCTGCGGACCCTGATCGCGCGGCCGTCTGCTTCGGTCCTTGTGGCCCAGCTGGGCGCCGAGGTCGTCGGATCGGTCATCGTCCTTTACCGTCGGACCGCTTCGGTGGGCAGGCTCTATTCGCTCGCCGTGGAGCCCCGCGCCCGCGGGCTCGGGGTTGCCGTGAAACTGCTGGGCGCGGCGGAGGAAGATGCCG
Organism: Amorphus orientalis; assembly: GCF_030814015.1. Taxonomy (NCBI): domain Bacteria; kingdom Pseudomonadati; phylum Pseudomonadota; class Alphaproteobacteria; order Hyphomicrobiales; family Amorphaceae; genus Amorphus; species Amorphus orientalis. Next base: position 1,198,329 of record NZ_JAUSUL010000002.1, read on the forward strand.
TCTCCCGCAGGCAATCGGCCGTCCGGCTCGAGGTGCGTGCCGACAATGCAGCCGCCATTGCGCTTTACGACCGGGCCGGATACCGCATCAGCGGGCGGCGGACGAACTACTACCAGGACGGCGAAACCGCCCTTCTCTTCAGAAAGACACTCGCTCCGCAGAAGGCGGCCGCCAGCGTGGCGCGCGCAGCGGCGGCCGCGCGATGAGCGACTGGGTCATTCTTGTCGACCAGTACCGCGATTTCGACCAGGCGGACACGATCCACAAGGTCCTGTCGGTGCGCGACTATGTGGCCCGCCCCGAGATCTTCGAAGGCCGCCGCCCGATCCTCATCAATCTCGCCCGCAGCTTCGCCTATCAGAGCATGGGCTACTACGCCTCACTCCTGGCGGAAGCGCGCGGGCAGCGGGTTCTGCCCTCTGTCCAGACGATCATCGAGCTGTCCCGCAAGGCGCTGTACCGCGCCGGCCTGCCGGAGCTGGAGGATGCGCTCAATCGCGACTGGAAGCGCGTCTCCGAGGGGCACCAAAGGCCCTTCAAGCTTCTGGTCGCATTCGGTCTTCCGGACATCTCCGGGTTCGAGCGCTTCGCCGCCCTTCTGTTCGACTGGTACCGCGCCCCGTTGATCGAGGTGACGGTCGGCGGAGAAGCCTGGGCGACCGTGGAGCGGCTGCGCACACCATCCATACATACGTTGTCCGGCGAGCGACGTGCCTTTGTGGCGGCCAGTCTGGCCAGGCACACGCGCCGGCGGTGGCGGATGCCGAAGGCGCGACGGCCAGCCCGTTATACCCTCGCCGTCCTGCACGACCCGCGCGAAGCGCTGCCACCCTCGAGCCGACGGTCGCTGGAGCAGCTTGCTGCCGTTGGCGAGAAGATGCGATTCGCCGTGGAGCCCATCCAGAAGTCCGACCTGACGCGGCTGGCCGAATACGACGCGCTGTTCATCCGCGAGACCACATCGATCGGAAACCACACCTACCGGTTCGCACGTCGTGCCGAACAGGAAGGCATGCCGGTGATCGACGACACCGTGTCGATGATCCGGTGCACCAACAAAATCTACCTGAAGGAGCTTCTCGAAGCGCACCGGGTCCCCATGCCTGCCAGCCGGGTGGTCAGCCGCCTTTCCGACGCACGACGCCTTGGAGAAAGCCTTGGTCTGCCACTCGTCCTGAAGGTCCCGGATGGCTCTTTCAGCCGGGGTGTACACAAAGTGCACACACAGGAGGAGCTGGAGAGGCTGAGCGCGAGCCTTCTCGGCCAGACCGATCTGCTCCTGGCCCAGGAATATCTCCCGACCTCGTTCGACTGGCGTGTCGGCGTCCTGGGTGGAAAAGCCCTGTTCGCGTGTCAGTATCTGATGGCCAAGAACCACTGGCAGATCATCAAGCACGAGGACGGAAAACCCGCGCGCGAAGGCGGATTCCGCACCTTCCCCGTCGACAACGCGCCTGCGGAGGTTATCGACCTTGCCCTGAGGGCTGCCGCGCCGATCGGCGACGGCCTCTATGGCGTGGACATCAAGGTCGGCCCCGCAGGCCCGGTGGTCATCGAGATCAACGACAATCCGAATCTCGATACCGACGTGGAAGGCCAGGTCCTGCGCGACGAGCTGTGGCGCGCCGTGATCGACTGGTTCCGGAGCCGGCTAGAGGCCGGCCGCTAAATTTCAGAAAAAAATTGAACCGGATGGAACCCTGCCCGGCCTGATGCGTTTCACGTTGCAAGCTGAAAAAGGGCGGGAGGGGCTATTCCGCGATATCGACTGAAGATGACGCAGGCGCGACGGCAATAAAGCTGCAGTCCGCGGAGGCCCGAACGCGCCGGCACGGTCATCCAGTAGCCAATCAGTATACCAGAATATTTTTCGAATTGATAGGTTCAGAATTCGAAAGATTTCCCTATGGTGGCGCGGACGCTGGCCGGGCTTCGCAATCTCGACGTCACACGGCTTTCTCGCCGGATCATGTCCGACATGATCTTGGAGGATCCGTACGGCTGGCGCTGATGACACATGTCACGCTCAAGTCGCGGCAGCACCCGGGGCTCGCAGGTCCGGCCAAGCCGGTTCGCACTCGCGGACGGTACGGACCGCACCACAGGCCAGAGGCCCACGTGCGAATTGCGAGAATGCCCGCTTGTCCGCGGCCGACTGACCAAGGAAAAGGACGTCCATATGTCTCGTAACTATATTTTCACGTCGGAATCGGTTGGCGCCGGTCATCCAGACAAGGTCGCCGACAATATTTCCGACGCTGTCCTCGACGCCTGCCTCAAGGTCGACCCCGCCTCTCGCGTGGCCTGCGAAACCATGGTCAATACGGGCATGGTGGTCCTGTCCGGCGAGATCACGACCAAGGCTCAGATCGACTATACGGACATCGTTCGCGAGACGATCCTGGACATCGGCTACGACAACCCGGCCTACGGCTTCGATGGCAACTCCTGCGCCGTCCTGGTCGCCATGGACAAGCAGTCTCCGGACATTGCCCAGGGCGTCGACGAGGGCGCTGGCCTGGATCTCGAACAGGGTGCCGGCGACCAGGGCCTGATGTTCGGCTACGCCTGCCGGGAGACCGAGCAGCTGATGCCGCTGCCGATCCAGCTGGCCCACCGGCTGACCGCGAAGCAGGCCGAGGTCCGCAAGTCCGGCAAGCTTCCGTGGCTGCGTCCCGACGTGAAGAGCCAGGTGTCCGTCTCCTACGAAAACGACAAGCCGACCCACGTCGACACCATCGTGCTCTCCACTCAGCACGATGAGGAGATCTCCTACGAGGACCTCAAGGCCGCGGTCATCGAAGAGGTCGTGATGCCCGAGGTGAAGAGCTTCGGCGTCAACAAGGACATCAAGTTCCACATCAACCCGACCGGCCGGTTCGTGATCGGTGGTCCGGTGGGCGACTGCGGCCTGACCGGCCGCAAGATCATCGTCGACACCTACGGCGGCATGGGCCGTCACGGTGGCGGTGCGTTCTCCGGCAAGGATCCGACGAAGGTCGACCGTTCGGCCGCGTACGCCGCGCGCTATGTCGCCAAGAACATCGTCGCCGCCGGCCTGGCCGACACGTGCGAGGTTCAGATCGCCTACGCCATCGGCGTCGCCCGTCCCGTGTCGGTGAACATCAACACCTTCGGGACCGGCAAGATCGGCGAAGACCGGATCGCCGCCATGGTGCGCGAGCACTTCGACCTGCGGCCGAAGGGCATCGTGCAGATGCTCGACCTGCTGCGTCCGATCTACCGTCCGACGGCCGCCAACGGCCACTTCGGCCGGACCGAGGACAGCTTCTCCTGGGAGAAGACCGACAAGGCGGAGGCGCTTGCCGCCGACGCCGGCGTGAAGGTCGCCTCCTAAGAAACCGTTCCGGCCGGGTGCGTACGCGTGCCCGGCCGTTGCCATCGGCTGCGGCGACTGGCTTGCCGCAGTCGCGCGCGGGATCACCTCCTTGGTTCCGTAGCGCATATGCCTGCTAGGACCGGCCTTTCGCTTATTCGAAAGGAAAGGCCGTTGAGCACAAGTAGGTCGCCGGCCGTCGTTCGGGAGGTGGGGATCTGCAAGGCCCCTGGATGCGACAAGCGAGGCCGGCAAACTGAAGGATTACCGATATGACGAAAGCCGATCTCAATCGCGAACTCGTCCTCCAGGAACAGGAGTACGATGGCGACCCGACCGAGGTGCGCGAGACCGATCAGTACCGCGCCGAGTACGTCCAGTCCTTCGTCGAGAAGTGGGACGAACTGATCGACTGGGACGCCCGCGCCGAAAGCGAGGGCCACTTCTTCGTTGACGTGCTGCGCGCGCGCGGCGCCCACACGGTGCTCGACGTCGCCGCCGGTACCGGCTTCCACTCCGTCCGCCTGATCGAGGCCGGCTTCGACGTCACCACCTGTGACGGCAGCGCCGCGATGCTCGCCCGCGCCTTCGAGAACGGCAAGGATCGTCAGCTCATCCTCAAGACGGTCCAGTCGGACTGGCGCTGGCTGTCCAAGGACGTCAACGGCAAGTTCGATGCCATCATCTGCCTCGGCAACTCGTTCAACCACCTGTTCGACGAGAACGACCGCCGACGTGCACTGGCCGAGTTCTATGCCTGCCTGAAGCACGATGGCGTGCTGATCATCGACCAGCGGAACTATGACGCCATTCTCGACAAGGGCTTCTCGACGAAGCACAAATACTACTATTGCGGCGATCAGGTCGTTGCCGAGCCCGAATATATCGACGATGGCCTCGCCCGCTTCCGCTACTCGTTCCCGGATGGATCCGAGTACAACCTGAACATGTTCCCGCTGCGCAAGAATTACCTGCGCAAGCTGCTCCAGGAAGCCGGTTTCCAGACGATCCGGACCTATGGCGACTTCCAGGAGACCTATCAGGAATACGATCCGGACTTCTTCGTCCACGTGGCAGAAAAGTCCTTCGTTGACGACAACGAAGTGATCGAAGACCCGATGCTTCAGGATTCGGCCCAGGCCGCGGCCGACACGGCAGAGGCCTACTACGACGACAGCGCCGCCGACGAGTTCTACTTCAATATCTGGGGCGGCGAAGACATCCACGTGGGCCTCTACGAGACCACGAAGGACATCAAGGAAGCGAGCCACCTGACCGTCAAGCGCATGTGCGAGCAGGCCGGGCGGATCGACGCGGACACCAAGGTGCTCGATATCGGCGCCGGCTACGGCGGTTCGGCCCGGGTCATTGCCAGGGAATACGGGGCCCCCGTCGTCGCGCTCAACATCTCCGAGACGCAGAACGAGCGGGACCGGGAGCTGAACAAGGCGCAGGGCCTCGACAAGCTGGTGACCGTCAAGCACGGCTCCTATGAGGACATCCCGGAGGCCGACGAGAGCTTCGATCTCGTGTGGTCCCAGGACGCCATCCTGCACTCGGGCAACAAGCCGAAGGTGTTCGAGGAGGTCTTCCGCGTCCTGAAACCGGGCGGCTGCTTCATCTTCACCGATCCGATGCAGGCCGACGTCGTCTCCGACCCGGCCTCCCTGCAGCCGGTTCTGGACCGCCTCCACCTCGACAACATGGGCTCCTTCGCCCTCTATCGTCGTCTGGCGCGCGAAGCCGGCTTCACCGAGGGCGAGCACCTTGAGCTCACCCACAACCTGCGCACCCACTATTCGCGGGTGTCCGAGGAGGTGAAGGCCGACTACGACAACCTCGTAAAGCTCTCCGCAGAGGACTACCTCCAGCGCATGCTGAAGGGGCTCGATGCCTGGGTGACGGCGGCCGACGCCGGAAACCTGGCCTGGGGCATCCTGGTCTTCCGCAAGCCGGAACGCATCTAGTCCGGACAGGGCGACGTCGATCGCTCCAAAACCAGGGCGCGCCGGATCGGCGCGCCCTTTTTTGTGGTTTCACGCACACGGGCAGTTGAACGCCGGAAGCCGATTTCACCCGCGATTGGGCCGCCGAGCTCTGGACCTTCGCGACGATATCCCTAGTCTGTGGGAAAGGCTTGGGACGGCGAGGCTACCGCATGTCGCGGTCCTTCCGCCCGGGAGAGACTAGGGAGGAAACCGGATGCCCATGCGCGCCTTCCGTTGCACCGTGGCGGCTTCCGTGGCTGTCACCGCGAGCCTTCTACTCGCCGCCCCCACCCGCGCTGCCGATGTCGTGATCGGTGTGGCGAACTGGCCGTCGGCGACTGCCACCGCGCACCTCATCAAGTCCATCATCGAGACGGACCTCGGACAGACAGTCGAGCTGAGTGAGGGCACGCTGCCGGACCTGTTCGCGGCGGCAGACCGGGGGGAAGTCGACGTTCTGCCCGAAGTCTGGCTGCCGAACTACCGCTCCGCGGTTCGCACCTACGTGGACAAGAACAAGACCGTGACCCTGGTACCGCGCGGGGTGCCGGCCCGGCAGGGTCTGTGCACCACCCGACAGGCCGCGGACGAGTACGGCCTCACGTCGATCGATGACCTCAAGAGCCCCGAGACCGCGAAACTCCTCGATACCGACGAAGACGGTATGGGCGAGATGTGGATCGGCGCGGAGGGCTGGAACTCGACCAACATCGAGCGCATCCGCGCCAAGAGTTACGGCTACGACCAGACGATGACGCTGATCCAGTCGGACGAACCGGTCGCCATGGCCGGTCTCGACGTGGCCGCCTCTCTTGGCGAGCCGTACGTGCTCTATTGTTACGAACCGCATCACATGTTCGCCCTGCACGACCTCGTGATGCTGGAGGAGCCGCCCTACAACCCGACGAAGTGGGTGGTCCGGACACCCGAGGACGATCCGGACTGGCTGAACCAATCCGAAGCATCGACCGCCTGGGCGGTTTCCTTCATCCATCCCGCCTATCGGGCCGGGCTCGAAAACGATCAGCCGGACCTGGTTCGGCTCCTGTCCAACATGGACCTGGAGGCCGACACGATCTCGGAGATGACCTACGCCCTGATCGTGGAGCGCAAGGATCCGGAACGCTTCGCGTCTGAATGGATCGAGGGCAACGCCGATCGGGTCGACCGTTGGCTGAGCGAATAGACCGGCGACGTCGGTGACAGGCTACGAGGGACGAGTTTCCATGATCGCACGACGACTGCTGCTAGCCGCAATCGGCATCCTCTTCTTCACCGCCGGCCTGGCGGCTACCGCCGACGCCCAGCAGAGTTCCCGAGTCTACGATCCCTCCAGCAAGCAATGGATCGTGTTCGATCCCGACAAGGTCGAACGCGACGCCACGGCCCGCGGCGGGACGCCGGAGCGCTTCAAGCGAAAGCTGGTCCCGTTCCGTACATCCGAGCCGCCCGGCACCATCATCATCGACACCGACCGGAAGTACCTTTTCTATGTCCTGCCGAATTTCCAGGCGATCCGCTACGGCGTTGGCGTCGGCAAGGAAGGCTTCGGCTGGTCGGGCGAGGTGCATGTCGGCCGCAAAGCCGAGTGGCCGAGCTGGACGCCGACCCCCGACATGATCGAGCGCGACCCCGACCTCCGGGAGTACATCAACGGCATGCCGGGCGGCGTCGAGAACCCGCTCGGCGCCCGGGCGCTTTATCTCTACAAGGGTAACCGCGACTCGCTCTACCGGATTCACGGAACCAACGAGCCGTGGTCGATCGGGCTCAACGTGTCGTCCGGCTGCATCCGGATGAACAACGAGGACGTCGAAGACCTCTACTCGCGGGCGCCGGTGGGCACCAAGGTGATCGTCCTGAAGCAGGGCGCCGCCCTCTTCCAGCCGAGCTGATCTCCCCTGTCGGGGACTTTTGCAGTCGGCCGCCGGCGTCCGGATGGAAACCTCCGAGCGCAGGGCGATAACACCGAATTTAATGACTTGAGCACGTCCTGTCCGGTCTGAACCGGACGGGTTGAACGGGTGTGCGCGAGCCGGCCGTTGGCGACGTCTCGGGTCCTCCGGGTCCTCTGAGGCGAAGCCCCCTCACCCGGCGCCCTCACCATCGGGCGGCGTATCCTGCGCCGCCCGCATCGATGCGATCACGGTCGTCATCAACCTCACGAAGCGCGTCCGCTCTTCGTCGCTCAGGTGCGCCAGGGCAACGGCGTTCTGCGCGTTCGCAGCCTCCGTCGCAGGGGCCTCGAGGGCGCGGGCCTTCTCCGTGAGCCAGATCTGCTGAGACCGGCCATCGGCCGGATGCGGCGTGCGCCGAATGAGCCCGTCCCGCTCCATCCGCGTCAGCGTATTGGCCATCGTCGCCTGCTCGATCGAGAGACGTGCCGCAAGTTCCTTCTGGGTCAGCCCGTCGTCCGCCCACAACTCCAGAAGCGCGGGGAAATTGCCGGGAGAGAGACCGAGCGGCCTGATGCGCGCGTGGAGTCCCTGCGCGAACAGGCGCGCCATGTGATTGGCCAGGTATCCGGCTGAAGCCCACTTGTCGAATGTCATCCCCCTTCATCGCACTTGAATAGCTTGCTATTCAATTATATATAGCTTGCTATATTAAATCCGTATGGAGAGGACCATGACCCCGACAAACCGCCTGCGCTCGGCCATCGCGGCCACCGCCCTGACCATGGCATCGCCGGCCGCCGCCGACGTCACGCTGATCAATGTGTTCGAAGTACCGGCCGGGCAGGAGCAGCGCGCCATCGCAGCATGGGAAGAAGCGCGCGACTTCCTGAAGACGCAGCCCGGCTACGTGACCACCACCCTCCATCAGGCAGTCACGCCGGACGCCCGGTTTGCACTGATCAACGTGGCGACGTGGACCTCTGCCGAGGCCTTTGCCGAAGCGACCCGGCGGATGCGGGAAGCCGGCGTCTTTCCCGCGATCGAGGGCCTGAAGATCAATCCGGCGCTCTACCGCGTCGTCCGCGGCGATGAAAGCGGAACACCGGAGCAGGACTGATGAGGATCAGAAGCACATCGACCCGCTACGGCTCGGTCGCAATTGCGCTCCACTGGTCGATCGCCGCGCTGATCGGCACCGCCCTCGCCTCGGGCTTTGCGGCAGACACCCTGGGAGCGCACGGAACCAACGCGCTCAGGGTCCATGTGACGACCGGGATTACCGCCGCGGTGCTGACGCTTGCCCGGCTCCTGTGGTGGTGGACCGCCGATGTCCGTCCCGAGAAGCTGGACGGACCAGCGGCGCCCCTGGCAACCGCGATCCACGTTCTCTTACAGCTGTTGCCCCTGGGCCTTGCAACGAGTGGCGTTACCATTCTGGCCCTGGCCGACGCATTCCCGGTGCTGGCGGGAGGCGGTCTTCTGCCCGATTTCGGTTCCGCGCCACCTCGCGCACTGCACGGCCTGGCCGCCCGGCTCTTGATAGGGCTCATCGTCCTCCACGTCTCGGCCGCGCTCTACCATCACTATCGGCTACGGGACGGATGTCTCGTTCGGATGGGCATCGCGCCACGAACCGGCGCTTGAGCGTCCATCGATCCAACGGACTCCGGTCGCGTCACAACGCTCTGAGCTCCGTGCAAACGAAAATGCCGTGGAAGCGGATCTCGCTTCCACGGCACTGCTGCGTTTCCAATCGCTTTGTCGCCGGGCGCCAGCGCGCCTCGACCGAGCTAGTTCTTGATTCCCCGCAGCTTCTCGCCGCGGCGCCGGATCAGCTCCATGGCGGTCAGAAGCACGATGGACATCGCCACCAGGATCGACGCAAGCGCAAGGATGGTCGGACTGATCTCCTCGCGCAGACCCGAGAACATCCGCACGGTCATTGGCGTTTGCTCCGGTCCGGCCAGGAAGATCACCACCACGACCTCGTCCAGCGAGGTGATGAAGGCGAACAGCGCGCCGGCGATCACGCCCGGCAGGAGCAGAGGCATGATCACCTTGAAGAAGGTGGTGACCTGATTGGCCCCGAGGCTCTGGGACGCGCGGATCAGCTGTTCGTCGAAGCTCGACATCGCCGCCGTCACGGTGATCACCACGAACGGGGTACCGAGCACCACATGCGCCATGATGATGGAGAAGAACGTATTGGCGAGGTTCACCCGGGCATAGAAGGAGAACAGCGCCGCCGCCGTGATGATCAGCGGAACGATCATCGGCGAAATCAGCAGCGCCGTGATGGCCGCCCGGTACGGCATGTGCCGACGGCTGAGCCCCAGAGCGGCGAGCGTACCCAGTGTCGTCGAAACGATCGTCGACGAGATCGAGATGATGAACGAGTTCCGGATCGAGAACAGCCACTCCTCGCTGCCCAGAAGCGCCTCGTACCACCTGAGCGAATAGCCCGCCGGATCCAGCGAGAGCATTTCCGGCGTGAAGGTGAAGTACGGCAGCGCGTTGAACGACAACGGCACGATCACCAGGATCGGGAAGATCAGGAACAGGAAGATCAGCCCGCAGATCACCCGGTAGGTGTAGTACCAGGCCCGCTCGCCCGGCCCCGCATAGGATGGAAGTGCCATGGTCCTGCCCTCCCCTTAGCCGAACTTCAGCCGGTCGACGCCGACGAGCTTGTTGAATGCCCAGTAGAGGACCAGGACCGCGACCAGCAGGATCGTCGCCAGGGCTGCCGCTAGCCGGAGCTGGGCCGTCGAGCCGGTCATGTTCTGGGCGATCAGGTTGGAGATGAAGATACCGGTATCGCCACCGACCAGGGCCGGGGTGATGTAATAACCGATCGCCAGAATGAACACGAGAAGCACACCCGCTGCCAGACCCGGGATCGTCAGCGGCATATAGACGGTCACGAAGGCCCTGAGCTGCGTCGCGCCCAGCGAGCGCGCCGCCCGCATGTAGGATGGCGGTATCGTTTTCATCACCGAATAGAGCGGAAGGATCATGAACGGCAGCAGGATGTGCGTCATCGCGACGATCGTGCCGATCTGGTTGTAGATCATCCGGACTCGGTTGTCGGTGTCGATGACGCCCAGCCAGACGAGCATGTCGTTCACGACGCCCTGCTGCTGCAACAGCACGATCCAGGCCGATGTTCGCACCAGAAGCGATGTCCAGAACGGCAGCAGGACGAGGATCATCAGCAGGTTCGACGTCTTCAGCGGCAATGTCGCAAGCAGATGCGCCACCGGATAGCCAAGCAGGATACAGAGCGCTGTAATAAGCAGGCTCATCCATGCCGTTCTGAGGAACAGCATTCGGTAGACCTGATAGTATTCCGCTCTCTCGACGATCTCACCGCTCGGTGAGTACTCATAGTCGAATGCAAGCAGGTAATAGACCGGCGTGATGGTTCGCGTCTCGCGCTTGATCAGGCGCCAGAACTCCAGATTGGTCCAGCCATCGTCGTCCGCAATGAACGCTTCCTTGTAGGGTGGCGACATCTCGTCGAGGGCGCGCGCCGTACCAAGGACCGTGGAACGGGCACCGGGAATCTCGCGGTTGATACGCGCGGCCGCGCGCCCGAGTGTCCGGTTCTCCATGCCGACTTCCATGTCGGCTGCCATGGCGGCGAACACCTCTTCCGGCGGCACCTCCTGCCCGTTCCAGTTCTGGATGGCAGACGCCGTGTTCGGAAGATACTCGGACACCTCCGGGTTGCGCACCGAGCGCGAGATCATCTGGACGATCGGAATCGCGAAGGTGACCAGAAGGAAGGCGAGGAGCGGAAGCACGAGAAAGAAAGCGCGGCGGCGGGCGCGCGCTTCAGCCTTGCGAAGCGATATGCGCAGCGGCGTACCGTCGGCGGTCGTCAGCTGTTCCGTTCCGGACTGGCTGCCCGTCGACGACGGGGACTGACCGTGGCTGGCCGCGCTGCTGTCGCTCACCGTTTGCTCCTTCGCGGACATTCGAGAGCAAGGCGCGGACGCATCGACATCGTTCGTCTTTCCCCGCCCCTCTCGGAAATTCGTTCAGCGATCGCGAGGCTCAACGCGGCTTCGGCCCGCATGCACTCGCAATCCCGGCTCCGGCGGCGTCACGGATGACAGGTGCGCCCGATTGCCGGCAGAAGGATCCGGGCGACGCCGCCGCCCGGATCCGTGTCGCAGAGACCGCCTTACTGGGCGAGCCAGGCGTTGAAGCGCTCTTCGAGCGCGTCACCGTAGTCGGCCCAGAAGTCGGTGTTGAACTGCACCGCGTTCTGGAAGTTCTCGTCCTGGGTCGGCATGTGCGGCTTCATGTCGATGCCGAGCTCGGCGTGCTGGCCGACCTTGGGCACCGAAGACTTCCGCGCCGGCGCATAGGAGATGTACTTCGCCTGATCAGCAAGACGCTGGGTGTCGGTCGCGAAGTAGAGATAGTCCTTGATCAGCTCGAGCTCATCATCGTTGCCGACGGGAACAACCCAGCCGTCGACCTCGAACATCTGACCGTCCCACATGATCTCGAACGGCTGGTCTTCGTTGACCTGCGCGTTGAAGATGCGGCCGTTGTAGGCGGTGGCGATCGCAGCCTCGCCGTCGGCGAGCATCTGCGGCGGCTGAGCGCCTTCCGACCACCAGATGATGTTGTCGCGGATCTCGTCGAGCTTCGCGAACGCCCGATCCTGGCCTTCCTGGGTGGCCAGAACATCGTAAACCTCATCCGGCGAGACGCCGTCGGCGATCAGGGCCCACTCGAGGTTCTTCTGCGGGATGTTCTGCAGAGCGCGGGTGCCCGGGAACTTCTCAGTGTCCCAGATGTCCGCGATGGTCTGCGGACCTTCGCCGTCGAACGCTTCGGTGTTGTAGGCGAACATGGTCGCGTACAGAATCTGCGGAATGAAGCAGTCGCCCAGGGTCCCCTCGATGAAGTCCTCGCTCGGCGGCGTTCCGTCGGGCGCCTCGGCGAGCCACTCGTCGTGGGGGATCTCCATGATCAGGCCTTCGTCGCAGGCGCGCTGCGCATCGGCCTGGAGCATGTCGACCACGTCCCAGGTGACGTTTCCGGCTTCGACCTGCGACCGGATACCGGCCAGGGCCTGAGCGGACTTGTCCTCCTGCAGGATCTCCGTGCCGGTCTTCTCAGCGTAGGGCTGATGATAGGCCTTGTCCTGCGATTCCGTGTAGGCGCCGCCCCAGGAGACGATGGTAAGAGAATCGTCCTGGGCATGCGCCGCCGCAAGGGCGACCACGGAGGCAGCCATCGCGAGCGTAACGCTCTTTGCTGTTGTCCTCACTGTAGCTCTCCTTCTCATTGGATCGCGTTTTTCTCAAGAATCGGGCTGTGAGCCCGTGCACCGGATCGCGCGGCCAATGTTCCGCGCAATCAAGCGACCTCGATGGGATCTAGCGCACGACAGTCGGAGGCGTACCACCCAACCGTCGTTTTCTCGCCTTCCCGAAGATCGATCTCGTCGTGCTTGTTCGGCACCTTGACGATGAAATCGTCGTTTCCGGCGACCGACAGGCGGGCGCGGATATGGTCGCCGAGGAAGATCAGTTCCCGGATTTCGGCATCCAGGATGTTCGCCATCTCCGAAGGCGGCTTGACGTCGACCCGCTCGGGCCGAAGCGAGAGGGTCGTGCGGGAGCCGACACCTTCGATGTTGACCGCATTCGCCGTGACCGTCTCGCCGCTGTCCAGCTGCACCGAGCACTCGTCGCCACGAACCTCGACGACCTTGCCAGACAGCTTGTTGTTCTCGCCGATGAACTGGGCGACGAACGAATTCATCGGATGCTCGTAGAGATCCTCCGGCGTGGACAGCTGCTGGATGACGCCGTCGTTGAAGACGGCGACCCGGTCCGACATCGTCAGCGCCTCGGTCTGGTCATGGGTCACGTAGACGACCGTAACGCCCAGCCGCTCCTGAATGTGCTTGATCTCGTACTGCATCTGCTCGCGCAGCTGCTTGTCGAGTGCCCCGAGCGGTTCGTCCATGAGGACGAGATTGGGCTCAAACACCAGCGCGCGCGCCACGGCGACACGCTGCTGCTGGCCGCCCGACAGCTGTGCAGGCCGCCGGCTACCGAAGGCCGGAAGCTCGACCATGTCCAGAGCGCGCTGGACACGCTGCTGGATCTCGCTGCGGCTCATCCCCCGCACCTTGAGCGGATAGGCCAGGTTCTCCGCCACCGTCATATGCGGAAAGAGCGCGTAGTTCTGGAAGACCATCCCGATGCCGCGCTTGTGGGGCGGCACGTTGTTGATGGGGGCACCGTCCAGATAAATCTCCCCATGCGTCGCGGGTTCGAAGCCCGCAAGCATCATCAGGCTCGTGGTCTTTCCAGACCCCGATGGCCCGAGCATCGTGACGAACTCGCCCCGCGCAATATCGAGATTTAGATCTTTGACGACGAGAGTTTCGCCATCGTAGCTCTTCTGGACATTTTCAAACTGTACCGTGGCCCCAGCCTCATCGGCTGTGACTTCATGTGCAGATGTTGCCACTGTTCCCACGCATGTTCAGATTGATTTTCTCTAGTCAGGCACGGACCAGTATCAGACGTCAACCCCCCGCCTAAATCTCTACTAGAACTGGCTAAATTCCCGCCACATTGTGATCGGATTTCCGGCAGGAAACCTCAATTCTCGGCGCCCGATATGATTTCGGCAGGCGGCATCGCTATGCATCAGGGGCATTACCACCGTCCGCCGCCGACGGACGCAGAACGCAAAAAAGCCGCCCCGGTGTTCGGGGCGGCTCGTGCAGCTCACAAGGAATCGGCCGGTCAGGCGCCCGACAGATGCGGCAGCGGATCCACGGGCTGCGATCCCTTGCGCAGTTCGAAATGCAGCTGGGGCTGCGAGACCGACCCGGTGGCGCCGGCCTTTGCGATCACCTGTCCGCGCTGGACGGTCTCGCCGCGCTTCACCAGGAGTTCCGAGTTGTGGGCGTAGGCCGAAACCCAGCCGTCCTTGTGCTGGATCAGGACAAGGTTGCCGTAGCCCTGAAGTTCGTTGCCCGCATAGATCACGGTGCCCTTCTCGGCGGCCTTGACGGGGGTGCCTTCGGGAACCGCCAGGTTGATGCCGTCATTGTTGGCGCCGTCGGACTGCTTGCCGAACCCGGCGATGATCCGTCCACGAGCAGGCCAGCGGAAGCCGTCCGCACCGTCGGAGGTCGGCGGAGCCTGGGTCGCGCTCGGCGCGTCCTCGGCCGCGTCCGTCTGCGTCACGGCGGCCCCGGCCTTACCGGCCTCTGAGGGAAGCGAGGCAACCTGCACTTCCTCCTTCGGCGCTTCCGCCGCCGGCTCCGGCTTGGCCTCGAGGGCTTCCTTCTGCTCATTCAGCGTGGTCGGCTGCGACGCTGTGGCAACGGCCGCCGGCTGCCCCGAAGCACCCGCCCCAGGGATCTTGAGGGTCTGTCCGACCTTGATCGTGTCGCCCGACGTCATTCCATTGGCGGACAGGAGCTGGGCCGGCTTGATGCCGTGGGCGCTCGCGATCGACCACACCGTGTCGCCGCTCTGAACCCGGTAGGTGCCGGACTGCGACGAGGCAGACGGCGTCTGGGACGGCTGGACGGCAGCCTGCTGCACCGTCGGCTGGCTCGAAGCATGGGTCGGGATGATGATGCGGGTACCGGGCGCCAGCTGCGTTCCCGGCGTCAGGCCATTCGTCCTCAAGATCACGTCCGGCGGCACATTGTAGCGCTGGGCGAGCGAGGTCACCGTGTCCTCGTACTGGACCACGATGGGTGTCCCACCCACGGTCGTCCAGCCGTTGTGGGTCCCGGCCGGCCCGGGATAGGTGGACTGGCCCGAGGAGAAGCCGGTTTGCCCGCCATACGAGGAGGAAGCGCCCCCCGGCAGCGACCCGGTCACCATCTGGTCGTCGCCGGTCAGGAGGGCCTTCTGATTCGGGGTGGATCCGGCATAGATCGGCCCGCCCGCGAAGCGCGAGACATCGGCGCTGCAACCGGCGGTGAATGCGGCCAGAAGGGCAACTGCAACCGCCCGGCCGACCGTATCCTTCCCTCTGCCGTTCGACACGTGCGAGAACATCGATGGCCACCCTGCTTCAGTCGTGAAAATCCACTGACAGAAGACACGGGTATCGTTGACGAAGGTTTAAGGGACTCGATCTTTTTCGACCGGTCCCCAGTCCGCCGGTAGACAACCGGGACGGGAGAGACCGGACCTCCGTCAGGATCGCGCGGTCAGCACCGCCCGGACGAGAATAATCGCCGAAGGCGTCGGGCCACCGCGGAGAGGATCATAGCCGTTCGGCCACACCATGGACCATGGGAACGAAACGGACAGCGCAGATGGACGTCTGCTCGCGACGGCTGCCGATCTTCGTCACCTTGACCAGATCCTGAACGCCTCCAGGCGTCCCGATCGGGATGATCATCAGGCCATGGTCCACCAGCTGGCTGGCCAGGGTTTCCGGCACGTCCTCGCTGGCGGCCGTCACGATGATGCGGTGAAACGGCGCCGCTTCCGCCCAGCCGTCGAACCCGTCTCCGACCTGCGTCTTGATGTTCTCCAGCTTCAAAGCCTTGAACCGGTCCTGCGCCATCTCCAGCAGGGAGCGGTAGCGCTCGACGGTGTAGACTTCGCGGGCAAGCTTCGCCAGCACCGCCGCCTGGTAGCCGGAGCCCGTTCCGATTTCCAGAACACGATGATCCGGCTGGACGTCGAGCGCCTCCGTCATCATCGCAACGATCGTCGGCTGGGAGATGGTCTGGCCGCATTCGATCGGCAGCGCGCGATCCGCGTAGGCCAGATCCTGGTGCCGGAAGCCGAGAAACAGACGCCGGGGAATGGCCTCGATCGCCGACAGCACGCGGCGGTCGCGGATTCCGTTCGCGCGAAGCTGCAGGATCAGCTCGGCGAGTGAAACCCGGTCCGCTTCGGTCGGCTCCCCGTAAAGTGGTTCGTCGGATGCGCCCATCGCGATTTCTTACAACGGCTCGACGGAGCCATCTGCTCAGTCTTTCGAGCCCAACGCCGTCTTGAGATCATCGAGGACTCTGTGCGCGGTCAGGTCGAGGCGCAAGGGGGTGACGGAGATATAGCCTTCCCGCACGGCGCGCAGGTCGGTTCCGTCGCCCGGTTCGAAGGGACGTCGCTCGAACGCAATCCAGTAATAGGGATTGCCGCGCCCGTCGCGCCGCTCGTCGACCCCAAGCATCGCCTGGTCCCGGCGCCCCTGCAGGGTCACCTTGACCCCGGCGACCTTGTCCTTGGTCACAGCAGGAAAGTTGATGTTGATCAGCACATCACTCGGCAGGTCGGCCGCCAGCAGCTGGCGCACCAGCTCCGGGGCATGGGCGACGGCGGTCTCATAAGGAGGCTCGATCCCCATGGCGTGATCGAAGGCCTGGGACAAAGCGATGGAGCGAACCCCGAGGATGGTTCCTTCCATGGCGCCGGCCACCGTGCCCGAATAGGTCAGGTCGTCAGCCAGGTTGTGACCTCGGTTGATCCCGGACAGCACCAGATCCGGCGGCGAATCCAACACCTGACGCATGCCCATGATCACGCAATCAGTCGGCGTGCCGCGCACCGCGAAATGACGCTCGCCCACCTCGCGCAGCCGGAGCGGATCGTTAATGGTCAGGGAATGCGAGGATCCGGACTGGTCCGTCTCCGGCGCCACCACCCAGACATCGTCGGTCAGCGCTTTCGCGATCTCCTCGAGGGCCCACAGGCCGGGCGCATGGATGCCGTCGTCGTTGGTGACCAGAATCCGCATGTCTGCCTCAGCCTCGCCCGATCGTGTCCATGCCGCCCATATAGGGCTTCAGCGCGTCCGGAACGGCAATGGTGCCGTCTTCCTGCTGGTACGTCTCCATGACCGCGATCAGCGCGCGCCCGACCGCAACGCCCGACCCGTTGAGCGTGTGCACGAACCGCGTTCCCCCGCCCTCGGCCGGGCGGTAGCGCGCCTCCATCCGGCGCGCCTGGAAATCGCCGCAGACCGAGCAGCTGGAGATCTCGCGATAGGCCCCCTGCCCCGGCAGCCAGACCTCGATGTCGTAGGTCTTCCGCGACGCGAACCCCATGTCTCCGGTCGACAGCGTCATAACCCGGTAGTGGAGCCCGAGCCGCTGCAGGATGGTTTCGGCGCAGGCGAGCATGCGTTCGTGTTCGTCCAGCGACGTCTCCGCCGCCGTGATCGACACGAGCTCGACCTTGTTGAACTGATGCTGGCGCAGCATACCGCGGGTGTCGCGGCCCGCCGATCCCGCCTCGGACCGGAAACACGGCGTCAGTGCGGTCACCCGGATCGGCAGATCCGCCTCGTCGAGAAGCTGCTCGCGAACCAGGTTGGTCAGCGGCACCTCCGCCGTCGGGATGAGCCAGCGCGCGTCCGTCGTGGCGAACTGATCCTCGGCGAATTTCGGAAGCTGAGCGGTCCCGAACAGGGCCTGATCGCGCACCAGCAGCGGCGGCTGAACCTCGGTGTAGCCGTGCTCCTGGGTGTGAATGTCGAGCATGAACTGTCCGAGCGCGCGCTCCAGGCGGGCGAGCGCTCCCTTCAGAACGACAAACCGCGACCCGGCGATCCGGGCTGCGGCCTCGAAACTCATGAGTCCCAGCGCTTCGCCGAGCTCGTAGTGTTCCTTCGCTGCGAAGCTCAGCTGCGCCTGTTCGCCGCTCCGGCGCAGCTCGACGTTTGCGGCCTCATCGGCCCCGACCGGAACGTCGTCCAGCGGCACGTTCGGCGTGGCTGCGAGGAGAGCCTCCAGCTCCGCTTCCGCGGCCCGCTCCGCCTCCTCGCCCGCCTGGATCTGCGCCTTGAGCGAGGCCACCTCGGCCATCAGCCGCTGGGCCTCTTCCTCATCGCCGGACCCCTTGGCCTTCCCGATCGCCTTTGACGCCGTGTTGCGGCGCGCCTGGGCTTCCTGGAGCGCCTGAACGGCGGCCCTGCGGGCATCGTCGAGTTTGGTCAGCGTGTCGGAAAGAGGATCCATGCCGCGGGCGGAAAGCGCACGGTCGAACGCCTCCGGATTGTCGCGGATCCAGCGGATGTCCAACATCGGAAAGCTCCGGAAATCTCGTGAACGGCGGCGGGCCCGCCGTCAGCTCGCCTCGTCCGTCTCGGCCGCGGCTTTCGACCGCTCGACATAGCGGACGGCGATGATGGAGATCTCGTAGAGGAGCAGCGCGGGCACCGCAAGGCTGATCTGGCTGATCGGATCGGGCGGCGTCAGCACCGCAGCCATGATGAAGGCGATCACCACCGCATACTTGCGTTTCCGCTTGAGATCGGCCGCGTTCGTCATCCCCGCTCGGGCGAGCAGCGTGAGGACCACCGGCAGCTGGAACACGATCCCGAAGGCGAAGATCAGAACCATGATCAGGCCGAGATACTCGCTGACCCTCGGCAGGAGCTGGATGCTGGCCTGGCCGGCACCGCCCTCCTGCTCCATGGCCAGGAAGAAGTTCATGGCCAGCGGCATCACCACGAAATAGACGAGGCAGGCGCCGATCAGGAACAGGATCGGGGTCGCGACCAGGAACGGCAGGAAGGCGCCGCGCTCGTTCTTGTAGAGGCCGGGCGCCACGAACATGTAGATCTGAGACGCCAGCACCGGAAACGCCAGGAACAGCGCCCCGAACAGCGCCAGCTTGAGCTGGGTGAAGAAATATTCCTGGGGCGCGGTGTAGATCAGCTCGATCGACCGGGTTTCGCCGGCAGCCCGCTCATAGGGGACCACCAGAATATTGAAGATGTCGGAGGCGAAGTAGAAGCAGACAACGAACGCGATCGCGATGGCGATCAGCGACTTGATCAACCGCCCGCGCAACTCGATCAGATGGTCGATCAGCGGGGCCTTCGAGGCGTCGATGTCATCCTGCGTCATGAGCGCTGCGTGCCTCCGACGCCTGCATCCCGCTGGGGCTCCGTGGCCGGCAGCGTCGCCTCGGTCTCAGTGGACACGGGCTGGGGCGGCGGCGTGTCGGCTGCTTCGGAAGAAGGTGTCTCGGTTGTTTCTGTGGCAGCCGACTGGCCGGTCTCCGCTTGGTTGTCCGCGGACGCGGCGCTCGCGGGCGATTTGGCACTGTCGGACTGGCCGGGCTGCTTGGCGCCGGCGTTGGGGTCGATCATGTGGCGAACCGACTTGAACGGATCGGTCACGGAGCCCGCCTTTTCGATATCCTTGCGGACGTCGTCGACGTTGGCCTGACGCTCGGCTTCCTTCAACACATCGTTGAACTGGGACTGGAATTCGTTGGCCATACGACGCATGCGCCCGACCGTGCGGCCGAACGTCATCAGCATGGACGGCAGCTCTTTCGGGCCGACCACCAGAATCGCAATCGCTGCGACGACCAACAGCTCGGTCCAGCCGATGTCAAACATTAGCCTGCGCCTCGGATCGGGCTACGACGCCTTCGCTCGCGTTCCCGGCTCAACCAGCCTTGGACCGATCCTCTGAGGTCTGCTTGACGGTCTCCGAAGGGGTATGCTCGATCGTCTTGCCGGACGCGTCCGAGGTGCCCTTCTGATCCTCGTCATCATCGTCGGCGAGGCCCTTGCGGAAGCTTTTAACGCCCTTCGCGACGTCCCCCATCAGCTCCGAAATCTTACCGCGTCCGAACAGCAGCACGACGATCACGGCAATGATGAGAATTTGCCAGAAACTGATACCCATTTAACACTGTTCCCATGTGTCGGACCGATCCAAGCGGTCTCGCTTGTCCGGCACTATTTCAAAAAGCGCGGGCGCCCGCAATGAGGTCGCTGCGCCGCACCACAGCTTAATCGCCGGTAGCGCCTCCGGCTCGGTCGGGATCCGACGGAAATACCAGCGTCGCTTCCGGATCCAATGCCAGCGTTACGGTGTCTCCGGCCAACCCGCCGCAGCGGACCGGTCGCCGCACGACAAGAAGCTGCGGGAAGCCCTCCACCTCCACCTCGATGCGTTCGATTTCGCCGAGGAACCGGCGGTCGACTACGCGCCCGGGACAGCCGCGGCCATCGGCCGCGGGTAGAAGCGCATCCGGCCTGGCCACGACAACAACGTGCGCCCCATCCTTCATATCCGGCACGGAAATCTGGCCCAATGGTGTCATCGCGCATCCGTCGCGAATCGTTGTCTCGAATTCATTCACTTCGCTGAAGAAGCGTGCGGCCTCCAGATCGACCGGGCGGGCATAGAGAGACGCGGGGTCCCCCTCCTGAACAACGCGCCCGGCGCGCATCAGCGCGATACGGTCACCTATCTGCATGGCTTCTTCCGGGTCGTGAGTGACGACCACGGCCGTCGATGCGGTTTCGCGCAGGAGCGCCAGCGCATCCCGGCGGACATGGTGCCGCAGTGTCCGGTCGAGACCGGAAAACGGCTCGTCCATCAGCAGGACGCGAGGCCGCGGCATCAGTGCTCGGACAAGCGCGACCCGCTGTTGCTCTCCGCCGGAGAGCGCGTTCGGATAGGCGTCCGCGTATCTGGTGAGGCCCATCCGCTCCAGCGTCCGCTGCGCAAGGTCCATGGCCGCCGGCCGGTTTCCTCGCCTGATTCCGAAGAGGACGTTGTCGAGAACCGTCAGATGGGGGAAGAGCGCATAGTCCTGGAACACCAGGCCCAGGCCGCGTTCTTCAGCAGGAACGAAGCCCTGCGGCCCCGCGACCTCGTGCCCGTCGAGCAGGATCACACCCTCGGTCTGGGCTTCGACCCCGGCCGCGAGGCGGAGCAAGGTGGTCTTCCCGCAGCCGGACGGCCCCAGCAGGCAGAGGATCTCGCCTGGGGCGACCGAAAGCGTGACGTCAGTCAGGACAGCCGCGCCGCCATAGGAATGACCGACGCTCTGAAACGCCAGACGGGCCGGCGACACTGCCTGTTGTGCACCCGTCTGGCTGCGGCCGGCCGTCTCGAATGCTGCCGATGATGTCACCACGTTCTGCTCCCTGGTCCGCACGGCCTGTTCGATGCGGTCCATACAGGAATTCGGTACGGTGTGAAATTTGACCGATCGTCCTACCGGACGCCCAGTCCGCCGGCCTCCGCCAGAAGCGCGGCCATCGCATCGGCTTCCAGCGGTTCGCAGAAGAGGTTGCCCTGCCCCAACTCGCAGCCCCGCTCCCGAATCCAGACCGCCTGCGCCGCCTGCTCGATGCCTGACGCGCTCGTCTTGAACCCCAACGCGCGGCCGAGATCGATGATGGACGAGACGACGCGCCGGGCCTCGACGTCGGTGTTCACCCGTTTCACGAACGAGCTGTCGATCTTCACCGTGTCGAGCGGAATATCCCGAAGCTGGCGCAGCGACGAAAACCCGGTGCCGAACTGATCGAGCGCAATCCCGACGCCGGCCTCGTGCAGCTGCTGAAGCGTGTTCATGGTCCGCTTCATCTCCGTCACGATGGCTGCCTCGGGGACCTCGATGCTGAGAGCCGTTGCCGGAAGCGCGTTCTTCTCCAAGGCCGCCAGGATCTTCCCGGCCAGATCGGGGTCGGCAAACTGCTGGCTGGAAACGTTCAGCGAGGCCGAGACGGACCGCGGCCATCGACGCATTTCGGTGCAGACCTTGTCCAGGAGCACGAAGAACAGACAGTCGGTCAGTTGCGCGTCCTCGGCAATGCTCAGAAACTCGTCGGCGCCCAGGAGACCCTTCTGCGGATGGTCCCAGCGCAAATAGGCTTCCACGGCCACGGGCTGCATGGTCGTGAGATTGTAGATCGGCTGGAAGTTCGGCACGATCCCATCGCCTTCGATCGCATCCCGCAACGCCGCCTCCAGCGCCTTCCGGTTCTGAAGCAGCCGATCAAGTGCCTGATCGAAAAGAACATAGGTGTTCCGGCCGGCGACCTTCGCCTGACCGAGGGCGACATTCGCCTTCTGCAGAATACCAGCGGGGGTCTCGCCGTCGGTCGGAAACACGGCGATCCCGATCGAGCCCGTCACGGTTGTCGGCAGCCCTTCGGAATCAAAAGGTGCCGAGACTTCCTTCAGGATGCGACGAGCGGTGCGAAAGAGGGTCTCGGGCTGGTCGGCACCCTCAATCAGGATAGCGAAATCGTCGCCTGTAAGCCGGGCGAGAAAACCGGCAGATCCTAGCACGGCCGAAATGCGCTGGCTGACCTCCTGCAGCACGCGGTCGGCACTGTCGCTGCCGTAGACGCCGTTCACGCTCTTGAAATTGTCCAGATCGAGAAGCAGGACGGCGAGCCGACTTCCCGATACGCGCGCCTCAAAGACCTGTCTCTCGAACATCTCAAGGAACACGCGCCGATTGGGGAGGCCGGTTAGCGGATCGCGGCGCGCTATTCGCTCCGCCTCGCTTTCAGCAGCCTCCCGCCGCGCGATCTCCCGTCGATAGTCCCGGTTCATAACGAGCATTGCGACGATCAGCCCGACACTTCCAACAAGAAGCACCGAGAGTATCTCGTCCAGCTGATATTCCTCGTGCGCCCGAGAATATTCATAAAACATTTCGAAAAAATCGAACTGAATAACGACTATCTGCGCGGCAAGAACCAAACCGACGATTAAAGCATAGATTGGCCGCATCGGCTCTACGCCTCACCCGAACGTCTGCTGCAGCATGCATCGATCGGCAATGCCGCGTACAGAAGTTGCGGAAGGTCAATTGCGTAGAAAAAATGAAGACCGCACCGAAGAAGCGGCCAGGCGGCCGCTTCCTTCCAGCTCAATTCGAAACAATTTTCCATGTCGCGAAAATCACGCTTGCGATTGCCCATATTTGCCGACGGCAGAGTCTGTCTCCCGATGCAGCTTCGGGATGCGATCGGATAGGCCCTTAGGATGGCCTGAAGCTTGCCGAAGGCCTGCAGCCCCATACAACCAATGATACTACTTCACACCCTTGCGTGGAACCCTGACGCCAGGCCACGAAAAACAAGGCCGGCTAAGCGCTTCTGCTGACTTTTTTCGCCCGTTCTCAGCAACCGGTTCGCAGACTGACCTGCGTCCCGGACAACAAAAAGGCGCCGTGCGGCATAGCCGCACGGCGCCGTGTCTCCAATCGGCGGTCCCGACCGTGGTCTCGGACGAGCCACGAGGGACCGAGCGACGGGTCAGCCCATCGTCGGAATGACGAATTCCGCGTTGTCCTTGATGCCGGACGGCCAACGAGAAGTCACCGTCTTGGTCTTGGTATAGAAGCGCACAGAGTCGGGTCCATGCTGGTTCATATCGCCAAAGCCCGATCGCTTCCAGCCGCCGAAGGTGTGGTAGGCCAGCGGCACCGGGATCGGCACATTCACGCCCACCATTCCGACATTGATGCGGCTGGTGAAGTCGCGGGCCGCATCGCCGTCACGGGTAAAGATGGCAACGCCGTTCCCGTACTCGTGGTCGTTCGGCAGGCGCACGGCGTCCTCGTAGTCCTTGGCGCGGACCACGGACAGAACCGGACCGAAGATCTCTTCCTTGTAGATCCGCATGTCGGAAGTGACCCGATCGAACAGGCAGCCGCCCATGAAGAACCCGTTCTCGTAGCCCTGCATGGTAAAGTCCCGGCCGTCCACGACGAGCTCGGCGCCTTCCTGAACGCCGGTATCGACATAGGCCTTCACCTTGTCGAGTGCGGCCTTTGTGACCAGCGGACCGAAATCGGCATCCGGATCGCTGGACAGGCCGACCTTCAGCGCCTGGACCTTCGGGACGAGCGTTTCCATCAGCTTGTCGGCGGTCGCCTCGCCCACAGGCACGGCCACGGAAACCGCCATGCAGCGTTCGCCGGCCGACCCGTAACCGGCACCGATCAGCGCGTTGGCGGCCTGTTCCATGTCGGCGTCCGGCATGACGATCATGTGGTTCTTGGCGCCGCCGAAACACTGGGCCCGCTTTCCGTGGGCGGCTGCCGTCGCATAGACATACTGGGCGATGTCGGAAGATCCGACGAAGCCGACCGCCTGGATCCGCCGATCGGTCAGGACGGTATCGACGGCTTCCTTGTCGCCATTGACGACGTTGAGGATGCCGGCCGGCAGGCCCGCCTCCATCATCAGCTCCGCGAGACGCATGGGAACGGAGGGGTCGCGCTCAGACGGCTTCAGGATGAACGCATTGCCGCAGGCGATGGCGGGCGCGAACTTCCACATCGGGATCATCGCCGGGAAGTTGAACGGCGTGATGCCCGCGACGACGCCCAGCGCCTGGCGCATGGAGTACATGTCGATGCCCGGGCCCGCCCCGTCGGTGAATTCGCCCTTCATCAGATGGGGCACGCCGATGGCGAACTCGGCCACCTCCAGGCCGCGCTGAATGTCGCCCTTGGCGTCCGGCACCGTCTTGCCGTGTTCCGACGACAACAGATTGGCCAGCTCGTCCATGTTCTGATTGAGCAGGTCGACGAACTTCATCATCACCCGAGCGCGCCGCTGCGGGTTTGTGGCCGCCCAGGCCGGCTGAGCCTCGGCCGCGTTCGCGATCGCGGCCTCGACTTCCGCTTTGGTGGCCAAGGCAACCTCGGCCTGAACCTCGCCCGTCGAGGGATTGTAGACGGGTGCCGTTCGGCCGGAGCCGCCGTCCACCGTCTTGCCGCCGATAAAGTGCCCGATCGTGCGCATTCTTGCCGCTCCTTCTTTGGGCCGGATCGATGGTGGCGTCCCGCCCGGTCAGCTTCCGGAATATCGATATTCGATCCGCTTCTAGCGCGGCTCGGCCCACCGAGAAAGGGCCGAACACAACCCACTGGTCGGCCACCCCTTCTCGCAAACGTGATGGGCGGCGTAGGTTTCGCTCGTCTTCTCCGTTGCAATGCCATGGGCATTTCATCCAGCCTGTTTGGGATTTGTCGTATTCCAGATGCGCAATCGGAGGGATCACGCATGAAAACGCTCGCCTTTGGACTGGCCATGGCGATGGGCATCGGCTGTCTGCTCCCACTGGCCCCCGCCGCGGCAGACGAACCGACCGGAACCGACGCGATCGCAGAGCGTCAGGATCTGATGAAATCGGTCGGCCGGGCCACCAAAGCCGCCGGCGACATGGTCAAAGGCGCCCAGCCCTGGGATCAGGCCAAGGCCGAGGAAGCCATGCAGACGCTGATCGAGGCCGGCACGCGGTTTCCCTCTCTGTTCCCGGAAGATTCCAAGACTGGGCACGACACCGAAGCGAAGGCCGCGATCTGGGACAACTTCGCCGAATTCGAGCAGATCTCAGCATCGCTCGCCGAGGATGCTGAGGCGGCCAAGGCGGCAGCGGCGAATGGTCTTGAGGCATTTCAGCCGGCGTTCGGAGCGGCTGCCCGCAACTGCCGCACCTGCCACGAGGATTTCCGCGAGAGCAACTAGCCCGGCATCCCGCCCCGCCGATCCGCCCGCGGCTGCGGATCGTGCCGGCCGGCCGGACCTGGGCGCCGGATCACCGAGTCCGGCTCAGGCGGCCAGTTGGCCATCCTGCCAGTCTCCATCGCCCAATCGGGATCCGACATGCGTCGCGCGCTTCTCGTTCTTATGGTGCTCCTGATCGCCGGCGCCGCGGGCTTCTGGTTCCTTACCGCACCGCGCTCCCTGGCTGAGGCAGATCTGCCCGACCATGATCCGGACCTTCAGAATGGAGAGACCCTGTTCTGGGCCGGCGGATGCGCGTCCTGCCATGCGGCACCGGGGGCAAGCGGCGACGACCTGACCCGTCTCGGCGGAGGCGCGGAGCTGGAGTCTCCGCTCGGTTCGTTCCATGTGCCGAACATATCGCCCGATCCCGAGACCGGTATCGGCGGCTGGTCGACGGCCGATTTCGTGAACACGCTGCGTTTCGGCGTCTCGCCGCAAGGTCGGCATTACTATCCGTCCTTCCCCTACGCCTCCTACCAGCACATCGCCCTGGAAGACCTGATCGACCTGAAGGCGTTCATGGACACCCTGCCCGCAGTCGACAACAAGGTCGCCCCCACCGCGCTCCCCTTCCCCTTCTCCGTTCGCCGCGGGATCGGCCTGTGGAAGCGCCTCTACGCGAATTCGCCGGGTTTTGAGGACAATCCGGATTTAAGCGCCCAGGAGAATCGCGGTGCCTATCTGGTGCGCGGGCCCGGTCACTGCGGCGAGTGCCACACGCCGCGTACCCTTTTGATGGGGATGGACCAGAGCCGCTGGCTCGCCGGAGCAGCCTCGCTCGAAGGTGACGGCCGCGTGCCCGACATCACCCCATCGCCCGGAGGCATCGGGAGCTGGAGCGCAGAGGACATCGCCTACTATCTCGAATCCGGGTTCACCCCGGACTACGACGTGGTGGGCGGCGCCATGGCGGCGGTCCAGGTGAACTGGGCCAATGTTCCAGCGGAGGATCGGGAAGCCGTCGCGGCCTATCTCAAGGCGATCCCCGCCCAGCCATCGGCCGATTGAGGCGGCCGCCAGTACCCGGGCGCCACCCTGGCGGGCGTTTCGCAGACCGTTGCATCGATCGGACATCTCGACGACACTCAGGCGGTTGCCGGTGAAACGCGGGGCACATCCGCGCGCCGCTCGGCCCAGAAGACACGAACCGGGTCAACATACCCGGCCACCCCTTCCAGAGATGTGGAGTGATCCATGACGTTCGTCCGTCTACTCGCTTCGGCCGCCATCGCGATGGCCGTTGTCGCCGCCCCTGCAGCCGCAAAAGACTGGGAAACCGTCCGGATCGGCACCGAGGGTGCCTACCCGCCCTTCAACACGCTGACCTCCAGCGGCGAGCTGGAAGGCTTCGACATCGATATCGCGAACGCGCTTTGCGAGAAGATGGAGGTGAAGTGCGAGTTCGTGACCCAGGACTGGGAAGGCATCATCACCGCGCTGGAAGCCGGCAAGTACGACGCGATCATCGCCTCCATGTCGATCACCGACGAGCGCAAGGAGCGCGTCGCCTTCACCAACAAATACTACAACACGCCGCCGGCGCTGGTCGTCCCGAAGGGTTCCGACATCACTGAGGCGACCGCCGAGGCGCTGTCGGGCAAGACCATCGGCGCGCAGGCGTCCACCACCCATGCCGAGTACGCCGAAAAGCTGTTCCCCGACGCGGACGTAAAGCTCTATCCGACGGCCGAGGAATACAAGCTCGACCTGGAGAACGGCCGCCTCGACGGTGCCGTGGACGACGTGATCGTCATCGACGAGTGGGTGAAGGACTCCGGCACCTGCTGCGAGATCGTCAACACGCTGCCGATCGATGCGTCCATCTATGGCGAGGGCATCGGCATCGCGATCCGCAAGGAAGATCAGGACCTTGTTGAGATGTTCAACAAGGCAATCGCCGAAATCCGCGAGGATGGCACCTACAAGGCCATCAACGACAAGTACTTCGAGTTCGACGTCTACGGCGACTGACACCATCCGACGTATCGGGGGCCCGCCCGAGACGCGGGTCCCCGTTCAGTCCCTGCCCACGCACCCGGCGCGCTCCGACCGGCACGGACAACCACTTCGTCCCGTGCATCGGGCCCGCGGAGAGTTCCGGCCCGCGGCTCGCTCGACTGAGCAGCCGGTCACCCAACGCCCGGCGTCCCGATGCCCGACTGGCTATCCCTGCTTTCCTTCGGCCCCGACGGGTGGGGCGACCAGATCGCGCGAGGCGCCCTCGTCACCGTGGCGCTCGCGGTGTCGACGCTTCCGTTCGGACTTGCCCTCGGCTTTCTCGCCGCACTCGCCAAAAACTCGACCGAGCCGACCCTGCGCACGGCTGCCAGCATCTACACCACCGTCTTCCGCGGGCTGCCCGAGCTCCTGACGCTTTTCCTGATCTATTTCGGCGTTCAGATCCTGCTGCAGAAGATTCTGGCGCTGTTCAGCGACCAGCGCATCGAGATCAACAGCTTCATTGCCGGCATGATCGCGCTCGGCGTGGTCTTTTCCGCCTATGCGAGCGAGGTCTTTCTTTCCGCTTTCCGGGGCATCCCGAAGGGCCAGTACGAAGGGGCCGAGGCGCTCGGTCTGTCGCGGCTCCAGACGATGCGGCTGGTGATCGTGCCGCAGCTCATCAGGATCGCCCTGCCGGGCCTTTCCAATCTGTGGCTGGTGCTGCTCAAGGACACTGCCCTCGTCTCCGTGATCGGCATCGAGGACATTCTGCGCCAGGCGGGCGTCGCCGCGCGGGTCACCAAGGAAGCATTCCTCTTCTTCGGCGTCGCCTGCCTCCTTTACCTGATCTTCTCCATCATCTCGTCGATCGGGATCGCGCGCATCGAACGCTGGGCGAACAAGGGGGCCGTTCGCTGATGGCCCTTGCCTCGCTGATCCGTCCGGTTACCCCGCCCTCGCGGCCCTGGACCGCAACCCGCGTTCTCGGCCATGTGCTCATGGCCGTGTGGATTCTGTCCGGCATCGCCACGGTCTACTATCTGGTCAATGCGTCGGGGCTCGATTTCCTCGGCCGCTACGGTGAGAAACTCCTGTCGGGCTTCCAGGTCACGATCCAGTTGGTCGGACTGTCGGTCCTGCTCGGCGCCGCCCTGTCGATCCCGATCGCCTTCGCGCGGATGTCCAGGAACTGGATCATTGGCGGGATCGCCTACGCCTACGTCTATTTCTTCCGGGGCACGCCGCTCATCGCCCAAGCCTTCCTGTTCTATTACGGGGCCGGCAACTTCAATCAGGAGCTCAAGGCGATCGGCGCGTGGTGGATCTTCCGCGACGCCTTCACCTGCGCCGTCTTCGTCTTCGCCCTCAACACCGCCGCCTATCAGGCGGAGATCCTGCGCGGCGCGATCCAGAACGTGCCGCGGGGGCAGATCGAGGGCGCCAAGGCCCTCGGCCTGCCGCGGCACGCAATCTTCCTGCGCGTGGTGATGCCCCAGGCCCTGATCATCGCACTGCGCCCTTACGGCAACGAGATCATTCTGATGATCAAGGGCTCGGCCATCGCCTCCATCATCACGGTCTACGACCTGATGGGAGAGACCCGGCGCGCCTTCTCGCGCTCCTTCGACTTCCAGGCCTATGTCTGGGCGGCCCTTCTCTATCTCGTGCTGGTGGAAACGCTCGGGCGGATCTGGACGCGGCTGGAGCGCCGCCTTACCCGTCATCTCGACCGTCCCACTCAGGCCCGCAGCGAAGCTGTCGAAACCTCCGCGGGGCGGCCGGACGCGACAGACTGAACCGAACAGAGACACCACCCGGCAGCCACCGGGACCCGATCGGGGCTCCGGCGCCAAGCACAGGAACGCCCCATGTCCAAGGCCCGTGATCGCGGACCGCTCCATCCCGAAACCATCGCCGCCCAGGCGCTCGGCCGGATCGATCCGGCGACAGGCGGCGTCGTGCCTCCGCTGCAGCCGGCCACCACCTTCGCCCGCGAGCCCGACTACAGCCTGGTCCGGCCCGGCCACGTCTATGCGCGCGACGACGGTCCGACCGTGCGCGAGGCCGAAGATATCATCGCCGCCATGGAACACGGCGTCGCGGCGCGCATGTTCGCGTCCGGCATGGCCGCCATCGCCGCCCTGCTGCGCGCCGGAGCCACCGGCCCGATCGCCGTGCAGAAGGGTATCTATTACGGGACCCAGATCTTCGCGACGCGCACCCTGGCCGCCCACGGCGTCGAGATCCGCTGGTTCGACGGAAGCGACCTCGCCAGCCTCGCCGACGCACTGGCCGACGAGGCGGTCAAGCTGGTCTTTCTCGAAACCCCGTCCAATCCCTGGCTGACCGTCGTCGACATCACCGAGGCGGCCAACATCGCCCATCGCCACGGCGCAAAGGTCGCCGTCGATTCGACGGCCGCCACCCCGATCCTGTCGACGCCCCTCACACTCGGTGCGGACTTCGTCGTCCATTCGGCAACCAAATCCCTGAATGGCCATTCCGACGTTCTGGCCGGCGTGATCGTCGCCGGGAACACGGACGAGGCCATGTGGGAAGCCATCTGCCGCGAGCGCCACGATGCCGGCGCGGTTCTGGGCGCCTTCGAAGCCTGGCTGCTGATCCGCGGCATGCGCACGCTCGGGGTCCGGGTCAAGACGGCGTCGGCCAATGCAGGGGCGATCGCCGGCTATCTCGCCGGACACAAGGGAGTGGAGGTGGTGCGCTATCCGGGCCTCATCGACCATCCCGGTCACGCCATCGCCCGGCGCCAGATGCCCGGGGGGTACGGCAGCCTCCTGTCGTTCGATGTGGTCGGCGGCGCGGAGGCGGCCCTGGCTGTCGCAGGCCGGCTCGAGCACATCGTCCGCGCCACCTCGCTCGGCGGCGTGGAAAGCCTGATCGAACACCGCAAGTCGGTCGAAGATCCGATGTCCGGCGTGCCTGAGGGCCTGCTGCGGCTGTCCGTCGGGATCGAGAACGTGCAGGACCTGCTGGAGGATCTGGAGCAGGCGCTGGCGCCGCTTGCCTGAGCGGGCCGGCACTGAGACAAGAAGACTGGAACACTCGACGCACAAGGGGAGACGCGAGAATGGCCAAGGTCGCCTTCATCGGACTGGGAGTCATGGGCTATCCGATGGCCGGTCACCTGCGGACCCGTGGCGGTCACGACGTCACGGTCTACAACCGGACCTCCGCCAAGGCCGAGAAATGGGCCTCAGAGTTCGGCGGCACGGCAGCCCCCACCCCGCTCGAAGCGGCGGAGGCGGCGGAGTTCGTGTTCTGCTGCGTCGGCAACGACGATGATCTGCGCGAGGTGACACTCGGCGACGACGGCGCCTTCCACGGCATGAAGGCCGGAACCGTCTTCATCGACAACACCACCGCATCGGCCGAGATCGCGCGCGAGCTCGCCAGCGCAGCGGACCAGCGCGGCTGCGCCTTCCTCGATGCGCCCGTTTCCGGCGGCCAGGCCGGCGCGGAGAACGGCCAGCTCACGGTGATGGTCGGCGGCGCGGCGGACGTGTTCGCGAAGGCGAAGCCGGTAATCGACTGCTACGCCAAGATGGTCGGCCACATGGGCGAGGCCGGCGCCGGCCAGCTTACCAAGATGGTCAACCAGATCTGCATCGCGGGCCTGGTCCAGGGCCTCTCCGAAGCGATCAACTTCGCCCAAAAGGCGGACCTGGACGTCGCGGCCGTCATCGACGTCATCTCCAAGGGCGCCGCCCAGTCGTGGCAGATGGAGAACCGCTGGCAGACGATGACGAAGGGCGAGTTCGATTTCGGCTTCGCCGTCGACTGGATGCGCAAGGATCTGGCGATCTGCCTGGCGGAAGCCAACCGCAACGGCGCCCAGCTCCCCGTTACCGCGCTGGTCGATCAGTTCTACGCCGACGTGCAGGCGATGGGCGGCAAGCGCTGGGACACGTCCAGCCTTATCGCCCGGCTGGACCGGGACTAGGACAGTCCGGACACGCCCCGGTCCGGCCGGAAAACACCAATGACGCTCTCTCCGTTTGCGATCAAATGGCTTCCGGTTCTTCTGCTGTGCCTGTCGAACGTCTTCATGACGTTCGCCTGGTACGGTCACCTGCGCTTCAAGGCGGCACCACTGCTGCTGGTGATCCTGATCGCCTGGGGCATCGCCTTCTTCGAGTATTGTCTGGCGGTCCCCGCCAACCGGATCGGGCACCGCTACTGGTCAGCGGCCGAACTGAAGACAATCCAGGAGGTTGTCACCCTCACGGTTTTCGCCGTTTTCTCGGTGACCTATCTCAAGGAATCACTGACCTGGAACCACGCGATCGGGTTCGCCCTGATCGCGATCGGAGCCGGCTTCGTGTTCAGGGGATAGATTGGCGCGCACGCGCCTTTGCCGGGCGCGCCATCATCTGCCCGACGGACGGCCGGGTCTACTGGCCGGGCGACCAGGCGTCGTAGTCGCCGGTGGCGTGCGGCCGGTGGGGATCCTCGTGGACGATCGAGCCCTTCGGGCGATAGGCGGCCGGCGTGCCGGTCATGTTCGGCTGGAACGGCTTTTCCCAGGACCGCGCAGTGTACGTCGTCTCGCTCGGCGCCGGCACGTCCTTGTGATGCATCCAGCCGTGCCATCCGGTCGGGATCTTGCTCGCCTCGGCGGCGCCGTTGAAGATCACCCAGCGGCGCTGGAAGCCGAGGGTCGGATCGATCTTGCCGCCCTTCGTGCGGTAGTAGCGATTGCCGAACTCGTCCTCGCCGACATACTCGCCCTTAAAATAGGTATGCACCCGGGTCCCAAGGGTCGCCGAGTTCCACCAGGTGAAAGCATCGAAAAACAGGCGTTTCCACACGGCTGAAGCCTCTGTCGCACGGTCGCTACCGCAGGGCCTGACGGCCCGCGCCTCGTCCGCACCGACATAGAGGCCGAGCGCGGTCGAGGCAAGAAATTCGCTGGCGGACTATGGCCACCAAGGCCGCCCCTGTCCAGCCGGCAGTCCGAGCGGCCCTTATACCGATGCCGCCGGACGTGTGGGCGCCTGGGCCGGACTGCGACCGCGGCCCTCAGGCCGAAGGCGCCGCCGACGGACGAACCGTCATGGGCAGCCGGGCATACCCCCGAAGCGTGTTGTTCCAGGCCCATTCCGGCTCCCCGACCTCGAAACCGTCGAGACGATCGAGCAGCGCGGTCAGGAGGGCGCTCATCTCCATCTTGGCCAGATGCAGCCCGGAGCAGGTGTGGATGCCGACCCCGAACGCGAGCTGGTCGCCCGCCTTCCGGGTGATGTCGAACGTGTCCGGATCGTCCCACTTGCGCTCGTCGCGATTCGCCGAGCCGTAGAGCACCAGCAACCTGTCCCCGGCCGGGACGGTGACGCCGTCGAAATCCGCGTCCTCCCGGACGTAGCGGCTGAACAGGCGGATCGGCGCCTCCATTCGCAGTGCCTCGTTGATTGCGCCGGGAACGAGCGATCGGTCCTGCTTCAGAAGCTGCCACTGCTCGGGGTGCTCGCCGAGAAGCCGCAGCAGATGGCCGGTGCCGAAAATCGTCGTGTCCAGGCTCGGCCCGATATATTCCCGCATCAGGCCTGGGCACTGATCGACGGGGACCTCGCCGCGCTCCGCCGCCGCGAACAGCCGGTCGGCCCAGCGCCCCGGCTTGAGACGACCCGGCACTGCTTCCGTCCGGCAGAATTCGTGGAGTTCGCGGATCTGTGGGATCGCCGCCTTGCCGCGCTCGTTCATCGGCCCCATCGCATCGAAGGTCGCCGCCGCCCAGCGCCGCATGGATTCCTTGCCGTTGTCGGGCAGACCGACCAGTTCGGAGACCACCGTCATCGGCAGGACTTCCGCCACGTCGGACATGCCGTCGACCTGCCCGCGCGCGCAGATATCGTCGACCAGCGCGCGGGCGCGGTCCTCGATTTCGTCCTTGATCTCCTTGAGCGCCTTGGGCAGCAGCGGCGCGGCGGTCACCCGGCGGATCTGCTCATGGAGCGGCGGATCGCTGGTCAGCGAATTTGCCCGTCCCGGACCCGATGTCGCCTCGTTGACGGCCGGGTCCATCGCCACGCCCTTGGCCGTGGTGAACGTGGTGTGGTCGCGCAGCACGCGCCGGACGTCCGCGTATCGCGGAATGCACCAGACGTCGTGAGCCGTGAGCCAGACCGCCGGGCCGCAATCGCGCAGCTCCCGGTAGGCCGGATACGGATTTTCCATGACCCGGATGTCGAACAGGTCGATATCGGATTCAGGTCGTGTCATCGGCGCCCCTCCCCACTGCACAAACTGCAGGCCTGCGCGGCAAATGCGCAGAAGGGAAAGTATCCGCGTGCGGGATTAATCCGACAACAACCTAAAATCGGATAAATTGATCAGACTTTGGAATAAATAAAATGACGCCGCCCCACGGCCTGACGGCGCCTTATTGGGCGACTGCGCGGCAGTCGCCCAAGCGGAACCGGCGAAAAATGCGGGCTTCCCGTCAGGAGATCCGCCTCCCGGCTCAGACCAGTTCCTTGGTGACGCCGAATGTCAGGTCCGGCCAGCGCTCGGCCGTGTAATTCAGCTCCCAGGCGCTCTTGGCCATATAGACGGGGCTCTCGTCGTTATCTTCGGCGATCTGGGAGGAGTTTTTCGAGATGAACTCCTCCACCTTGTCGCGCGGCCCGTGGATCCAGCGCGCGGCCGCGTAAGGCGAGCCCTCGAAGCCGATCTCGACCTTGTACTCCGCCTTGATGCGGTCGATCATCACGTCCAGCTGCAGCGCGCCGACGACGCCGACGATCCAGTCCGCGCCGAGCCGGGTCTTGAAGACCTGCGCCAGCCCCTCCTCCGACAGATCGTGCAGCGCGCGGCGGACCTGTTTCACCTTCATCGGATCGCCGGTGCGCACACGGCGCAGGATTTCCGGCGCGAAGCGCGGCAGTCCGGTCACCTTCACGTCGGTCCGTTCGCTGAGTGTATCGCCCACGCGGAGCGTGCCGTGGTTCGGGATGCCGAGAATATCGCCGGGAAAGGCCTCTTCTGCGATATCGCGGTCCTGGGCGAAGAAGAAGATCGGCGCCTGAACCGCCATCGACTTGCCGGTGCCGACCTGGTTCAGCTTCATGCCTCGCTTGAAGCGACCGGAGCAAATCCTTGTAAAGGCGATACGATCCCGATGGTTCGGGTCCATGTTCGCCTGGACCTTGAAGACGAACGCCGTGACCTTGTCCTCGGTCGGATCGACCGGCGCCGGCTCGGCCGGCTGGACGCGCGGCGGCGGCGCCCAGGCGCCGAGCCCGTCGAGCAGGTCGCCCACGCAGAAGTCGCGCAGGGCAGATCCGAAATAGACCGGGGTCAGATGGCCTTCCCGGTAGGCGACCGGATCGACCGGCGACAACGCGGTGGATGCCAGATCGGCCTCGGAGCGGAACTGCTCCATCAGCGCGGGATCGCCGACCAGATCGTCCAGCTTGGGATCCATGATCCCGTTGACCCGCTCCTCGGCATCGAAGGCGCCGGCGCCATCCTTCTTCGGCTTCAGGACCACATTGTCCCGCAGGTTGTAGCAGCCCTTGAACTGGGTCCCCATGCCGATCGGCCATGTGACGGGCGCGACGTCGAGCGCAAGTTTCTCGGAGATCTCGTCCATCAGCTCGAACGGATCCCGCCCTTCCCGATCCACCTTGTTGATGTAGGTGATGATCGGCACGTCGCGCAGGCGGCAGACCTCGAACAGTTTCAGGGTCTGGGACTCGATGCCCTTGGCCGCGTCGATGACCATGACCGCCGAATCGACCGCGGTGAGCGTCCGGTAGGTGTCCTCGGAAAAGTCCTCATGGCCCGGCGTGTCGAGCAGGTTGAACGTCACCCCGTCGCGCTGGAACGTCATCACCGAACTGGTCACGGAGATGCCGCGCTGCTGCTCGATCGCCATCCAGTCCGACTGGGTCCGGCGGCGCTCGCCGCGGGCACGCACCTGACCCGCCAGCCGGATCGCGCCGCCGAAATAGAGCAGCTTCTCCGTCAGCGTGGTCTTGCCGGCGTCGGGATGCGAGATGATCGCGAAGGTCCGCCGGTTCGCGATTTCGGCCTCGAGCGAGCCCGGAGCGGCTTTGCTCGCAAGCGCTTGGTCCATAAGGATCGATCCTTGCACATTGTGTCCGATGGCGGGTCTGCGGACGGAACTCGAGCTGGTCCGCGCCCGAAGGCCGGCATCGGTCCGTCCCACCGCCGGCCGGCGCCTGTCAGCCGACTTTCGAGTCCCGCCAGCCGTCACCCTCGAATATCCGCGAACGGATGTCGAGACGCTCACCGGTCAGGGTAATCAGGTTGTAGGCGTTCGGCTCGCCGCGCAGCCGGGTCGAAATTGCCGACCCCGCCTGAACCACCTTGAGCTCGCCAGTTTTTGTCACGTCCGAAGGCGTGACGACCCGGATATAGCCCCGATGCAGGTGCCCGGAAAGGATCAGCCGGACATGGGCGCGTCCGAAGGCCCTGAGCGCCAGGTCCGCACGCCCCACGAGCCGGGCGTCTGGATCGTCCTTAGGCGGCTGGAAGGGATGGTGGGCGACCACGATGCGCACCCGATCGTCGGGCGCCTCCGCAAAGGCGCCGATCGCCTTGCGAATCTGCGGCTTGTTGATTCGACCGTGAGCCCAGTTCCAGTGGAAGCCCATGCGCCGGGCGGTGTTCACGCCGGCGATCACGACCTGATCGTCGACGAAGACCGGCTCGGTCTCCTCCGCGATGAAGGCGCGGTAACTGCGGAAAGGATCGAGGAAACGTTCGATCAGCCGGTAAGGCGAAACATCGTGATTGCCCGGCACGGCGAACCAGGGGAGATCGAGCCCGTCGAGATAGTCACGTGCGGCCCTGAACTCCGAGCGATGCGCTCCCTGGGTCAGATCGCCGGACACGACGACCAGATCCGGCCCGTGGGCCTTCAGGTCCTGAGCAAGACTTGCGGCTGCGCGTTCGTCGATCCGGCCGAAATGCAGGTCGGAGATGTGGGCAAGAACCGTCATGAGCCCACCGATGCAACGGTCGCGGACGGGTCTGAAGGCTCAACCGCCGGCTCCATTTTGGGCACGATCACCTCCAGGGCGCCCGGATGGAGGCGATAGGTCAGCGGCGGCGTCAGCAAGAGCGTCTCTCCGTCATTCATCACACGGACCCGTTTGCGCCGTGCCGTGATTCGCACCGTGTCCTCCACCTCCAGACGCAACAGACGCTGGTCGTGGCGCCAGCGACCGAGCAGGACGGCGAGCATCAGCCCGAGGACCCGGAGCGGCGTCACGGGCTTCAGGGCGTAGACCACCAATTCGCCGGCATCGAGCGACGCACGGGTCATCACCTTGCCGACGCCTTCCTCGTAGTCGTTGACGGCGACCACCAGCGCCCGCGTCTCCACCGGGCGGCGATCCCCTCCGGTTTCGACCACAAGCCCCATCGCCGGATAGCGCCGGAGCGCCCGGATGCCGGCACGGACGAGATCCAGATAGCCACGACCGCTGGAGCGCCCGCGGAAGCCTTCGCGACGTTTTGCGAGCCGGGACGGCGCCCCAAGCATCGAGTTTCCGAGAAAATAGTGGCCGTTTACCTCGCCGACATCGATCAGGCGGGATCCGCCCTCCTCCACCAGCCGAACCGCCTTCGAAAGATCCATCGGCAGACCGACCTCGTGGGCCAAAACGTTCATGGTTCCCGCCGGGAGAATCGCAAGCTTCTTTGGGGTTCCCATCATCGCCTGGACGACCGCCATGACCGTTCCATCACCGCCTGCGACGGCGATGATCGGGGCATCGCTGGCCATCGCGGCCTCGATCTGCCGGTCCAGTTCGATGTCCGGGTCGGCAAAGTCCGCCTGGATCGCGGCGGCCTCGAAAAGTCCGCGCACATGCTGCCCGAAATTCGGGATGTCGAGACTGGCGCCCGCCCTCGGATTCACGACGACGAAGCAGCGCACGGTCGCCCCCTTATTTCGCTTGATTGTCACGAAACGTCAGGCAACGCGCGGAGTTCCGCCGCGGCCCCAAGGACGCATCGCGTGCGTCATCCCCACAATTCACAGGCAGCACAATATATATGGGGTCGGACAAGGGTCCGACACACTACCCGTTGACCGCTTCGTCGACTCGCCATACCTTCAAAATCATCGAACGGCGTCGACCGGTCGTCTTCATAGGAACCCCAGGAACCGCACAGTTTTTTAACAGGCGCCGGCGCGCAGCGTGCCGACGGGCGGGACAGGTGCGTGCCGATGAGATTTGATCGACGATTGCCGGCGAAAGCCCCTTAGTAACCCCATATTTAGTGTTTTCGGGTATAGTGCCCGACTAGATACGCGATTGGCGCCCGCTCGGAGGTCCCCCTTCGAGCGCGTCGAATGCCGAACCGGAACGACGTGCAAACGTCGGCGCAAGCAAGGACGATAGACAGATGCGGATCGAACGGCGCTACACCAAGGTGGGACAGTCGGCCTATGAGGGACTGGAGTTCCGCAAGGCAACCAGCGAGATCCGCAACCCGGACGGATCGATCGTGTTCCGCCTCGCCGACATCCAGGTGCCGGCGGCGTGGAGCCAGGTGGCCACCGACGTGCTGGCCCAGAAATATTTCCGCAAGGCCGGCGTTCCGGCCGTCCTGAAGCGCGTTGAGGAAAACAGCGTTCCGAGCTGGCTGTGGCGCTCCACCGCCGACGAGGCCGCGCTCGAGGCCCTTCCGGAAGACGAGCGCACCGGTCCGGAGATGGACGCCCGCCAGGTCTTCGACCGGCTCGCCGGCACCTGGACCTACTGGGGCTGGAAGGGCGGCTATTTCGACGGAGAGGACGACGCACGCGCCTTCTTCGACGAGCTGGCCTACATGCTCGCCACCCAGAAGGTCGCGCCGAACTCGCCGCAGTGGTTCAACACCGGCCTGCACTGGGCCTACGGCATCGACGGACCGAGCCAGGGTCACTTCTATGTCGACCATGAAACCGGCGAACTGACCCGCTCCAAGACCGCCTACGAGCACCCGCAGCCGCACGCCTGCTTCATCCAGTCCGTCCACGACGATCTGGTGAACGATTCCGGCATCATGGACCTCTGGGTCCGCGAGGCCCGCCTGTTCAAGTACGGCTCGGGCACCGGCTCCAACTTCTCCGAGCTGCGCGGTGAAGGCGAGCCGCTGTCGGGCGGCGGCCGCTCGTCGGGCCTGATGAGCTTCCTCCGGATCGGCGACCGCGCCGCCGGCGCCATCAAGTCCGGCGGCACCACCCGCCGCGCCGCCAAGATGGTCGTGGTCGACGCCGACCATCCCGACATCGAAGCCTATGTGGACTGGAAGGTGCGCGAGGAGCAGAAGGTCGCCGCCCTTGTGACCGGCTCCAAGACGGTCAAGAAGCACCTCCAGGCGATCATGAAGGCCTGCGTGAACTGCGAGGGCCCCGGCGAGGACTGCTATCTGCCGGAGAAGAACCCGGCCCTGAAGCGCGAAGTCCGTGCCGCCAAGAAGGCGATGGTGTCGGAGAACTACATCCGCCGCGTCATCCAGTTCGCGCGCCAGGGCTACACCGAGATCGAGTTCCCGACCTTCGACACCGACTGGGATTCCGAAGCCTATCTGACGGTCGCCGGCCAGAACTCCAACAACTCCGTCCGCGTCACCGACGACTTCCTGAACGCGGTCGAGGCCGACGGCGACTGGAACCTGATCCGCCGCACCGACGGCAAGGTCGCCCGGACCGTCAAGGCGAAGGATCTGTGGGAGAAGATCGGCCACGCCGCGTGGGCCTCGGCCGATCCCGGCATCCAGTTCCACACCACCATCAACGACTGGCACACCTGCCCGGCCGGCGGCGACATCCGCGCCTCCAATCCGTGCTCGGAGTACATGTTCCTGGACGACACGGCCTGCAATCTCGCCTCGGCGAACCTGCTGCAGTTCCGGGCCGAGGACGGCAGCTTCGACGTCGAAGCCTTCGAGCACGCGGTGCGGCTGTGGACGGTCGTGCTGGAAGTCTCGGTGATGATGGCGCAGTTCCCCTCGCCCGAGATCGCCCGGCTCTCCTACGACTACCGCACGCTGGGCCTCGGCTACGCCAACATCGGCGGCCTCTTGATGACCTCGGGCATCCCCTACGATTCCGATGAGGGCCGCGCGATCTGCGGCGCCATCACCGCGGTGATGACCGGCACGTCCTACGCGACGTCGGCGGAGATCGCCCGCGATCTCGGACCGTTCCCGGAATACGCCAAGAACCGGGCCGCGATGCTCCGCGTCATCCGCAACCACCGCCGCGCCGCCCATGGCGAGAGCGACGGCTACGAGCTCCTGCGCACCAATCCGGTGCCGCTCGACCACGCCTCGTGCCCGGACGAGAAACTGGTGGCGCACGCCCGCGCCGCCTGGGACCGGGCGCTCGACCTCGGCGAGCGCTACGGCTACCGCAACGCCCAGTCGACCGTGATCGCGCCGACCGGCACGATCGGTCTGGTCATGGACTGCGACACCACCGGCATCGAGCCCGACTTCGCGCTGGTGAAGTTCAAGAAGCTGGCCGGCGGCGGCTACTTCAAGATCATCAACCAGGCCGTGCCCCAGGCGCTGACGGCGCTCGGCTATTCCGAGAGCGAGATCGCCCACATCACCACCTACGCCGTCGGCAACGGCACGCTGGCCGGCTCCCCGGCGCTCGGCCACGACGCCCTCAAGGCGAAGGGCTTTACCGACGAGAAGATCGCCATCCTGGAGGGCGGCCTGAAGGCGGCCTTCGACATCCGCTTCGCCTTCACCAAGTGGTCGCTCGGCGAGGAGTTCCTGACCGGGACGCTGGGGATCGCGGCCGACAAGCTGGACGATCCGGAGTTCGACCTTCTCGGTGAGCTCGGCTTCTCCAAGGCCGAGATCGAGGCGGCGAACCTTTTTGTCTGCGGCGCCATGACGGTGGAAGGCGCCCCGCACCTGAAGGACGAGCACCTGGCCGTGTTCGACTGCGCCAACCCGTGCGGCCGGATCGGCAAGCGCTACCTGTCGGTCGGGAGCCACATCCACATGATGGCGGCGGCGCAGCCCTTCATCTCCGGCGCGATCTCCAAGACGATCAACATGCCGAACGACGCCTCCGTCGACGACTGCAAGGAGGCCTACATGACCTCCTGGCGGCTGGCGCTGAAGGCCAACGCGCTCTACCGGGACGGCTCCAAGCTGTCGCAGCCGCTGAACTCGCAGCTTCTCTCCGACGACGAGGACGAGGCGGAGGAAGAGGCCGAGGCGATGGCCGCCACCCAGCCGGCCCAGGCCCGTGCCCAGGTCGCGGCGGAGCGGATCGTCGAGCGCATCGTGGAACGGGCCGTGCGCGAGCGCGATCCGATGCCGAACCGGCGCAAAGGCTACACCCAGAAGGCCATCGTCGGCGGCCACAAGGTCTATCTGCGCACCGGCGAATACGATGACGGCCGCCTCGGCGAGATCTTCATCGACATGCACAAGGAAGGCGCCGCCTTCCGGGCGATGATGAACAACTTCGCCATCGCCATCTCGCTCGGCCTGCAGTACGGCGTGCCGCTGGAGGAGTTCGTCGACGCGTTCACCTTCACCCGGTTCGAGCCGGCCGGCATGGTCCAGGGCAACGAGGCGATCAAGAACGCGACCTCGATCCTCGACTACGTGTTCCGCGAGCTGGCGGTCTCCTATCTGAGCCGCCACGACCTCGCCCACGTCCAGCCGGACGACGGCGGCTCGACCACGATCGGGCGCGGCGTGGAGGGCGACAAGCCGCACAACCTGGCGCCGGTCTCCCACGGCCTCGTCCGCGGCCAGACCCAGCGCTTCCAGGTGGTCAAGGGCGAGCCGCGCGGCTCCGCCTCCGGCGGATCGACGGCCCACGCCACGGCGACGGTGACCGCGCTCCGTGCCGACGTGCACACCGCCTTCAGCCGGGATGTCGAAGAGGAGATCGTCGAGGACGACGAGACCGCCCTCACCCCGGCTGCAGCCGAAGGCATCACCGCCGGCCAGACCGCCAAGGAGAAGAAGGCGGCGGAGGCCAGCAAGGTCGCCCTCGCCCGTCTCCAGGGCTACGAGGGCGAGGCCTGCGGCGAGTGCGGCAACTTCACCATGGTGCGCAACGGCACCTGCCTGAAGTGCGACACCTGCGGCTCGACGAGCGGCTGCAGCTGATCAGGGGCTTTCGAGACTGAAAACGAACGGCCGGGCGGAAACGCCCGGCCGTTCTGCGTTTCGGGCAGGATTCGAACCTGCGACCTGCAACGCATAGCTTCGGTGCACACACTCCCACACGATGCCGACCCCGAAGATCCGGCGATCGGTCTGGAATTCAACGTTGTGGTCACCTCTTTGATTTAGGAGAATCCTCCCAACGAGGGAGATCAACGATGGCGGACCAGACCAAAATCGAATGGACGGATCGGACGTTTAATCCGTGGACCGGCTGCACCAAGATCAGCCCCGGCTGCGACAATTGCTATGCGGAAGCTTGGTCGAAACGGTCTGGCCATGTGCGCTGGGGCAACCACCCAAGGAAGCGGACAACAGAGGCTTACTGGCGGGCCCCGCTGGCCTGGCAGAAGGCCGCGCCGGAGTTCATCTCGACCCACGGCCGGCGGCCACGCGTGTTCTGCGCCTCGCTTGCGGACGTGTTCGACAACCAGGTCAATCCGGCGTGGCGCCTCGATCTCTTCGAACTGATCCGGAACACGCCGGATCTGGACTGGCAGCTTCTCACGAAGCGGCCGCAGAACATTGCGAAGATGCTGCCGTCGGACTGGGGGGCGCGTGGTTGGCCGAACGTTTGGCTGGGATTCACGGCAGAGGACCAGATGCGGTTCGATCAGCGGAAGCGGTTCATCGCCTCGATCCCAACCGCCGTATGGTTCGTATCCTACGAGCCGGCGATCGGCGCGCTCCGGATCGCCGATGACGACCCCGCACCCGATTGGCTCATCATCGGAGGCGAGAGTGGCGCCAACGCCCGGCCGATGAAGGCCGAATGGGTCGAGAACGCCCTGGAAGACTGCCGCCGGCGCGGCATTGCTCCCTTCTTCAAGCAGTGGGGCCAGTTCGAGAACAATCCGCTGACCGGAACCTGTAACCTTCCAAAGTCCGAATTGCAGCGCCTGGATCCTTATGGAAAAGGCGGCGGGCTCGTCGACGGCACCATCGTTCGTCAATTTCCTGTGCAGCCGAAGACATCGGCCGCTTGACCTGCGGTTGCGGCCGGGCCGTACTATTTCCCTATGGCTGACGACGAGAACCTGTTTGGTGAGCTGCCGGTCCAGCTCACCCCGCAACCCATCCTGGAATACGGGCTCGGCCGCGTATGGACACAACACAAGGCGGTCCTTATCGCGAAGTACATCTACCTTTTCACGATAATCACCCGGCACGGCGCTTACATCGACGGTTTCGCGGCGCCGAAGGAGGACCTTTCGGCGGGAAGTTGGGCGGCGAAGGCTGTTGCCGAGACCGAGCCTCGGCGTTTGCGCGAGCTGTTCTTCTGCGAGCTCAAGCCGAAGCGCGCGGCCCTGATTGATGAAATGATCGCCGAGCAGCCCGACCGGGAGAAACGGCACTATGAGGTGCTGCAGGGCGACTTCAACGTCCGCGTCCACGACATACTTGGATCCGGTCTGATACGGCCGAAGACGGCAACGTTCTGCCTGATCGACCAGTTTTCGATCGAGTGCCACTGGAGCACGCTCCAGGCCCTCGCCGACTATAAGCCAGCCGGCGAACGCAAGATCGAGCTGTTCTACTTTCTCGCGACGGGCTGGCTAGGACGAACACTGGATGCGCAAAAACGGAACTTGGATCGCCCGGCGCTCTGGTGGGGCGACGAAGGGTGGCAGAACCTGATCGGGGTCAATGGCGACAAAGTTGCGATCAGGATGTGCCAGCGATTCCGCGACGAACTCGGCTACCGGTTCGTCAAGCCCTATCCGATCTGGGAGCGCGACAAAGGAAAGGGCAGGGTCATGTTCCATATGATCCACGCCAGCGATCATCCGGCAGCTCACGGCCTAATGCAGCGGGCGCACCGGAACGTCACCCAAGCGCCAGAAACGCACGAACAGCTAGTGATGGATCTCCAGCACATCGAGCCGTGAGGAACGGGCGTGTGGTCAGCTATCCTTCGGCGGCCACACATCGAGCTTGCGAACCTCAGGGGTCAGGTCGGCAGGAGCCAGTTCAACGGTTCCAGGAATCAACCGGTATGTCTGGACCTGGTCGTGCCCAATTACGTCCCTCAGCATTTGAGCAAAAACGGCAGTGTTGCTCAGGTCGACGTCGCCAACGAGCTTAGATATTGCCTCGCCCGGCCGGGTGAACAGATGGACTGAAAACGACACCTGGTCACGTTGACCTTCTTCATCAACATGGAGGCCAAGGCTCCTCCTGTCTTCCGGTTTGATCATTCGGAGTGCCTCCAACTGAACTCCGAAAAACCCTTCGGCGCATCCGAAAACAACAACACTGGTCCCCGTGGAATCCTTCGTATTTAGGAACAGGGCCGTCTGAGCAAATCCCGTTGATTGAATGAGGCCCGCTGCGCCAAAATCGGCCAACAACTGTTGGTTATTTTCGACAAGGCAGTAGGGAACTCCGTTTCGTATGCGATTGCTCGC
This sequence comes from Amorphus orientalis, assembly GCF_030814015.1. NCBI lineage: Bacteria > Pseudomonadati > Pseudomonadota > Alphaproteobacteria > Hyphomicrobiales > Amorphaceae > Amorphus > Amorphus orientalis. Next base: position 1,242,400 of record NZ_JAUSUL010000002.1, read on the forward strand.
AAACATATTGAACTCACGGGCAATATCCGGATCAATTTCGTCGACGATCCGCAAAGCGGCAGGGCTAAAGGTGCCCGGTTCCCGAATCTCGGCAGCCAGCACGGCGGCCCACTTCTTTCGGAGTTCATCGGTAGAGGCCCGTTCGGCATGTGTCTCGATACGCCCGAGAAAATTCGGGTCCGGACTATCGTTTCCGGCTGAGACCTGTTCTTCCGTTGGTGGGCGGCTTCGGAGGTCCTCGATGGCCTCGAACAGCACCGCCTCCAGGTTTTCTTGCTGTCGAACCTCCTTCTGATATCGCCTGGCAAGCATGCGACCGACGAGCTGCGGGGAAGATTCAACCTGTTTTGCAAGTGCGTTTGTGTAGGCCTGCGAAAGGACCTCTTCTCTTTCTTGCTCGCGCTCGAATTCTGCAATCGCCTCAACATCCGACAGAGCTCGCCGCTGGAGCTTGCCAGCTCCAAGAAAATCAAGGGCAGAGACAATCCGGCTCCGGACTATTGCTTTAACACCGGTCGGAGTCGCTTCGACCGCTGCTTCAATCGGGCTGGCGAGTGGATCCTGCTTTTCTGGCATGCTTCATCTCCCAGGTCTCGATGTACGATGGTACCGACCGACACAGAAGCCCGACAATGGCCGACGCCGCTATTGAACAGGCAATCACGCCGGTCGGCGCTTCTCGCGCGTCCTGCCCCCTTCGAAACCCCTTCGACGTCGATCCTGAAGGCGGCTGGGAGACCGCAGGTGCGCCCGGCGACGGCGGAACCCCCTCTGGCGATCCGGATCGGGTGTGCTATGGCTAGGAGACGGAGCCGCCAATCGCGGCTCCGGAGTGGCCTCGACGACGCCTAAGACCGGCGCGGCCGAGGAGGTCCGCCCGCCGTCGCCTCGACATGGGCTGCAACGGATTGCGGCGCGCCGCCGATCGTCCACGCGCCCTCGGCGACCGGCTCGACCAGAACCGACGTCAGCTCGCGCTCCGCCGGCTCCTGATCGACGCCTTGCGCGACTAACGGCCCCGCCCGCTACCGCCCACCCCCAAAAGTTCATCCGAACGTCACGAAACCGTTTCGGAACTGCAATCTCGCGCCTCTAAGCGTCCGTTCGATTTCGAATGAACGGGCAGACGGGCGCATATGAACATTTCCCTGCGGCAGGAAGAGATCGTCGGCCACGTCCGCGACGCCGGCTTCGTTACCGTCGAGACGCTGGCGGAGCTGTTCGGCGTCACTCCGCAGACGATCCGCCGCGACATCAACACGCTCTGCGACGCGAACCTTCTGCGCCGGCGCCATGGCGGCGCGGAACTCCTCGATCCGTCCGTCAACGCCTCCTACGAGTCCCGCCGGGTCACGCGGGCCGAGGCGAAACGGCGGATCGCCGCCGAGGTCGCACGGCGCATTCCGAACCACGCCTCGGTCATGATCGGGATCGGCACCACGCCGGAAATCGTCGCCCAGGCGCTGCGGGACCACGAAGACCTGACGGTGGTGACGAACAATCTCAACGTCGCCATGGCGCTGGCCGGCACCCGCTCCAACCGGATCTTCGTGCCCGGCGGCATGCTGCGCCTGCCCGACCGCGACTTTCTCGGCGGCGAGGTGGAGGCGTTCTTCCGCTCCTACCGGGCCGACTTCGGCATCTTCGGCGTCGGCGGGATCGACCCGGATGGCAGCCTGCTCGACTTCGACCATGCCGAGATCCAGGCCCGCGAGGCGATCCGCGAAAGCAGCCACACATCGATCCTGGTCGCCGACCTCACCAAGTTCGGCCGAAGGGCCGCCGCCCGCGGCGGACGGGTGGGTGACGCCGACCTTCTCGTCACCGACGCCGAACCCCAGGGCGCCTTCGCGACGCTCCTGACCGAGGCGGACGTTGCGTTCGGCTATCCGGGGCGGGACCGGCCATGAGCGCGACCGATTTCGTCCGGCTGGAAGCCGTCAGCAAAAGCTGGGGCGACAGCGTCGGGGTGCGCGATCTCTCGCTCGCCATTCCCGAAGGCACCTTCACGGTGCTGCTCGGTCCCTCCGGCTGCGGAAAGTCCACCACACTGCGGCTGATCGCCGGATTGGAAGGCCCGGATTCCGGCAGTGTCCTGATCGGTGGGTGCGACGTGACCGGCGCGACGCCGGCCGAGCGCTCCCTGTCGATGGTGTTCCAGTCCTACGCCCTCTTTCCGCATCTGAGCGTCGCGGAGAACGTGACCTTCGGGCTCAAGGTGCGCGGTGTTTCGCGCAACGAGCGCAGTGAGCGGCTCGCGCGCGCGCTCTCGCTCACCGGGCTTTCCGGCCAGGAGCGGCGCAAGCCGGGCGAGCTGTCCGGCGGCCAGCGCCAGCGCGTGGCGCTCGCCCGCGCCGTGGTCGCCGACCATCCGCTCTGCCTGATGGACGAGCCGCTCTCGAACCTGGACGCCAAGCTCCGCCATTCGGTGCGCCAGGAGATCCGCGCCCTGCAACGCCGCCTGGGCATGACGGTCGTCTACGTCACCCACGACCAGACCGAGGCCATGAGCATGGCCGACCGGGTCGTGCTCCTGAAGGATGGCCGGATCGAACAGCAGGGCCCACCGGCCGAGCTCTACCGCCAGCCGGCGACGGCGTTCGCGGCGAGCTTCATCGGCAGTCCGCCGATGGCGCTGATCCCGGCGACCGCGCTGCCGCTGCCGGCCGAGCTGACCGCAACGGGTGTCGCCACCGTCGGCCTGCGGGCGGAAAGCGTGGCGGCCGTCCGGTCGGGCTCCGGCATCGTCGACGGCGTCGTGCGCGAGGCGGAGTTCCTGGGCGCGGAGACTTTCGTCACCGCCGCGCTCGCCGACGGCAATGCCCTCACCGCCCGGGTGCCCGGCGACCTGCACCTCACGGAAGGCGCATCGCTCGGCCTCTCCTGGGACTGGGCGGATCTGCACCTCTTCAGCGGCCCGGACGGCACACGCCTTCCAGGTCCCTCCGCCTTCGCCGCGCGCCGGGCCAAGTGCCCCGCCGGCGATCTGCCCCCCGTCACGGGGACCCCTCTCCCGAAGCAGCAAGGATCCACTCCATGACGAACTTCTTCTCGCGCGCGGCGCTCGCCGCGGTCGGGATGTCGGTGATGGCCACGCCCGCCTTCGCCGACGTCAATCTGACCATGTACTACCCGATCGCCGTCGGCGGACCGCTGACCGAGGTGATCGACGGCATGATCGACCGGTTCGAAGCCGACAATCCGGACATCAGCGTCGAGGCGATCTATGCCGGCAACTACGACGACACCCGCGTGCGGGCGCTGTCGGCGATCCGCAGCGGCGAACCGGCGCAGCTCTCCGTGCTGTTCTCCATCGATGCCTACGACCTGATCGAGCAGGACCTGATCGTCCCGTTCGACGACGTGGTGAAGGGCGAGGACGGCAAGGCCTGGCTCGACAGCTTCTACCCGGCGCTGATGAAAAACGGCCAGATCGACGGCAAGACCTGGGGCATCCCGTTCCAGCGCTCCACCATCGTCATGTACTACAACAAGGACATGTTCCGCGAAGCGGGCCTTGATCCGGAGTCTCCGCCTCAGACCTGGGACGAGATGGTCGAAGCCGGCAAGGCGCTCGCCGGTGACGGCCGCTGGGGTCTGATGGTCCCGTCGACCGGCTACCCGTACTGGATGTTCCAGTGCTTCGCGATCCAGAACGGCAAGGAGCTGATGAGCTCCGACGGCACCGAGACCTACTTCACCGATCCGAAGGTGGTCGAGGCGCTGGAATTCTGGCGCTCGATGGCGACGGACTCGAAGATCATGCCGGAAGGCACGATCGAGTGGGGCACGCTGCGGCAGGCTTTCCTCGAAGGCCAGACCGGCATGATGTGGCACTCCACCGGTAACCTGACGGCCGTGAAAGACGCTGCGGACTTCGACTTCGGCGTGGCCATGCTGCCGAAGCACGAGCGCCCGGGTTCGCCCACCGGCGGCGGCAACTTCTACCTGTTCAAGGGCTCCAGCGACGAGCAGCAGGACGCCGCCGTGAAGCTCATCCGCTTCATGACCGCCCCTGAGCAGGCCGCCGAATGGTCGATCGCCACCGGTTATGTCGGCATCAGCCCGGAAGCCTACGAGACCGAGGCGCTCGAAACCTACACCGAGGAGTTCCCGCCGGCCCTGGTCGCCCGCGACCAGCTCGAAGTGGCCATTCCGGAGTTCTCGACCTACGAGACCGCCCGGGTCCGCGAAGCGCTCAACAACGCCATCCAGGCGGCGCTCACCGGCTCCCAGAGCCCGGCCGACGCACTGGCGGATGCCCAGTCCCAGGCCGACCGGCTGCTTCAGCCCTATCGCTGACCGAGTGACCCAACCGGGGGCGGCAGAGCCGTCCCCGGCTCCTCTCCGCGCGCAGGACAGTCCGACCCCGATGAGCACGAGCGCCACCATCACGCAGCGGCGGCACGCCCTCTACGGCTGGATGCTGCTGTTTCCGTCGCTGGTGCTTCTGTCCCTGTTCGCCTTCATCCCGACCGGGGCGACGGTCTGGGCGAGCCTGTTCACCCGAGGCACCTCACGCCGGCCGTCGGAATTCGCCGGGCTCGACACCTACGCCCACCTCACCAGCGATCCGGTGTTCTGGAAGGTGGTGACCAACAACCTGCTCTATGCCGGCGTCTCCATCCCGCTGTCGATCGGCATCGCCCTCGGGATGGCGCTGTGGGCCAACGCGCGCATCCCGGCCCGCGGCTTCGTGCGCACCGCCTATTTCACGCCGACCATGCTGCCGATGATTGCAGCGGCGAACCTCTGGCTGTTCTTCTACACGCCCGGCATCGGCGTCATTGACCAGATCACCGGCCTGTTCGGCTTCGGCCCGGTCAACTGGCTCGGCCAACCGGACACCGCGCTCTGGGCCGTGATCGCGGTCACGGTCTGGAAGGAAGCCGGCTTCTTCATGATCTTCTATCTGGCCGCATTGCAGACGATCCCGCCGGAACTGCGCGAGGCCGCGACCATAGAGGGCGCGTCGCGCTGGACCTACACGCGGCGCGTCCTGCTGCCGCTCCTGATGCCGACCACCCTGTTCGTGCTGATCAACGCCCTGATTAACTCCGTCAAGCTGATCGACCACCTCTTCATCCTGACCAAGGGCGGACCGAACAACGCCTCCAAGCTGATCCTCTACTGGATCTGGGAGATGGCGTTCGCCTATTTCGACAGGCCTCATGCGGCCGCCATGACCGTCTTCGTGCTGGCCGTCCTCGGCATCGTCGCGGCCGTGCAGTTCCGCCTCATCGACCGGCGAGCCCACTACCGATGACCGAAGTCACCAGCCCTGCCACCCCGCGCGCCCTGCCCCGCCTCGATCTCGACGCCGTCGGCGCCATCGTGCTCGCCGTGGTCTGGATCTCGCCGCTGCTGTTTGCCGTCTGGGCCGCCTTCCATGACGCGTCAGGCGCGATCTCGTTCGACCTGTCCGCGCCGTGGACCCTCGACAGTTTCCGCACCGCCTGGGCGGCCGCGCCCTGGCCGCGCTACTTCCTGAACACGACCATCCTGGTGACGATCACGCTGGCCGGGCAGCTCGTTCTCTGCACGCTCGCCGGCTTCGCCTTCGCCCGCTTCCCGTTTCCCGGGCGCGACGTGGTGTTCGTGCTGGTGCTGCTGCAGCTGTTCATTCTGCCGGAAGTGCTGATCGTGGAGAACTACGCCATGATCGCCCGGCTCGGCCTGTTCGACACCATCGTCGGCGTCGGCCTTCCCTACATGGCGAGCGCGTTCGGCATCTTCCTGCTGCGCCAGGCCTTCAAGCAGGTTCCGAAGGAACTGGAGGAAGCCGCCCGGGTCGAGGGCTGCTCCTGGGCGGGCGTGCTGTGGCGGGTCTACATTCCGGCCGCGCGGCCGACCTACCTCGCTTACGCCCTGGTCTCGGTCGCCACCCACTGGAACAACTTCCTGTGGCCGCTGGTGGTCACCAACTCGGTCGACACGCGACCGCTCACAGTCGGGCTCTCCCTGTTTGGGGCACCGGAGAGCGGGGTCGACATCTCCGTGATCAGCGCCGGCACGATCATGTCGATCCTGCCGCTGCTGCTGGCCTTCCTGATCTTCCAGCGCCAGTTCGTCCAGGCGTTCCTGCGCGTCGGGATCAAGTGACCGCGCCTGTGGCGGGGCTCAGCCGAGCCGTTCGATCATCGCCATCGCAGCCGCCGGGTTCAACGCCTTGTGGCCGGAGATGAAATAGACGAACACATCGCGCGGCGTTTTCCCGGCGGCGTCCGCGACCGTCTCCAGATCGTCCGGCGCGCCGCCCGCCGCCCACGCCCTCGCCCGCTGCGCCCAGCGATCGAGATCGTCAGCCGCATAGCCTGCCGGCTCGGTCTCCACCGTTCCCATCGCCCGGACATAGACGAACGACGCGGTGACGTCGGCAATCTGCGGATAGGCGCTGTCGCAGGCGATCACGACGGCCACGCCGTAGCGCCGGAGAAGATCGACGAACGCCGGCACACGGAAGCTGTCGTGCCGAACCTCGACGACGTGACGGAGCGGCCGCCCGTCCACCTCTTTCGGAAGAAGATTCAGAAACGCCTCGAAGTCATTGGCATCAAAGGCTTTCGTCGCCGCGAACTGCCAGTTGATCGGGCCGAGCTTGGGGCCCAGCTCGCCGACGCCGCTGTCGAAGAAGCGGGCAACGGAATCGCCCGCCTCGGCCAGCACGCGCCGGTTCGTTGCGAAGCGCGGGGCCTTCAGCGCGAAGACGAAATCGTCCGGTGTCTCGTCGCGCCACTTGGCGAAGGTCTCCGGCTTCTGGCTGCGGTAGAAGGTGCCGTTGACCTCGATCGAGGTCAGATGCCGGCTGGCATGCTCCAGTTCGCGCGCCTTGGGAAGCTTTGGGGGATAGAAGGTCTCCCGCCAGGGCTCGTAGGTCCAGCCGCCGATCCCGACGCGTATGGATCCCGTCTCGTGCCTTGCCATCTTACCCCTCGTCCGCTGTCCCGGTCCGCAGAAGACGCATGGGCGGAACCGGATTCCACCCGTTTTCGTTTGCTGGCTGTCCCGAAACTGTCAGTACGGCCCGTTCTTGTAGATGCGGTCGAGGACCGACTGGATCGAGGCGATGTTGGCTTGATAGGCGGAGGCAATGCAGGAGACGCTCGACCCGCACGCGGCGCGCTTCTTCAGGAAGGCCTGTTCGCCGTCCTGCAGGTCGCCTCGCTGACCCATGGCGACGAGATTGCGGGCGACCTCGTAGAGGGTCGCGTTCTTCACGTCGAGGTTCGCGAGTTGGCGGCTGTCGCAGATCGCTTTTTCGTCCGGCTTCGAGGCATTGGCGCAGTCAAAGCTCTGGGCCCCGGCCGGACCGGACAGAACGAGCGCCGTTGCGGCGCCAAGGATCGCAAGTGAAATACGGGTCATGGGACTTCCTCAACGATGACCGGCCAACGCGGCCGGGACACGAACCAATCCTATGGCAGAGCGGTTACCGGCCGATGTCGCCGTCTCCATCGCGGACGGCTGCAAGAAAAAGGGCGCCCGTGGGCGCCCTCAAGGCCGTCTTCTCTCCTTGCCGATCAGCAGGAGACGCGGACGAGCTCACCGTACTGATTGCGGACGTAGCAATCTTCCTTCGGCGCCGTCGCCACGCCGGCCGCACCGCCGGCAGCCGCGCCGATCAGACCGCCGGCAACCGCGGAGCCGACATCGCCGCCGCCGATGATCGCGCCCGTCGCGGCGCCGAGACCGCCACCGATGAGCGCACCGGTCGCGCCGCGCTGAGTCTGAGTTTCCGTGCAGGCACCAACCATCAGTCCGAGAATGACTGGAACAATGAGAATCCGCATGACCGCTCCTCTGCTTTCGTTCTCTGCGTTGACGAGATACGACTTTCCCTCGATACGGTAAACGCCAATTTTTAGCGGGACAAATTCAAGCCGAATGATGGCCGGATGCGTCCCTTGCCGGCCGCGTCCCGAACCGCACCCAAGTCATGGAGATTGACGCATGGAGGCCCTCTTCATCGGGCAGGCCTATATCGACATCACCTTTCTCACCGATCGGATCCCGATGGGTGACGAAAAGACGATCGCCGACGACTATTCCGTCTCCTTCGGCGGCAACGCGGTCACGGCCGCCTTCGCCTGCAGCAAGCTCGGTCTGTCGCCGGACATCATCTGCCAGATGGCCGACGACTGGCTGTCCCGGATGCTGCGAGAAATGGCCTATCGCTACGGCATCACGATCCACAGCCGGAAGGTAAAGGAGGCGTCCCTCTCCTTCATCATGCCGAACGACGGCAAGCGCGCGATCGTCCGCTGCCGCGACGACGACTACCTCCACCCCTTCCCGAACCTGAACCTGGACGGCTGCCGCGGTCTGCATCTCGACGGCCACATGGCCGATGCGGCCCTTCACTACGCGAAGATCTGCCGGGAATCCGGAATTCTGACGTCGCTGGATGGTGGCGCGGTCCGCTCCAACACCGACGAGCTTCTGGAATTCATCGACGTTGCCGTGGTGTCGGAACGCATGTGCGAGCAGATGCGCGTGTCGCAGACCGGAATGCTGGAACTGCTGAGGGCCAAGGGCTGCAAGGTCGGCGGCGTGACGCTCGGCGAACGGGGCCTGGTCTGGTACGAGGGCGACGAGGCCCCGCGCTGGATGCCCGCCCTGTCGGTGCCGTCGGACAAGGTGATCGACACCAACGGCGCCGGCGACGTGTTCCATGGCGCCTACATGTATTCCGCCATGGCGCGCCCGGAGGAATCCTGGGAAGAGCACTTCGCGTTCGCGCGCGCCGCTTCCGCCCACGCGGTCCAGCATCTCGGCAACGAGGACAGCCTGCCGACCGTCGCCGATATCGAGTTCAGCCGGAAGAACTTCAGCGACGCGGCCTGACGACGACGGGTACAAGCGCCGGGATCGCCCCGCTCGGGGCCCGGTGCGGCCGCTGCGGCGGATGGCGATCGGTGTCGCCAAGGCTCATAATCGCCGCTCCCATCGAGGCGCTGGTCAGCGTTACAAGGAACCCGAACAGAAGCATCACGGTCGGAAGGACCGGGTTCGGGGACTCCATGACGAGGCCCCGGATGCCGGCGAGATCGGTGGCAAACAGCGCGGCGACCACCACCACGGTCGCCGCGGCCCCGACGAGCCAATGACGGACCAGAAAAAGAACAAGCTCGCGGTCGCGGTTCATGACCGGCTCCCATCAATGTTGGACGCCGTGAAAGTAGGGCACCCGGGCCCCCGGGAGTAGACCCGAATTCGCGGCGCGCCGTCGCATCCCGGGCCCACGCGAAATCACCAACCACGCATTCTTTTCGGGATCATCGATCCACGAGGGGTTGTCGCGCGTATATCTCGTCGTCATATAAAGGACGTAGATATATCGAGCCTATATATGCAAGGGTCCGCCCCGGCGCCGTCCGGAGCGGTTATGCGAGCACCACATGAACGTCAGAACACTCTGTCTCGCCATTCTTCAGGCTGGCGACACCACCGGCTACGACATCAAAAAGATGTCTGTGGAAGGGAAATACAGCTATTTCGTGGATGCGAGTTTCGGCTCGATCTATCCGGCGCTCGCCCGGCTCGAGGCTGACGGCCTCGTCACGGTCCGGGAAGAGGCCCAATCGGGAAAACCGGCCAGGAAGGTCTATTCGATCACTGACGCCGGGCGGGAAGCGCTCATCAGGGAATTGACCGACGATCCGGAGCCCGACGTGTTCCGATCGCCGTTCCTGCTCGTCGCGATGAACGCAGAGCTTTTGTCGCGCGGGCAACTCGTGAGGGTGATCGAGGCCCGGATCGCGGAAATCCGCGGGGAACTCGATCATCTCGCTTCGATCGCCGCAGGGACGGATCATGCCGGCGCCCACTGGATCTGCCGGTACGGCCAGAACTGCATGAAAGCGTCACTGGATTTTCTCGAGGCCAACCGCGCCGAGCTTGAAGCCATGGCCAGCGGGGAAGCCGAAGACACAGCGCAGCCTGCCGCACGCGCGGCGGTTCGATAGGGGGATCGATCATGCGCTTCAGGATCAGAGGCTCGATTGCCGCCGCTGTCGTCATCACTGCGGCCATCGCCGGCTGGATGAGCACCGGCGACGTCGTCATCGGCGGACAGGCCGATTCACCGAACGCGGTGCCGCCCCCGGCCGAACGCACGGCCGAAGGCGATGCCGCACCGTTTCGCGTCGAAGTGACGACCATTCAGGCGGAGGACCGGCGCACGACCCTTCAGATGCGCGGCCGCACCGAGGCGGATGCGACAGTGCCGGTGCGCGCGGAGACGCGCGGCCGGGTCGCGGAGCGGAGGATCTCTGCCGGTGACGAAGTGGCCGAGGGCGACGTGCTGTGCCAGCTCGACAAGGGCGTGCGCGAGGCCCAGCTCCTGCGGGCGAAGGCCGAGGCCGCCAAGGCCGAGCTCGACTATGACGCCGCGAGCAAACTCCGCGAACGCCAGTTCGAATCCGACACGCGCGTCGCCGCGACGAAGGCGGCTCTGGATGCCGCCCGGGCGACCGTGGCGGAAGCGCAGCTCGAGCTGGACCGGACCACGATCAAGGCGCCGGTCGCCGGGACCGTCGAACAGCCGATGACCGAAACCGGCGAGATGCTGTCGATCGGCGACGTGTGCGCAACCCTGGTCGACACCGACCCGATGAAGATCACCGGCCAGATTTCCGAGCGCGATATCGGCAAGCTGAAATCGGGCATGGAGGCGGACGTCTCGCTGGTCACCGGCGAGACAGTCACCGGCAAGATCAGCTTCATCTCCAAGACCGCCGATCCAGCCACCCGGACGTTCACCGTCGAGATCGAGGTTCCCAACCCCGATGGCGAGCTGCGCGACGGTGTGACCGCGCTGGCCACCATTCCGCTTCCCCCGGTGAGGGCCCACCGCCTGTCGCCCGGAATTCTCACGCTCTCGGATGCCGGCGACGTCGGCGTACGCGCCGTCACGTCGGACGACAAGGTTGTCTTCCACCCGGTCTCGATCCTGGGCCATGGCAAGGACGGGATCTGGGTCGAAGGCCTCCCCGACGCCGTGACGGTGATCTCGGTCGGCCAGGATTACGTGGTTGAAGGCGAAACGGTCGAGCCCGTGAACTCCGGCGCGCTGGCCCGGGGGACCCGCTCGTGATCGACGCCCTCGAGCAGATCATCCGGCACCGCCGGACGGTGCTGACGATCATGGTCGTCAGCATCGCCGCCGGCATCTTCGCCTATCTGGCGATCCCGAAGGAGGCGAACCCGGACATCGACGTCCCGGTCTTCTATGTGTCCATCACCCAGCAGGGTGTCTCGCCCGAAGACGCCGAGCGCCTGCTCGTCCGTCCGATGGAAACGGACCTCAGGAGCCTCGACGGCCTCAAGGAACTGACCGCGATCGCCTCGGAAGGCCATGCCGGCATCATCCTGGAGTTCGAGGCCGACTTCGACAAGGACACCGCTCTCGCGGACGTCCGCGACAAGGTCGATCAGGCGAAGGCCGAACTCCCCGACGAGGCCGACGAGCCGACGATCAACGAGACCAACTTCTCGCTCGTGCCGACGATCACGGTCGCCCTGTCCGGCGACGTGCCGGAGCGCACGCTCTACCGCCATGCGCGCCAGCTCAAGGACGAGATCGAGGCGATCGAGACGGTGCGCGAGGCCAATCTCAAGGGCCACCGCGAGGAGCTTCTGGAAGTCGTCATCGACCGGACGGCCCTGGAATCCTACGACGTCACCCAGGACGAACTGATCCGGGCTCTGACCAACAACAACCAGTTGGTGCCGGCAGGCTTTCTGGACACCGGCCAGGGCCGCTTTCAGGTCAAGGTCCCAGGGCTGGTGGAAAACCGCGAGGACGTGTTCTCGCTGCCCATCAAGCAGAACGCGGAAGGCGTGGTCACCCTCGACGACATCGCCGACGTCCGCCGGACGTTCAAGGATCCGTCCGCCTTCACCTACGTGAACGGCAAGCCGGCGATCGCCATCGACGTGGTGAAGCGGCTCGGCACCAACATCATCGAGAACAATCAGTCGGTGCGCGACGTGGTCGCCGCAACGACGGCCGACTGGCCCGAATCGATCCGGGTCGATTATCTGCTCGACCAGTCCGGCTTCATCTACGAGGTGCTCGGCTCGCTGGAATCCTCGATCATCACGGCAATCTGCCTGGTGATGATCATCGTGGTCGCGGCACTCGGCCTGAGGTCGGCTCTCCTGGTCGGCCTGGCGATTCCGACCTCTTTCCTGCTCGGCTTCCTGATCCTCACCGCGCTCGGCATGACCGTGAACATGATGGTCATGTTCGGTCTGGTGCTCACCGTCGGCATGCTGGTCGACGGGGCGATCGTGATCGTAGAGTACGCCGACCGGAAGATCGTAGAAGGCATGCCGCGCCGCGAAGCCTATATCCGTGCGGCCCGGCTCATGTTCTGGCCGATCACCTCGTCCACGGCGACGACGCTGGCCGCCTTCCTGCCGATGCTGCTTTGGCCCGGCGTCGCCGGCGAGTTCATGAGCTATCTGCCGATCATGGTGATCATCGTGCTGACCGCCGCTCTGGTCACCGCCATGATTTTCCTTCCCGTGGCCGGCGGCATCTTCGGGCGCGGACCGGCCTCGGCGGAAGAGCAGGCCGCAGCCAAGCGCCTGAGCGCATCGGAGGATCTCAATCCGGATTCCATTCCCGGCCTGACGGGCGTCTACGTACGCGCCCTGCACTGGCTTGCCGGGACCGTCACCGGGAATCTGGTGACGCTGGCTGCTGTGGTCGGCGTCTCCGTGGTCATTATCGGGGCCTTCGCGCAAAACGCCCAGGGCGTCGAGTTCTTCGTCGACGAAGAGCCGGACGTGGCGGTCGTGCTGGTCTCCGCGCGTGGCAACATGTCGGCCACGGAAGCCAGGGCCCTAGTCGGCCAGGTCGAGAATGAAGTTCTGGCGATCGAAGGGGTCGACAACGTCGTCATGAACGCCTACCCGAGCGGCGGCTCATCCGGCGAAGGATTCCAGGTCGCCGGCGTCAACGACAAGCCGGCAGACGTGATCGGCGAACTGCAGCTCGAACTGGACGACTTCTGCTGCCGGCGCACGGCGGCCGAGATCTTCGCGGAAATCCGGGAGCGCACCGCTCCGATCCCCGGCATCAAGACGGAAGTCCGCAAGATCGAAGGCGGGCCGCCGACCGGCAAGGACATCCAGCTCGAGGTCAAGGGCAACAACTACGACCAGGTGGAGACCGTCACCGGCCGCCTGCGGGAGCACTTCGACACGGTTCCCGGCCTGCGCGACATCGAGGACGGACGTCCCCTCCCCGGCATCGAATGGCAGCTCGACATCGATCGCGAGGAGGCCGGCCGCTACAACGCCTCGATCGCCCCCGTCGGCTCGATGATCCAGCTCGTGACCACCGGCGTTCTGATCGGCACCTACCGGCCGGACGATTCCGACGACGAGATCGACATCCGGGTCCGCTTCCCCGAGGACCAGCGGACGCTCGACCAGTTCGAAAGCCTGCGGCTGAAAACGCCCAACGGCCAGGTTCCGATCGCCAACTTCGTGGACGTCACACCGTCGCAGCGGGTGTCCTCGATCACGCGCAAGGACGGGTCCTACGCCATGTCGGTGAAGGCCGACGTCATCCAGAGCGAAGGCTACGATCCGAACGCCAAGATCGCGGAGCTGCAGGAGTGGCTCTCGACCCAGGACTGGCCGTCCGGCATCTCCTTCAAGTTCCGGGGCGCCGACGAGGACCAGCAGGAATCCGGCGCCTTCCTGATGAAGGCGATGCTGGGCTCCCTGTTCCTGATGTTCATCATCCTGGTCACCCAGTACAACTCGTTCTACCAGACCGCCATCACGCTCTCGACGGTCATCCTGTCGGTGCTCGGGGTGCTGATCGGCATGACGATCACCGGGCAGAAGTTCTCCATCATCATGACCGGGACCGGCGTGGTGGCGCTCGCCGGCATCGTCGTGAACAATGCCATCGTCCTGATCGACACCTACAACCGGATGCGGGAGGACGTGAGCGATCCGCTGATCGCGGTTCTGAAGACGGCCGCCCAGCGGCTGCGCCCCATCCTGCTGACGACGATCACGACGATCGCCGGCCTCATTCCGATGGCGACCGAGGTCAACCTGGACTTCTTCAACCGGACCGTTGCGGTCGGCGGGATCACGTCGATCTGGTGGATCCAGCTGTCCACCGCGATCATCTTCGGCCTGGGCTTCTCCACCCTCCTCACCCTGGTGGTGGTGCCTGTCGCCCTGGCAGCCCCGTCGGTCTGGAGCCGCAAGGCGGGAGCGCTCTGGCGCAAGATACGGGGTCGACGTGGGTCAGGCACGGGTCCGTCGGAGCCGTCGGGCCAAGGCCCCAGCTATCCCCAGCCGGCGGAATAGCAGATCCCGTACGGCGCCGCGTTTCTTGATGTGAGAGCGCGGTGCCGTATATCTCGTAGCGACGTCGGTCGGGCCGGCCATCGGTTTATCGGAGATCGGAGCGGCCCGGCTCCCAATCCGGACGGGCATGCCCGCCCAGTCCCGGTTCGGCCGGTGATTTTCCGGCCGCATGTTCCACCATCCAGTGGTCTCCCCCGTCCCTGCCTTCGGTACCGGGCGTCACGGCCGCGCTGACGAAAGCACACATCCCCGCATGGCACCCGCACCCCAGACCCAGCGACGCGTGACGGCGGATCGCGGCCAGCTCGGACGGGCGATCCTGGCGCTGTGGCCCTATATGTGGCCGTCCGATCGGCCGGACCTGAAACGTCGGGTCCTGATCGCGCTGACCGCGCTCGTCCTCGGCAAGGTGATCACGGTTCTGGTGCCCTACACCTACAAGTGGGCAACGGATGCGCTCACCGCCCCGCAGTCGGAAGGCGGCGCTGGAGCGCCGGGATTCGTCACCGTCCCGATCATGCTGGTTCTGGCCTACGGGATGGGCCGGATCCTGATGATGACGTTCAACCAGCTCCGCGACGCGCTGTTCGCCCGGGTCGGGCAGAACGCGGTCCGCTGGATGGCGCGCAGGACGTTCGTCCACCTGCACAATCTTTCGCTCCGCTTCCACCTGAAGCGCCGGACCGGCGGCCTGTCGCGGATCATCGAGCGCGGCACCAAGGGCATCGAGACGATCGTCCGCTTCACGATCCTGAACTCGCTGCCCACCGTGCTGGAGTTCATCCTGGTCGCCGGCGTCGTCACCTACCAGTTCGACCTCTGGTACCTTCTGGTGATCGCGCTGACGGTCACCGCCTACATCTCCTTCACGCTGCTCGCCTCGGACTGGCGCATCCGCATCCGGCGCGAGATGAACGATTCCGACACCGAGGCGAACTCGAAGGCGATCGACTCGCTCCTCAATTTCGAGACGGTGAAATATTTCAACAACGAGGAGATGGAGACGGCGCGCTTCGACCGCTCCATGGAGCGCTACGAGAGCGCTGCGATCCGTATCTGGACCTCGCTGGCGTGGCTCAATCTGGGCCAGACCGTCATCTTCGCAATCGGCATGACCACCTGCATGGTGATGTCCGCCCGCGCCGTCATGGCCGGAACGCAGTCGATCGGCGACTTCGTCATGATCAACGCGCTTCTGATCCAGCTCTCCATCCCGCTGAACTTCATCGGGTTCGTCTATCGCGAGATCAAGCAGGCGCTCGCCGACATCGAGGCGATGTTCGGCGTCCTCGACGTGGAGCCGGAGGTGCGCGACGCGCCCGACGCCGGGCCGCTCGCGGTCAAGAACGGCGCCATCGCCTTCGACCGGGTCTTCTTCAACTACGACCCCGACCGAGAGATCCTGAAGGACATCTCCTTCGAGGTGCCGCCGGGCCGCACGGTCGCCCTGGTCGGACCGTCGGGTGCCGGCAAATCGACGATCTCGCGCCTGCTCTACCGCTTCTACGACGTCACCGACGGCCGCATCCTGATCGACGGACAGGACGTGCGCACCGTGACTCAGGAATCCGTGCGCGCGGCGATCGGGATCGTTCCCCAGGACACGGTCCTGTTCAACGACACCATCGCCTACAACATCCGCTACGGCCGGACCGACGCGACCGATGCGGAGGTCCGGGAGGCCGCCGAGATGGCCCAGATCGGCGACTTCATCGCGAGCCTGCCCAAAGGCTACGACACCGAAGTCGGCGAGCGCGGCCTGAAGCTGTCCGGCGGCGAGAAGCAGCGCGTCGCCATCGCCCGGACGATCCTGAAGGGCCCCCCGATCCTGATCCTCGACGAGGCGACGTCCGCCCTCGACAGCCGCACCGAGCAGGAGATCCAGGCCGCCCTCGACCGGGTCTCGGAGAACCGGACGACCCTGGTCATCGCCCACCGCCTGTCGACCATCGTGCGCGCCGATGAAATTCTCGTGCTGGACGGCGGGCGGATCGTGGAGCGCGGCACCCACCTGGAGCTGATCGACCACGGCGGCCTCTATGCCCAGATGTGGAACCGTCAGCGCGAGGAAGGCGACTGGGAGGAACGGCCGCAGCCCGACGCGAACGGTATGGAACCGGACGGCGACGACGACGAATCCATCGAGCCGACGGCCGAGGAAGTCCTGGCCAGCAACCGGTAAGGCTGTCTCCTCCGCGGCTGCGGCAAACCGGATGGACTCGCGGGGCCGGCCGGGCCTTAATCTGCCGGGGCTGAGGATCGTCGGAGGGGCTGCAGCATGGGCTGGATCTATCTGGTTGTCGCGGGAATACTGGAAATCGGCTGGCCGGTCGGCCTGAAGATGGCGCAAACGCCGTCGACCCGATGGAGCGGGATCGCCATTGCCATCTTCTTCATGGCCCTCAGCGGCGCATTTCTGTGGCTCGCCCAGAAGACGATCCCGATGGGCACCGCCTATGCCGTCTGGACGGGGATCGGCGCCGCCGGAACCTTCATGTTCGGCGTTCTGGTCTATGGCGACCCGACCACGGCGATGCGGTATGCCGGGATCTTCCTGATCATCGCCGGCGTGGTCACGCTCAAGCTCGCCTGACCGCCCCAACGGGCCGGTTCTTCCGTACGGGCACGCTTTACGGCACCAGGAAGGGGAACGGCTCCGCCGGTGACAGGCGGGCGGTGATGTCGCCGCCCTCGTCCGCGGGATCGTTGAGCCGCAGGGTGCGCGCCGAAGCGCCCGGCGAGAGGTCCAGCTTGTCGACATCGACCCAGAGCACCGCCGGGTTGATGACGGAATCGAAATAGTAGCGCCGTGCGTCGTGTTCGATGACCGTGCGCCAGAGCGTCGAGGAGATGTTCGGCTTCTCGGGGTCGTTCATGCCCAGCGGCGTGCTGATCGCCCGCATCTGCGAGAACACCGCGGCGAGCGCGGCGCGCCGATCGGTGTATTTCGGGCTGGACTTGAGATTGTAGCTGGCGCGCGCGAAGCGGTCGGCCGCGTTGATCGTGCCGGGCAGGAAGTGCTGGCCGCCGATCAGATCCCAATAGGCGTTGATGGCAAGCTGCTGATCGTAGGTCGGCGAATTGGTCATGACCCGATAGTCGCGCCCGTGATGGACCGTCAGGCGGCCACCGACGAACTCGAAGATCGCCGAGTCGCCGCTGGCATCCGAGAGCGCCAGATGAACGGTTGCCGGCTTTCCGTTCGGGGCATTGGCCGTGATCATGGTGATCGGATCGTCGGCCATCGCGCCGACCGCCTCGGCGACGGTCGCGAAGCTGTCGAGGGTGTACTGCAGCCAGGCCCCGACGGACATGGTCGGCTTGCCGCGATCGGACGCATCGCCGAAATCCGACTCCACGAGATAGAGCAGGTTGCCCGCAAGACCTGCCTCGTTGATCCCGTCGGTCGTCGCAAGCCCGTAGACCGAGAGCACCACGGAGCCGTGCGCGGAGGTCCATTCGACCGTCCCCGGACCCGTTCCTCCATCGCGCTTCATGCCGCGCGGAAACGCCCAGAGGTCCGTGGGCATTTCCACGTCGCTCCAGTCCATCGAACGGCCGGTGATGTAGCTGCCGCTGCCGGTCTCGTAGAGAATGCGGGTACACATGCGCTCGCCCCAATCCTGTCCCGTGTTGAACCGATCGGTTCCGGATCTAGCCGCTTTCGACCGTGTGATCGAGCGGATTGGGCAGCGGAATGTCGTCGAGGGTCAGACCGGAGGTCATCGCGACATTGACGGCGTAGACCACCGCCGCGGCGATCACCGCGGTGATCAGCGCCTTCAGGATCAGCCGCGGCCGGGCCGGCGCGCTCGGAGCAGTGCCCGGGGCCATGTTGTCTCCATCGACATCGGCCTGGGCCCGATTGCCCCACGGCAGGATGGCGAAGAAGACCAGCCACCAGACGATGAAGTAGATGGCGACGAGACTCGTAACGGACATGTCGGATCGGTTGTCCTCAATTCGGATGCCATGCGGACGGTATCGCTGGCCAGCGATGCCTCCCCGCGCGGAGCGGCCGCACCTCAGCCGGCTTCGCCCCCTCTCCGCACAAAGCCAGCGAAACCGGTGTCCACTTTCGCTGGCTTTGCCGCTCTTTCTTCGCAAAGCCGGACGCGAAACCGGTGCCCACTTTCGCTGGCTTTGCCGCTCTTTCTTCGCAAAGCCGGACGCGAAACCGGTGCCCACTTTCGCTGGCTTTGCAGCTCTTTTTTCGCAAAGCCGGACGCGAAACCGGTTCCCACTTTCGCTGGCTTTGCTCTAGGCCTCCTCCAGCTCCGTGAGGGTGCCGCAGAAATCCTTCGGATGAAGGAACAGGACCGGCTTGCCGTGGGCCCCGATCTTCGGCTCCCCGTCGCCGAGCACCCGCGCGCCGGCGGCCACCAGCGTATCGCGCGCCGCCCGGATGTCCGGCACCTCGTAGCAGATGTGGTGGATGCCCCCGACCGGGTTCTTGGCCAGATAGTTGGCGATGGGGGAGTCCTCGCCCAGCGGCTCGAGGAGTTCGATCTTGGTGTTGGGAAGCTCGACGAAGACCGTCGTCACCCCGTGATCGGGCTGCTCCACCGCCTCGGAGACGGCCGCCCCCAGTTGCTCACGATAGACCGCGGTCGCTGCCTGGATGTCCGGCACGGCGATCGCCACGTGGTTGAGACGCCCGATCATGGTTCCCTCTCCCGTTTACGGCGTTGCGCTTCCAGTCATAGGGCCGTGACCTCCACCCGGCAAAGGGGCTTCTTGCCCCACCTGGCATTCATCAGGCTGCGCACCGCGCGGCGGGCTGCCTTGGCGACCAGCTCCCGATCCCGCCGGCGCGGGCGCGGAATGCCGTCGAGCGCCTCTTCCACCGCGTCCTGAAGCAGGACCGGGAACGGGTCCCCGTCCCTGTCGACCGACGGGATTCCGAACGCGGCCACCGCCGGATCGGTCGCCAGATTGCCCTTGCCGTCGAGCACGATGTTGACGATCACGCAGCCCGCGAAGGACAGCTTGCGCCGCTCGTCCGCGCCCGACACGGCCGGAGCAAGGATCAGGTGGCCGTCCTTGTAGAGGATGTCCGTGTCGAGTTCGTCGACGACGGTGGCCGGACCGGGCGCCAGCCGGAACACGTCGCCGTTGCCGCCCTTCACCACTTCCGGAATGCCCTGGGCCTTGGCGAAACGGGCGTGCTGTTCCAGGTGGAACGGCTCTCCGTGGACCGGGATGAGAACCTCGGGACGGATCCAGCTGTACAGATCGGCCAGTTCGTCGCGGCGCGGATGGCCGGAGACGTGCACCAGATCGTCCTGATCGGTGAGGATCTCAATCCCCTGCTCGGCAAGCTGGTTCACGATCGAAATGACCGAGGATTCGTTGCCGGGGATGGTGCGGGAGGAAAAGATCACCAGGTCGCCCTTGGAGAGCGCCACCCTGGGATGATCGTCGGCGGCGATCCGGGCCAGTGCCGCGCGCGATTCTCCCTGGCTGCCGGTCAGAAGCGCCACCACCTTGTCCCGCGGGAGATAGCCGTATGCCTCCTCGTCGAGGAAGTTCGGGGCGCCTTCGAGATAGCCCAGTTCCCGGGCGACATCGATCACCCGCTTCATCGCCCGGCCGATGACGACGACCTCGCGGCCCGCCGCCTGTGCCGCCATCGCCACGGCCTTCAGACGCGCGACGTTGGAAGCGAACGTCGTCACGGCCACCCGGTTCGGTGCAGCCTTGACGATCTCCGTCAGCCGCGCACCGACTTCCGCCTCGGACGGTGAGCGCCCGCTGCGGACAGCATTGGTGGAATCGCAGACGAGCGCCCGAACGCCCTCGTCGCCCACCGCCTTCAGCCGCTCAATATCGATGGGCCGGCCGAGGCCCGGCGTCAGATCGATCTTCCAGTCGCCCGAATGCACGACGGTTCCGTGCCTTGTCCGGATGACCAGCGCGTTCGGCTCGGGGATCGAGTGGCTCATCGCGACGAATTCGACGTCGAAAGGACCGAGCGACAGGCGTGCGCCCTGATCAACGGTCGTCACCGGCACGGTGTGACCGACCCGGTTCTCCAGCGCCTTCGCTTCCAGAAGGCCCGCCGTGAACGCGGTCGCGTAGACCGGCACCTGCAGCCGCGGCCACAAATCCAGCACCGCGCCGTAGTGATCTTCATGGGCGTGGGTGAGCACGATCCCGACCAGATTGTGCCGCTCTTCCTCGATGAAGCTGATGTCGGGATAGATCAGGTCCACGCCCGGCGTCGTCTCGTCGCCGAACGTGATCCCGAGGTCCACCATCAACCACGAGCGGTCATGGGCCGGGCCGATCCCGTAGAGGCCAAGATTCATCCCGATCTCGCCCACTCCACCCAGCGGAAGAAAGACGAGTTCGTCCCGATCGGCCATACTCAACTCCTGACTGTCGCAGCGGATCCGAAGTGAACCTCGCCCGCCGCGATCCGTTCCTGCCGGCCGTCATCCGTTCGCAGGACAAGCTGGCCATCCTCATCGACGGTCTCGAACACGCCGCGCACGACGTCGTCTCCCCGTGAAACCGCGATCTCCGATCCGATTCCGCTCGCCCGCCGAAGCCACGTCTCGCGCATGCGGGCAAACCCCGGGTTGGATGCCCACATCTCATAACGTTCGGTCCAGGCCTCGGCCAGCGCCTCGAACAGCCGGTCCGCAGTCACCGAGGCATCGATGTCCGCAAGGGCCGCAACCGGATAAGAAAGCCCATCGGGCGCGGTCGCGACATTCACGCCGATCCCGATCACGACTGCGGCTCCGCCCTCGCCCACCCGCGATTCGAGGAGTATCCCAGCGACCTTGGCGCCCCCGTAGAGAACGTCGTTGGGCCATTTCAAGCGAAAGGAATGCGCTCCCGCGTCCGTTTCTGCCGGCACGCCGGCCGTTGCCTGCCCGAAGAGCACCGAGAGCGCATCGGTCAGGGCAAGCCCGGCAACGAACCCCAGCGTCGCAGTGGTAACGGGCTCCGTCGGCACCGACAGGAGCAGCGATGCGGCCAGATTGCCTTCCGGCGTCGCCCAGCTGTTGCCGCGCCGTCCCTTTCCGGACGTCTGCCGGCTGGAAACAACCCAGAGCGGGCCGCGATCCCCCGCCTGCAGCCGCTCCATTGCAACCGCATTGGTGGATCCCACCTCCGGGAAGCTGACGAGCCGGATGCCGGCGGATTCCGCCTTCGGGCCGAGGCGGAATCCCATCCGCTAGAAGAGGCTTCTGGCGGCAGCCGTCGCAACGGCCTCGAGGGGGGCTGCGACGAACACGAAGAACAGGATGAACACGCCGCTCAGTCCGAGAACCACGCGCAGTTCGCCCGGCATCGGCTCGAACGGCTCCGCCGGCTCGTCGAAATAGATCAGCTTGACGATCCGCAGATAGTAGAAGGCGCTCACCACCGAGGCGAGGACACCGATGATCGCCAGCGCATAGAGACCGCCCTCGATCGCCGCCAGGAAGACGTAGAACTTCCCGAAGAAGCCGGCGAGCGGCGGGATGCCTGCCAGCGAGAACATCAGCATGGACAGGATGAACGACATGACCGGCCGTGAACGCGCGAGCCCGGCCAGCTGATCGATGTCGTAGACCATGCCGTCCTTGCGCCGCATGGCGAGGATGCAGGCGAACACGCCGAGCGTCATGGCGACGTAGATCGTCATGTAGAGGATCACGCCCTGCACGCCCTGGGCCGTCCCCGGCGCGAGGCCGACGAGCGCATACCCCATATGGCCGATCGACGAATAGGCCATCAGGCGCTTGATGTTGCGCTGGCCGATCGCGGCGAACGCGCCGAGCGCCATCGACAGGATCGAGATGAACACGATGATCTGCTGCCACTCGAACTGGGCCGGTCCGAACGCCTCGATAACGATACGGATCAGGAGCGCCATCGCCGCCACCTTGGGGGCGGCCGCGAAGAAGGCGGTCACCGGGGTCGGCGCGCCCTCATAGACGTCGGGCGTCCACATGTGGAACGGCACGGCGGAGATCTTGAAGGCCAACCCGGTCAGCACGAACACGATGCCGAAGATCATGCCCAGGCTGGCGCCATCGGTGTCGAGCACCGTCGCGATGCCGTCGAACGAGATCGTGCCGGAGAAGCCGTAGGTCAGCGAGATGCCGTAGAGCAGCATGCCCGACGAGAGCGCGCCCAGCACGAAGTATTTCAGGCCCGCCTCGGTGGAGCGCACCGAATCCCGGTTGATGGAGGCGACGACGTAGAGCGCGAGCGACTGCAGCTCCAGACCCAGATAGAGGGCGAGCATGTCGCCGGCCGAGATCATGATCATCATGCCGAGCGTCGCGAGAACCACCAGCACCGGATACTCGAACCGCTCGAACTTGGCCGCCCGGGCGTAGGCGGTCGTCATGACGATGGCGAACCCGGATCCGATCAGCGCCAGGATCTTCATGAACCGCGCGAACGGGTCGAGCACGAACGCATTGCCGAATTCCGTGGTCGGCGGACCGGAGAGGAACAGCAGCGCCAACGCGGCGAGCACGATCAGGCCCACGGCGCCGAGCGTCACGGTGTTGACGGTCCGGTCTCCGCCGAACGCGCCCACCATGAGCAACACGAGCGCGCCGACCGCGAGGATCAGCTCGGGAAGAAGCGGCATGAGGTCGGGCAAATTCGTCATCCCTTAAGCCTCGCGCAGGGGGAAAGGAGCACCGGGGTCAATGCTGGACCCCCGCTGTCTGATGGGCGATCTCCAGCGCCGAGTTGTACTGCTGGATCATGCTGTCGACCGAGGCGGCCGTGATGTCGAGCACCGGCCCGGGCCACACGCCGAACAGGATCGTCAGTACGATCAGCGGCACCAGCACGAACTTCTCACGCAGGTTGAGATCCGGCAGCGCCTTCAGGCTCTCCTTCTCGAGCGGTCCGAAGATTACGCGCCGATAGAGCCAGAGCGCGTAGGCCGCAGAGAGGATGATGCCGGTCGCAGCCAGGAACGCGACCAGGGTGTTCACCTGGAAGGCGCCGACCATGGTCAGGAACTCGCCGACGAAGCCGCTGGTGCCCGGAAGTCCGACGTTCGCCATGGTGAAGACCATGAAGGCGAAGGCATACCACGGCATCCGGTTGGCAAGGCCTCCATAGGACGCGATCGCCAGCGAATGGGTCCGGTCGTAGATCACGCCCACGCAGAGGAACAGCGCCGCCGACACGATGCCGTGGGACAGCATGAGGAAGATCGCGCCCTGGATGCCCTGGGTGGTCGCCGTGAACATGCCCATGGTCACGAAGCCCATGTGGGCCACCGACGAGTAGGCGATCAGCTTCTTCACGTTGTCCTGCATCAGCGCCACGAGAGAGGCGTAGATGATGGCGATGACCGACAGGCCGAAGATGAACGGCGCGAAGAAGTCGGCCGCGACCGGGAACATCGGCAGCGAATAGCGCAGGACGCCGAAGCCACCCATCTTCAGAAGGATGCCCGCCAGCACGCTCGACGCCGCGGTGGGAGCCTCCACGTGCGCGTCGGGAAGCCAGGTATGGACCGGCCACATCGGCATCTTCACCGCGAACGAGGCGAAGAAGCCGAGGAACAGCCAGTACTCCATGTGGGTGGGGAAATCGTGCTGGACGAGTTCCGGCACGCTCGTGGTGCCCGTCTCCCAGTAGATCGCCATGATCGACAGGAGCATGAACAGCGAGCCGAGCAGAGTGTAGAGGAAGAACTTGAAGCTCGCGTAGACGCGCCGGTCGTGTCCCCAGATGCCGATGATCAGGAACATCGGGATCAGGCCGCCCTCGAAGAAGACGTAGAAGACGACGATGTCGAGCGCGGTGAACACGCCGATCATCAGGGTCTCCAGCACGAGGAAGGCGATCATGTACTCCTTCACGCGCACGTCGATCGCCCGCCAGGAGGCGAGGATGCAGAACGGCATGAGCAGCGTCGTCAGGATGACGAACGTGATGGAGATGCCGTCGATGCCCACGTGATAGGTGAACGGCCCGCCGATCCACTCGTAGCGCTCCACCAGCTGGAAGCCCGGATTGCTCGGGTCGAACTGGAGGATGATCAGCAGCGACACCAGGAAGGTGAACACCGTCGTGATCATCGCGACACGGCGGATATTGGTCAGCGCGGCCTCGTCCGTCCCGCGGACGAGGAGAATGAACAGAACGCCGACAAGCGGAAGAAAAGTGACGATCGTAATCAGCGGCCAATCGCTCATCACGGAGCCCCCACGCCTGCCAGCATTGCCCAAGTGACGAGTGCCGCGACGCCGATCAGCATCGCGAACGCGTAGTGATAGATGTAGCCGGTCTGCAGCTTCACGACCCGCTGGGTGACGTCGAGCACCCGATGCGAGACCCCGTCGGGACCGAAGCCGTCGATGAGCCAGCCGTCACCCTTCTTCCAGAAGAAGCGGCCGATCCACTTCGTCGGACGAACGAAGATCCAGTCATAGAGCTCGTCGAAGTACCACTTGTTCAGGAGGAACTGGTACAGGCCGGGATGCTCGCGGGCGAGCGACGCCGGGGTCTTCGGCGACGCCATGTACCACCAGTAGGCCCAGGCCACGCCGAGGATCATCATCACGGTCGGCGCGAGCGGCACCCAGCCCGGCAGATGATGCATCTCTTCGAGGATGTGGTTCTCCTCGCCGAGATACAGCGACGTGCGCCAGAAATGCTCGTACTCGTGACCGATGAAGTAGCCGTGCAGGATGAAGCCCGCGAACAGGGCGCCGCACGACAGCACCGCCAGCGGGATCAGCATCACAGGCGGGCTTTCGTGGGCGTGCTTGAACACGTCCGCAGAGGCCCGCGTCTTGCCGTGGAAGGTCATGAAGATCAGGCGCCATGAATAGAAGGCGGTGAGCAGCGCGGCCAGCGTCGTCAGCCAGAAGGCATAGGACGAGAACGGATTATCGGCTGCGAAGGTCGCCTCGATGATCGCGTCCTTGGAGAAGTAGCCGGACGTGTACGGGAAGCCGGTGATGGCCAGGGTACCGATCACCATGCCCGCATAGGTCAGCGGGATCTTCTTCATGAGGCCGCCCATCCGCCGCATGTCCTGCTCGTCGTGCATCGCATGGATGACGGAGCCGGCGCAGAGGAACAGGAGCGCCTTGAAGAAGCCGTGGGTCATCAGGTGGAAGATGCCGGCCGAATAGGCCCCCACACCGAGCGCGGCGAACATGTAGCCGAGCTGCGAACAGGTCGAATAGGCGATGACGCGCTTGATGTCGTTCTGGACGCAGCCGATCGTGGCGGCGAAGAACGCCGTCGTGGCGCCGATGAAGGTGATGAAGGTCAGCGCGCTCGGCGCGAACTCGTAGACCGGCGACATCCGCGCGACCATGAACACGCCGGCGGTCACCATGGTGGCGGCGTGGATCAGGGCGGAGACCGGGGTCGGGCCTTCCATGGCGTCCGGCAGCCAGGTGTGCAGGCCGAGCTGCGCCGACTTGCCCATGGCGCCGATGAACAGGAGGAAGCCGATCGTCTCGGCGGCGTTCAGCTGGTAGCCGAGAAAGGTCATCGTCGTCGTCGACAGCGTCTGGCCATCGGCGAAGATCGTGTCCAGATCGACCGAGCCGACCAGCACGAACAGCGCAAAGATGCCGAGCATGAAGCCGAAGTCGCCGACCCGGTTGACGACGAAGGCCTTGATCGCCGCGGCGACCGCCGACGGGCGCGTGTACCAGAACCCGATCAGAAGATAGGAGGCGAGACCGACGCCCTCCCAGCCGAAGAACATCTGCACCAGGTTGTCCGCCGTCACCAGCATCAGCATGGCGAAGGTGAAGAGGGACAGGTAGGCGAAGAAGCGCGGCCGGTCCGGATCGTGGGACATGTAGCCGATCGAGTAGAGGTGCACGAGCGAGGACACGCTCGTCACCACGATCAGCATCACCACGGTCAGCGTGTCGATCCGGAGCGACCAGTCGATCTCGAGCGACCCGGACACGATCCACGGCGCGATCGGAACCTTGATGGTCTCCACGTCGGAAAAGCCGACATGGATGAAGGCCACCCAGGACAGCACCGCGGAGACCAGGAGCAGGCTCGTCGTCACGACCTCGCTGGCGCGCGCGCCGATCAGACGGCCGAAGATGCCCGCAACGAGGAAGCCGACGAGCGGCAGGAAGACGATTGCAGCATACATCGCGCCGTCAGCCCTTCATGGCGTTGATGTCTTGCACCGCGATCGAGCCGCGGTTGCGGAAGAAGACGACCAGGATGGCGAGCCCGATCGCAGCCTCCGCCGCGGCCACGGTCAGAACGAACAGGGCGAACACCTGCCCGACCAGATCGCCGAGGAAAGCGGAAAAGGCGATGAAGTTGAGGTTGACCGAAAGCAGGATGAGCTCGATCGCCATCAGGATGACGATGACGTTCCTGCGATTGAGGAAGATGCCGAACACCCCGAGGGTGAACAGGATCGCCGCAACCGTGAGATAGTGCGCCAGACCGACCGCCATTTTCGGTGCTGCCCCTTTCGAGTGTGATCGTTGGGTCGATCGAGACCGGTCAGATTCCCGTACGGGAGGGAACCTTCTTGATCTCGACCGCCTGTTCACGCGTGCGTGCAACTTGCTGACTGATGTCCTGCCGCTTGACGCCTTCCTTGTGGCGCAGCGTCAGAACGATGGCGCCGATCATCGCGACGAGCAGGATCAGCCCAGCAGCTTGGAAGAAGTATACGAAGCGGGTGTAGAGGAGGTCGCCGATCGCCGCAATATTGGTGGTCTCGGAGATCGGCGGGATCGGCGCCGTCGCCTGGGCCGACACGTCGGGCGCGATCACCCACGACCCCAGCACGAGCAGCAGCTCGATCAGCAGAACGAGGCCGATCAGCCCGCCAACCGGCAGATACTGAAGTGCACCCTGCCGGAGTTCGGCGAAGTCCACATCGAGCATCATGACCACGAACAGGAACAGGACCGCGACGGCACCGACGTAGACGACCACAAGGATCATCGCCAGGAACTCGGCCCCCAGAAGCAGGAACAGCCCGGCCGAGTTGAAGAAGGCGAGAATCAGGAACAGCACCGAATGGACCGGGTTGCGCGACGAGATCACCATGAAGGCGGACGCGACGGTCACAGCGGCGAAAATATAGAAGAAGATTGTCTGAAGGATCATCGCCTTGCCCGCCCCGTGGCCGGAGTGGTGGTCTGCCCGCGTCGTCTCATAGCCGAGCCCTCGTTCAGCGTCCACAGCATCACCGGAACGGTGCGTCCTGTGCGATATTGCGTGCGATTTCTCGCTCCCAGCGGTCGCCGTTCGCAAGCAGGCGCTCCTTGTCGTAGTAGAGCTCCTCGCGCGTTTCGGTGGCGAATTCGAAGTTCGGCCCTTCCACGATGGCGTCCACCGGACACGCCTCCTGGCAGAAGCCGCAGTAGATGCACTTCACCATGTCGATGTCGTAGCGGGTGGTGCGGCGCGTTCCGTCGTTGCGCCGCGGCCCCGCCTCGATGGTGATCGCCTGGGCCGGACAGATTGCCTCGCAGAGCTTGCACGCGATGCACCGCTCCTGGCCGTTGGGATAGCGGCGCAGGGCATGCTCCCCGCGAAAGCGCGGCGAGATCGGCCCCTTCTCGAAGGGATAGTTCAGCGTCGACTTCGGCTTGAAGAAGTAGCGCATCGACAGAAAGAACGCCGATACGAACTCCGACAGCAGCATCGACTTCGCTGCACGGTCCAGGGCTGCCATTGCTCTCGTCCTCGTCGTCCAAGTTTGGCACGGAAGGCCCTCGGAGGGCCGCCGCACCCGGTGTCGTCAGTCGCTTCCGCCCGGCACTTCCGGACGGGCGCGGTCCAGTCAGTTCACAGCGGCCTTGCGGGCCCGCGAAAACGTCTCGTGGCGCGGAAGGCCATCGTCGAACGTCACGTACGGAAGCTTCGTGCTCCAGAACGCATGTGCCTCCGGCGTGATCCGATCGGGAGCGTCAAAGGTCCCGATCGCCAGATAGATCTCGTCATCGGGAATGGTCGGATCCCGGTAGCCGATCGGCGACCCGCATCGACCGCACCATTCCCGCCGCGTGCCGCCCGCAGACCCGGGTCGCGACTGAGGTGCGCCCGTCCAGGTCACCTCCGCAGCGCGGAACCCGACCCAGAGCGTAACCGGCGCACCGGTTGCCTGCCGGCAGTCGGAGCAGTGGCAATAGGCGGCCCACACCGGATCCGTTTCCGCGGAAAACCGGATGGCGCCGCAGGCACAGCCGCCCGTATGTCCGACCGCCGTTTCCATATCAGGCGTACCAACCCGTCAGCTTCAGCACCAGCGCGACCACGACGACCGCAACCAGCGAGATCGGCAGGAAGACCTTCCAGCCGAGCCGCATCAGCTGGTCGTAGCGGTAGCGGGGCACCATCGCCTTCACCATGGCGAACATGAAGAAGACCAGCAGGCACTTCAGTGCGAACCAGATGACACCCGGGATCCAGGTGAACGGCGCAACGTCGATCGGGGGGAGCCAGCCGCCCATGAACAGGATCGTCATCAGCGCGCACATCAGCGCGATGGAGACGTACTCACCGAGCATGAACATCATGTACGGGATCGAGCCGTACTCGACCATGAAGCCGGCAACGAGTTCCGATTCCGCTTCCGGCAGGTCGAACGGCGGCCGGTTCGTCTCGGCCAGCGCGGAGATGAAGAACACCACGAACATCGGGAACAGCGGCAGCCAGTACCAGTTCAGGATCGACAGCCACGGCAGGCCGAGCATGGTTGCCAGCCCGGTCTGCTGGGAGGCCACGATCTCCGTCAGGTTCAGCGAGCCGACACACAGGAGCACCGTGATGATCACGAAGCCGATGGAGACCTCGTAGGAGACCATCTGGGCCGCCGAGCGGAGCGCGCCGAGGAACGGGTATTTCGAGTTGGACGCCCAGCCGCCCATGATGACGCCGTACACGCCCAGCGAGGAAATCGCGAAAATGTAGAGGATGCCGACATTGATGTCGGCGATCACCCAGCCTTCGGCGACCGGAACGACGGCCCACGCGGCCATCGACAGGATTACGGTGACCAGCGGCGCGAGAAGGAAGACCGTCTTGTCGGACCCGGCCGGCACGACCGGCTCCTTCAGGGCGAACTTGCCCAGGTCGGCGAACGACTGCAACAGGCCGTAGGCGCCGACCACGTTCGGGCCGCGCCGCATCTGGACGGCGGCCCAGATCTTGCGGTCCGCCAGCAGGATGTACGCGATGATCACGAGCAGGAGCACCAGCAGCAGCAGGCTCTGGCCGAGCATGATCAAGAACGGAATGAAATAGGTCGACCAGAAGTCGCTCATGACCTTTCGGCCCCCTCGCTCGTCATGCCGTCACCTTTTGGCCGCATGCGACATCGAATGCCTCAGCCGCATGAATGGATGTCGTGTCGAAAACCGGAGCCGGCGCGTTCGACTGGTCGAGCAGCAGTCCGACTTCCGTGCAGCCGAGAATCAGGCAGTCGGCCCCGCGCTCCACGAGCCGCTCCGCGATCCGCTGATAGGCTTCGCGGGAAGCCTCCCGGATCTCGCCCTTGCACAGCTCGTCATAGATGACGCGATGCGTTTGTGCGCGGTCTTCGGCCTCCGGGACGATGACGTCAAGCCCATGGGCCTTCGCCAGCCGTCCGACATAGAAGTCTTCTTCCATGGTGAACCGGGTCGCCATCAGGCCAGGACGGCTGAATCCGGCGCGCCGGACCGCCTCGCCCGTCGCATCGGCGATGTGTACGAACGGCACGCCGATGGCCGCCTCGATTTCCGGGGCGACCTTGTGCATCGTGTTCGTGGCCAGGACGATCACCCCCGCCCCGGCCCGTTCGAGCCGGCCGGCGAAGTCGGCGAGCAGAGCCCCTGCCCGCGCCCAGTCGCCATCCGCCTGCCACTCCGCCACCGGCGCGAAGTCCACCGACCACATGACGATCTCGGCGGAATGCAGACCGCCGAACCGCTCGCGCGCCAGCTGATTCAGCCGCGCATAGTAGAGCGCCGTCGATTCCGCACTCATCCCGCCGATGAGGCCGATCGGTGTCATCATGGCCTGAGGGTGGACGGTCATGCCGATTGCCCTACTCCGCCGCCTCGACCGACGTCCGCTCGCGCGCCAGCGCGGAGCATTCGGCCATGACGGCCGAGGCGCGCGTGATCGGATTGGTCAGATAGAAATCGGTGATCGGAGAGGCGAACGGCGCGCTGTCGACAGTCCCGCCGACATCGGCAAGCGATTTCAGCGCAGCGATGTCCGCCGGCTCAATGGCATCGACGTCGCCCAGGTGCGGATGCTTCTCCACCATGGCCGCGCGCAACTGGCCCAGGGAATCGTAGGGCAGCTGCTGGCCAAGATGCGGCGACAGGGCCCGAAGGATCGCCCAGTCCTCGCGCGCGTCACCAGGCGGGAACGCAGCCCGGTTAGAGCGCTGCGGCCGCCCTTCGGTGTTCACCCAGGTGCCCGGCTTCTCGGTGTAGGCCGCACCCGGCAGGATGACGTCGGCCCGGTGGGCGCCGGCATCGCCATGGGTGCCCACATAGACGACGAACGCATTGCCGAGCCGCGACATGTCTATCTCGTCGGCGCCCATCAGGAACACCAGGTCGAGATCGCCGGCACTGGCCGCGTCCAGGATGCCCGCGACGTCCTTGCCGCCCTCGCCCGGCACGCAGCCGACATCGAGGCCGCCAACGCGGGACGCCGCCGTATGCAGGACGGAAAACCCGTTCCACGTGTCGCTGACCGCACCGACGGCATCCGCCGCCTTGGCCGCGAGCGACAGCACCGCCGCCCCGTCGGGACGGGTCAGAGCGCCCTGGCCGATCAGGATGACCGGGTTCTGCGCGGACTTCAGGATCTCGGCGAAGGAATGGGTCCCGTCAGCGATTTCCTTGAGTGTGTCCGGGCCGGCCCCGAGATATTCGTAGTCGTAGGTGAGGTCCGGACGCTCGCCGATGACGCCGACCGGCAGCGGGCCCATCCGCCAGCGCTTGCGGATCCGCGCGTTGAGAATCGCGGCCTCCCAGCGCGGGTTGGCGCCGACGATCAGCAGCGCGTCGCAGCCCTCGATACCTTCGATGGTCGTGTTGAACAGGTAGCTTGCGCGGCCCATGGCCGGATCGAGCTTCGTCCCGTCCTGGCGCGCATCGACGTTCGCAACGCCGAGCCGGTCCATCAGGTCCTTCAGCGCGAACAGCTCTTCCGTCGAAGCCAGATCGCCGCCGATCGCTGCCATCTTCTCCGGCGCGCTCGCCTTGGCCTTCTCCGCGATTGCAGCGAACGCCTCGTTCCAGCTCGCCGGCGTCAGCCGTCCGTCCTTCTTGACGTAGGGCCGATCGAGCCGCTGCGTCCTGAGGCCGTCCCAGATGAAGCGGGTCTTGTCGGAGATCCACTCCTCGTTCACCGCCTCGTTGAGACGCGGCATGACGCGCATCACTTCGCGCCCGCGGCAGTCGACACGGATCGCCGAGCCGAGCGCGTCCATCACGTCGATGGATTCGGTCTTGGACAGCTCCCAGGGGCGCGCCTTGAAGGCATAGGGGCGCGAGGTCAGGGCGCCGACCGGGCACAGATCGATCACGTTGCCCTGCAGCTCCGAGCCCATCGCGTGCTCGAGATAGGTGGTGATCTCCATGTCCTCGCCGCGCCCGATCGCACCGAGATCCGGCACGCCGGCCACCTCGGTCGTGAAGCGCACGCAGCGGGTGCAGTGGATGCACCGGGTCATGATCGTCTTGACCAGCGGGCCGATATATTTGTCCTCGACGGCGCGCTTGTTCTCGTGGAAGCGCGAGCCGGAGACGCCGTAGGCCATCGCCTGGTCCTGCAGGTCGCACTCGCCACCCTGGTCGCAGATCGGGCAATCCAGCGGGTGATTGATCAGCAGGAATTCCATCACCCCTTCGCGCGCCTTCTTCACGAAGGGCGTGCGGGTGTTCACCTGGGGCGGAGACCCGTCCTTGCCGGGGCGCAGATCGCGCACGCCCATGGCGCAAGACGCCACCGGCTTCGGCGGACCGCCGACGACCTCGACGAGGCACATGCGGCAGTTACCGGCGATCGAAAGCCGGTCATGGAAACAGAAGCGCGGTACCTCGGCACCCGCCTCCTCGCAGGCCTGCAGGAGCGTGAAGTGATCCGGAACTTCGATCTCGGATCCGTCGACGATCAGCTTGGCCATCGATCAGTTTCCCTCGTTCGTCGCGGCGGAAAAACCGCCGTCGCTGTGTCCGGCAAAGGCCGCGAACAGATCGCTCACCAGCACGCCATTGATCTGCATGCCCGCAATTTGAGCGTCCTCGATCCGGACGTTGCTCAGATTGACGTCCGAGAACGTCGCGTTCGAGAGGTTCGCGTCCGCAATCCGGGCGTTGGTCAGGTTTACGCGCGTGATCTTCGCCACCGACAGATTGACGTTGGTGAAGCAGGTGTTCGACATGTTGACGTCGTCGAACACAGAGTTCGAAACGATCGCGTTCTTGACGCTGAGTTCGTCACGGACCTCGTGGATCTCCATCGTACGCCCCTACTCCGCCGCAACGGCCGGGCGGCCGGCATCGGCGGCGCGCCGCTTGGCAATACGGTTCTCGATCTCGGGGCGGAAATGCCGGATCAGGCCCTGGATCGGCCACGCCGCCGCATCGCCGAGGGCGCAGATGGTGTGGCCCTCGACCTGCTTGGTCACCTCCAGGAGCATGTCGATCTCGGCCGGGTCGGCGCGGCCCTCGACCAGGCGCTCCATCACCCGCCACATCCAGCCGGTGCCTTCGCGGCACGGCGTGCACTGGCCGCACGATTCGTGCTTGTAGAAGTGCGCCAGACGGGCGATCGCCTTCACGATGTCGGTCGACCGGTCCATGACGATGACCGCGGCCGTGCCGAGGCCCGACTTCTTGTCGCGCAGCGTGTCGAAGTCCATCGGCAGGTCCTGGCATTCCGACGCCGGCAGGCACGGAACCGACGAGCCGCCCGGAATGATCGCGAGCAGGTTGTCCCAACCGCCCCGGATGCCGCCGCAGTGCTTCTCCACGAGTTCGCGGAAGGGAATGCCCATCTCCTCTTCCACCGTGCACGGCCGCTCGACATGGCCGGAGATGCAGAAGAGCTTGGTGCCGGCATTGTTCGGCTTGCCGAGACCGGCGAACCAGGACGGGCCGCGCCGCAGGATTTCCGGCGCAACCGCAATCGATTCCACGTTGTTCACCGTGGACGGGCAGCCGTAGACGCCGACATTCGCCGGGAACGGCGGCTTCAGGCGGGGCTGGCCCTTCTTGCCTTCCAGGCTTTCCAGAAGCGCCGTCTCCTCGCCGCAGATATACGCCCCGGCACCGTGGTGGACGAGGATGTCCATGTCCCAGCCGTGGACGTTGTTCTTGCCGATCAGCCGGGCCTCGTAGGCCTGGTCGACGGCCGCCTGCAGGTGCTCGCGTTCGCGGATGAACTCGCCGCGCACATAGATGAAGGCGGTATGCGCGCCCATCGCCACGCCGGCGATCAGGCAGCCCTCGATCAGGAGATGCGGATCGTGCCGCATGATCTCCCGGTCCTTGCAGGTTCCCGGCTCGGATTCGTCGGCGTTGACCACCACGTAGTGCGGCCGCTGCGGATCGACTTCCTTGGGCATGAACGACCATTTCAGGCCGGTCGGGAAGCCCGCGCCGCCGCGCCCGCGCAGATTGGACGCCTTCATCTGTTCGACGATCCACTCGCGGCCGTTGTCCACGAATTCCTTCGTGCGATGCCACTGGCCACGCTTGCGCGCGCCTTCCAGGCCCCAGTCGTGGAAGCCATAGAGATTGGTGAAGATGCGGTCCTTGTCGGCGAGCATCGTCAGCTCTCCTTGTCGGTCTTCTTGGCGGCGAGCGTCTTGGCCTGCTCGATCCAATCCTCGCGCTCAACGCGACCCTTGAACTTCAGGTAGGTCTCGACCCAGGCCACGTTGTCCGGCGTCCAGTCCGCGATCTGTCCGAACTCGTGGATACCGAGGTCTTTCAGCGTGCTTTCGATCTTCGGGCCGATGCCGTTGATCTGCTGCAGATCGTCGGTTTCGCCCGCCTCCGCGGAGCGGAGTTCCGGCTTCGTGCCGACAGCGTCCGCGCGGTCTTCGGGGCTGGCGTCGGTGGGAAGCGTGGCCAGCTTCTTCTCGCGACGGTCGGCATCGGCCTCCGCGGCCTGCTCCGGCGTTTCCTGCTGAGCCTTGACCTTCGGCGGCGCTTCCGGATCGGGTCCGGTCTCCGATCGCTCCTGATCGGCCGCATGGACCGTGGAGGTGGACGGCGCGCCCTTCTCGTCGCTCGTGGCCAGACCGGATTTCCGCGCAGCCGCCGCCTCGGCGTCGTCCTCGCCCTGAGGCCGCCCCTTCTGTTTGCCGGCAGCCTCTGGCGACGACGGATCGACCGACGTGTCTGCTTCCGGGTCTGCCGCAGCGGACGTCTTCGACGTGTCGTCCCGATACCGGCTGCCGTCGTAGAGCGCGGGATCGGTCAGCGAGGTCGCCCCCGTGACCGGCTCTGACGACTTGCGGTCGCTCTGGGGGCCGGGCTCAGGCGGTTTGCCGGCGGCATAGCCGTCGATGAGCGCCTCGAACGTTTCCGGCGTCAGATCCTCGAACGTGTCGGGACCGACCTGGACCATCGGCGCGTTGACGCAGGCCCCGAGGCACTCGACCTCCTCCCACGAGAACCGGCCGTCCTCCGAGACCTCGAACGCATGACCGTTGATCCGGCGCTTGCAGATCGCCACCAGCTCTTCCGCGCCGCGCAGCTGGCACGGCGTGGTGCCGCACACCTGGATGTGCGCCGTGGTGCCCACCGGCTTCAGCTGGAACATGGTGTAGAACGTGGCGTTCTCCAGAACGCGGATATACGGCATGTCCAGCATGTCGGCGACCAGACGGATCGCCGGCTCAGGAAGCCAGCCGTGCTGCTCCTGGGCGCGCCAGAGCAGCGGAACCACCGCAGAAGCTTGCCGGCCTTCCGGATACTTCGCGATCGTCTTCTTGGCCCATTCCAGGTTCTCGGGCGTAAACGAGAAACTGTCGGGCTGCACTTCGGCGAGACGACGAACGGCCATGACCTGTCGCAAACCTCCGCATTGCGGGTGCGCGTGGGACCACGCGCAACTTCGAACACACACATCCGGGCAGATGCCCGGCCGTCATTTCGGCCTGTCGGACCGTCAGCGGTCGACTTCGCCGAACACCACGTCAAGCGAGCCCAGCACCGCCGAGACGTCGGCGAGCAGATGACCCGAACAGACCATATCCATCGCCTGCAGGTGCACGAACCCGGGGGCGCGGATCTTGCAGCGATAGGGCTTGTTGGTTCCGTCGGAGACCAGATAGACGCCGAACTCGCCCTTGGGCGCTTCCACGGCGGCGTACACCTCGCCTTCCGGCACGTGATAGCCTTCGGTATAGAGCTTGAAGTGATGGATCAGCGCTTCCATCGAGCGCTTCATCTCGCCGCGCGTCGGCGGCACAACCTTGCCGTCCCGGCTGTGAACAGGGCCGGTCGTCGCGCCGAGTTTCTCGCAGCACTGCTTCATGATCGAGACCGACTGGCGCATCTCTTCCATGCGGATGAGATAGCGGTCGTAGCAGTCGCCGTTCTTGCCGATCGGGATATCGAACTCGAGATCCTCGTAGCACTCGTAGGGCTGCGACTTGCGCAGGTCCCAGGCCGCTCCCGAGCCGCGCACCATCACGCCGGACATGCCGTTCGCCCAGCATTCCTCGAGCGTCACGACGCCGATATCGACGTTGCGCTGCTTGAAGATCCGGTTCTCCGTCAGCAGGCCTTCGATGTCGTCGCAGACCTTCAGGAACGGATCGCAGAACGCGTAGATGTCGTCGATGAGCTGCTGCGGCAGATCCTGATGCACACCGCCGGGGCGAAAATAGGCCGCATGCATGCGGCTTCCCGAGGCACGCTCGTAGAACACCATCAGCTTCTCGCGCTCTTCGAAGCCCCACAGCGGCGGCGTGAGCGCGCCCACGTCCATCGCCTGCGTGGTGACGTTCAGAAGATGCGACAGGAGACGTCCGATCTCGGAGTAGAGCACCCGGATCAGCTGGCCGCGCGGCGGCACGGTGATGTCCAGAAGCTTTTCGGCGGCCAGACAGAAGGCGTGCTCCTGGTTCATCGGCGCCACGTAGTCGAGCCGATCGAAATAGGGCACCGCCTGCAGGTAGGTCTTGTGCTCGATGAGCTTCTCGGTGCCGCGATGGAGCAGCCCGATGTGCGGATCCACGCGGGTCACCACCTCGCCGTCCAGTTCCAGGACGAGACGCAGCACGCCGTGCGCAGCCGGATGCTGCGGGCCGAAGTTGATGTTGAAATTGCGGACCTGAGCTTCGGCCATTGCCTCAGTTTCCTCCGAACATCGCCATGAGCTCGGCGCCGGTCATTTTCTTCGTCTCGCCGGCGAACGCATAGGTCGCCGGCTTGGAGTCGATATAGACCTCCACGCCGAGCGGCTCCGACAGCGGCTCATCGAATGCGAACGCGGACAGCGTGACGAAGCTGCCATCCCTCGTGCGGTAGCCGAACGAGCTGCCGCACAGCTTGCAGAACAGGCGCTCGGCCCACTCCGACGATTCCCAGACGCCGAGACCGGTGTCCTTCTCGATCACGAGATCGCTGACTTCAACGCCCATGAACGGGCCTGCCGACCACTGCCGGCAGGTCGTGCAATGGCAGGCGTCCATGTGGCCGCCCTTCACGCGCGCGGTGAAGCGCACCGCGCCGCAGCAGCATCCGCCAGACTTTGCCTCGGTCACAACAGTCTCCCTCAATTCGCCTTCTCGTCGCCGGGAAGGACGTAGTCGGTCCCCTCCCAGGGCGAGAGGAAGTCGAAATCTCGGAACTCCTGGGTCAGCTTCACCGGCTCGTAGACCACCCGCTTCAGGCTGTCGTCGTAGCGGACCTCGACGAAACCGGTGAGCGGGAAATCCTTGCGCAGCGGATGCCCCTCGAAACCGTAGTCGGTGAGGAGCCGGCGCAGGTCGGGATGACCGGAGAACAGGATCCCGTAGAGATCGTAGGCCTCGCGCTCGAACCAGTCGGCGGCGGGGAAGACCTCGGTGATCGACGGAACCGGCGTCGTCTCGTCCGTCGCCACCTTCACCCGGATGCGCAGGTTCTGCTTCGGCGACAGCAGATGGTAGACCACATCGAAACGGCGCTCGCGGGCGGGCCAGTCGACGCCGCACAGATCGATGAAGCACACGAACTGGCAGCGCGCATCGTCGCGCAGAAACCGGATCACCGGCTGGATCTGCGCCGACACGACGTCGACGGTCAGCTCGTCGCGGTCGACGCGCCACCCGATCATCTGGTCACCCAGCTTCTGGGCCAGATAGTCCCCAAGCTCGCTCAGCGTCTCGTCCATGGCTCCTCGCCTACCGGCGTGTGGTATCGGGCGACCCTCGGTCGGCCGTCAGCGTTCGATGGTGCCCGTGCGACGGATCTTCTTCTGCAGCAGCAGGATGCCGTACAGAAGCCCTTCCGCGGTGGGCGGGCAGCCGGGCACGTAGACGTCGACCGGAACCACCCGGTCGCAGCCGCGCACGACGGCATAGGAATAATGATAGTAGCCGCCGCCGTTGGCGCAGGAGCCCATCGAGATGACGTAGCGCGGCTCCGGCATCTGGTCGTAGACCTTCCGCAGGGCCGGCGCCATCTTGTTGGTCAGCGTGCCGGCGACGATCATCACGTCCGACTGGCGCGGGCTCGCGCGCGGCGCGAAGCCGAACCGCTCCACGTCGTAGCGCGGCATCGACACCTGCATCATTTCCACAGCGCAGCAGGCCAGACCGAACGTCATCCACATCAGCGAGCCGGTGCGGGCCCACTGGATCAGACTGTCGGTCGAGGTGACCAGGAAGCCCTTGTCCGCCAGCTCGGCGTTGACCTCGACGAAGAACGGATCGTCCGCGCCGACCGGGCGGCCGGTATCGGGGTCGATCCGGCCGGTTGCACCATGGGCGACGAGCGGACGCTCTTCAGCGCTCAATCCCATTCCAGTGCTCCCTTCTTCCACTCATAGATGAACCCGATCGTCAGCACCGCGAGGAACAGCATCACGGACACGAATCCGAACCAGCCGACCTCGCCGAAGGACACCGCCCACGGGAACAAGAAGGCCACTTCCAGATCGAAGATGATGAACAGGATGGCGACCAGGTAGAACCGGACGTCGAACTTCATACGGGCGTCGTCGAACGCGTTGAAGCCGCACTCGTACGCCGAAAGCTTTTCCGGATCCGGATTCTTGTAGGCGATCAGGAACGGCGAGACGAGCAGCGCCAGGCCGATGAAAGCCGCGACGCCGATAAAGACGACGATCGGAACGTATTCCCGAAGGAGATCTTCCATTTCCGCAAGCCTCCTATGCGCGGCTTTGAGGGCACCGCCGGCGGCGCGACCACTGGCCCGCCTTGCAACGG
The DNA here is from genome assembly GCF_030814015.1 of Amorphus orientalis. Lineage (NCBI taxonomy): Bacteria > Pseudomonadati > Pseudomonadota > Alphaproteobacteria > Hyphomicrobiales > Amorphaceae > Amorphus > Amorphus orientalis. The sequence goes on from NZ_JAUSUL010000002.1 coordinate 1,281,128, forward strand.
GACACCGACCGAAACGCCTGCCGCGGGAGCATGTTACGCTTCCAGGCCCGGCCCGGCCAATGACCTGATCCTTGGTGAAGACCTATGGTGCGGCGGCCCCGGGTCAACGGACCCTGTCCGACTGCACTGCAGCATCACCGTCGTTGAGGGAGCCTTAGCGGAGGGTGTCTGTTTAGACAAGATCAAACCGGCACGAACCGCTGTGGCCCGTCGTGCCTGCGTCGGTCTGCAGCAGCCCGCGGCATGGCAATGCGATCAAGGCTCGGCGCGGCCGAGCGGTCGGGTCGCAAAGACTTTCTGTGTGGGAAAACGAACGTACCATTCCGCCGCCCGTGCGGAGGAATGGCGGGAGTGACGGGGCTCGAACCCGCGACCTCCGGCGTGACAGGCCGGCACTCTAACCAACTGAGCTACACCCCCGTGGCGCGCTGGCAAGTGGCCGGCGCCAAGGTCACAGGGAGATACGATCCGGCCGGGCAGGTGTCAAGCGGCGGTCACATACGAATTCGGGGATAAAGCAAGCCCGGGAAAAGCCGCGCCCGCTTCAGGTCCGTCCACAGCGCCGCAGAGCGCCCTTCGCGCTCGCGGATCGGGCACCCGTGCCGAGACGGCAACGCCCGCCTGAAGGCCGCTTCCGGGGTGCGGCTTGGGCCGCCAGGTCATCGGCATCCCCTCGCCCGCCCCGGTCTCCCGGACCCGGCTCTGGCCCGCGAAGCGATCGAATCGCCCATACGCGCTCCGGCAAGGCCGTCTCGCCAGGTGCGAGGCGCACACGGCGCCTGTTGCGCGGCATCCGCCGTTCCAATAAGCACATGCGCGAGCGCGTTGATCCCGCCGATCCGCAAAGGTCCGGCGTCGCGCGCATATATACCGCGCAATCGGGCGCCGGGGCGGTTAGCTCAGCTGGTTAGAGCACCTGGTTTACACCCAGGGGGTCGGGAGTTCGAATCTCTCACCGCCCACCATTGCCTTCGGTTCCCGGGAACGTTCGTCGTTCAGGTCACCCGAAGCCAGGTCATCATGCCACCCGCCGAATGCTCCAGCATGTGGCAATGAAGCAGCCAGTCGCCGGGATTGTCGGCGACGAATGCGATTTCCGCCGTATCGCCTGGTTCCACAAGCAGCGTGTCGCGAAGCGGACCAGGTGCCCCGCCCGCTCCGATCTGCCGGAAATGGTGGCCGTGGAGATGCATGGCATGGGGCCACCCGGTGTCGTTGACCATCGCGATCCGGATGGTTTCACCACGATCGGCCGCCACCAGGGGATCGGCTGGCATGTCGGCACGGCCGTTGAACGCCCAGACCTTCCCGGCACGCGCCATCTCGCGCATGCCCATCATGCGGCCACCCATCATGGCGCCCCGCATGCCGCCCATGGCACCGCCCTCCATCGTCAGGTCCACCTTGCGGGCATCGTCGAGCCGGCCGAGCGCAGCAACGGGATTCGCCGGAAGCGGGTCCGGAGAAGACATGCGCTCAGGCCGCGATTCGCCCTCAACCACGAAGGTCGCGATCTTGTACTCCCCGTCCCGGTCCCGGCTCGTCAGAAGCGCCTCACTACTGTCTTCGGCCACGACATCGACGATGAGATCGGCCCGCTGAGCCGGTGCGAGAACCAGTCCACCAAGCGGGCGCGGTGTCTCCAGAGGCATGCCATCCAGGGCGACGACCCAGCCTTCCAGGCCAGGTGTGTTCAATTCGAAGATCCGCGCGTTCGCCGTGTTGACCAGGCGCAGGCGAAGCCGGGCGTTGCGCTCGACGGCTTTGCGCCAGCGACCACTGCCGTTGACCGTGATCCAGTTACCGACCCGGCCCAGATGGGCCCAGTCGTGCATGTTGTCGAAATCCTGGGCGATCTGGGCGGTGTCCGTCAGGCGCCAGTCGTCAATCAGAAGCACCTCGTCGAGATCGACCTCGGGGGCTCCCTCCGGCTCCTCGACAATCAGCGCGCCCGAGAGACCGCGGGCCATCTGCTCCCAGCTTCGATTGTGCGGATGGTACCAGTAGGTGCCCGCATCCGGCGCACGGAAGTCGTAATGGAAGGCCTCGCCCGAGGCGACGGGGCTCTGCGTCAGGTCCGGCACGCCATCCATCGCGTTGTCGATGCGGACCCCGTGCCAGTGGACCGTCGAGGGCTGCGGCAACCGGTTGAGGAAGCGCCGGGAGATCGTCTCGCCCTGTCTCACACGGATCGTCGGCCCCGGCACCGTCCCGCCGTAGCCCCAGACGGCCGTTTCCGGAAAATCGTCCGGCACAAGTCGGGCCATGCCGGGCTCTGCCGTCAGGTCGACAGCAGAAGGCGCCGCGAGAATGGGTGTGGGCAAGGCGGCGGCGGTCAAGCCTCCGGCCAGAAGCGTGTTGAAGCCGCGGCGGGTGACATCGGTCATGTGTGCATTCCGGGTTCGAGGGCCCTCGCCGACGTGGGAACAGGGCCCGGCGAGGGGGCAGTTTCAGCGGTCGTGGCGGCCGGTGGCGATGTAACAGTCGTCAGGGCGGCGGTGGTCAGCAGGATCAGGGCGATGAGCGCCGCCTCCAGGCGGATCGAGCCGCGCAGGCGATCGGCCGCGCCGGCCCTGCCCGCCCGCAATGCGGGCGTCAGGCGCAGCTTGTTGAGCGCCGCCAGCGCCAGCACGCCGGCGAACAGCGTCAGCTTGACCGCGAACGCCTGTCCATAGGGTGTGGCAAGGGCTGCGGGCCTCGCCGCTCCGAGCACCAGAAGGATGAGCCCGCCCGAGACGACCAGCGCGGCCACGACCCAGAGCGCCTTCAAGCCGAATTCATGAGAGAGATCCCCGGCCTCGGCGGGGGATTGCCGTCGGGCCGCCCGTGCGAGCGGCGCGAACGCTCCCACCCAGAATGCAAGCCCGAGAATATGCAGCGTCACCAGCGCGCCCAGCAGGACGCGAGGCTCTTCCAGTGCGTGGCCCCGGAAGGCGAAGGACATCGCGACGAGCACGGCGCCAAGGACCGCGGTCGCGGACGCGATGCGTCCTGGCGCGAGAACCGCAAGGACCAGAACCAGACCGACCAGCCGGAGGACGATGCTCGTGCCGAGCGGACTGTCGGCCACGACGCCGAGCATCATCGGATCCGTGGCGCCGGCGAGATCCCCGCCCATCAGGAATCCGGCTCTGAGCGGCAACCGCAGGCCGGTAAACAGAGCGGCAATCAGCGCCGAAAGGGCCGCGGTGCGGTTCAGCGCCGCCCGACCGGCCGGCTCGAGCGCACGCAGAGATACACCGGCAAGCACGCTGCCCGCGGCAAGAAGCGTCGCCGCGTAGGCAGACGCCTTGACCAGGATCGACACCCAGGTGAGCACGTCAGCTGCGGCCAGCGCCTGAAACACGCCGCGTCAGTTCCCGATCTCGAAGGAAAAGCTGCCCTCCATCGGGTGTCCGTCGTCGGACAGCCCCCGCCAGTCGACGGTGTAGGTCCCGGGAGCGAGGTCACCCGGCGTCGCCTCGAACTCCCGGACCGGCGCCATATCGTCCGTCCGCTCGAGATCGTGGCTTTCCCCGTCGGCGCCGGTCAGCCGGATCAGCGTGATCCGCATCGGCTTGTCGAAACTCATCCCGATCGATTGGGGGGCCGCTTCAAGCACGGCACCGTCCGGGGGCGTGGTGGTTTCCTTCTTGGAGTGTGCCGATGCGCCGGATAGCACCGCGACACTCATCGCGGCGGCGGCGAATGCGCCCAGGGCGCCATTGCGGAAGGATGTCATATCGATCGTCTTCTCCTAGCTTGGTCGAGCGTCGGGTCTCTGGATGGCGCAGCTTGCCGGACGAGGCTACGCCCCAGGTCATGGCCTAGCCGGCCGGTTCCGCCGTCCCCGCCAGATCATCCAGAATCGGACAGTCCGGCCGGTCGTCGCCATGGCAGCGGGTGACGAGATCCTCGAGCGTGCCCCGCATGGCCTGCAGCTCGGCGATCTTCTGCTCGATCCGGGTCAGGTGTTCGCGAGCCAGCGCCTTGACGTCCGCGCTCGCCCGGCTGCGATCCTCATAAAGCGACACGAGCGTGCGGCAGTCCTCGATGGAGAAGCCCAGCGAGCGGGCCCTTCCCAGAAAGGCGAGCTTGTGGACGTCGCGTTGGCTGAAGTCGCGATAGCCATTCTCGCCGCGTGACGGCCGCACCAGGCCAATGTCCTCGTAGTAACGGATCGTCTTGGCCGGAAGACCGATGGCTTCGGCCACCTCTCCGATGTTCATCGCTTCACTCCTCGATCGCCCCTGATGCAGCTTCCACCAACTGGAATGTCAAGATCAGCCTGGCTGGAACCTTCCAGCCCGGGAAGGTCGTTCCCTTCGAGCCGAAAGATATCGGAGGGTCCTATGAATTATGGCCGCTTCTTCGCAATGATCGCCACGTCGACGGTGGTGATGTTCGCGCTGATGTACTTCAACACCTACCTGCTCTCGCACGTCTTCTGGTCGGAGACACGCGCCTACATGGCGTTGGTGATGGGCGCGACGATGGCGGTGATCATGCTCGCCTTCATGCTGTCGATGTATACCAATCGCGCCGTGAATATTGCGATTTTCGCGGGCGCGATCGTCCTGTTCGGGGCGTCCCTCTGGCTCGTCCGCAGCCAGGTGACGGTTCAGGATCGCTCCTACATGAAGGCCATGATCCCGCATCATTCGATCGCGATCATGACTTCCAGCCGGGCCAATATCTCCGATCCGCGCGTTCGGAAGCTGGCGGACGAGATCATTTTCGCCCAGGACAAGGAAATTGCCGAGATGCGGTACCTGATTGCCGATATCGGCGAATCGGGCGACGGGAGCGAGGGTCCCACGGACCCGGCGGCTGTCACCTCGCTGGACGAAGCACTGTCGTCCGCCGAGATCGCCACCCTCGATCCGCAGTTCATGAGCAGCGAAGAGATGGCACGCCTGTTTCCGGACGGCGCGGCCTGCACGTTCCGCTACACGAAAGACAGTCCGCCCGTGCTCGCTTTTGGCGAACGGGACGGATCGGCTGCCGCCGGCCTGAAGATCAGCGGCGATCTCGTCCCTCTCGCCGCTGGGTCCGCTTCCGCGACGGCGTCGCCTGCCGCCTATCGGGCCTCCGGCATCTCCGTGAATCTGAACGCACCCGACGGAGCGGAGTTGACCGCTGAAGCGGATCGCGGACGGAAGCCGGCAGATCTCATTCTCGAACTCGATCGCGGGCTGAGCGTCGGATACCGGGGCTACTACCAGTGTACAGCCTGACCCCGGCCCCAACCGCGCGGCTCCAACGACAAGAGGATCTCATGACGAAATCCGCAGAACTCTATCGCATGGTCATGCCGGACCATCTGTGCCCCTACGGCCTGAAGTCGAAAGCGCTGCTTGAGCGCAAGGGCTACGAGGTCGAGGACCACCACCTCACCACGCGCGACGAAACAGATGCGTTCATGTCCAAGCACGGCGTCGAGACGACGCCGCAGACCTTCATCGAGGGCGAGCGCATCGGCGGCTATGACGAATTGCGCGTGTTCTTCGGGATCGATGCTCCGCCCGAGGAACGAAGCGACACGACCTACCAGCCCGTCATCGCCATTTTCTCGGTCGCGTTCCTCTTGGCGCTCGGCCTCTCCTGGCACCAGTACGGCACCGTGCTGACCGTTCGGGCTGCGGAATGGTTCATCTCGCTGTCGATGACGGTGCTTGCGATCCAGAAACTCCAGGATGTGGAGAGCTTCTCCACCATGTTCCTGAACTACGACCTGCTCGCCCGGCGCTGGGTCCGCTACGGCAAGGTCTATCCGTTCGGCGAGGCGCTGGCCGGTATCCTGATGACCGCCGGCGCGCTGGTCTGGATCTCGTCGCCGGTCGCGCTGTTCATCGGCATCGTCGGCGCCGTTTCCATCTTCAAGGCGGTCTATATCGACAAGCGCGAGCTGAAATGCGCCTGCGTCGGCGGGTCGTCCTCGGTGCCGCTCGGGTTCGTGTCGCTGACCGAGAGCCTGATGATGGTGGCGATGGGCATCTGGATGCCCCTGAAGACGCTGCTTCTCTAAGCCGTCAGGCCCTTCTCGGGATCGCGACCGGATGGTCTTGACCTTCCAGTGACAGGAAGCCCTATGGTCCGGTCGACTCAGGAGGTTCCCATGTCCGACAGCGCCACCATGGACACCGTCGTGACCCGCGATCCGGTCTGCGGCATGACCGTCGACCCCAACGCCGGCAAACCGCAGACGGAGCACGGCGGGCACGTCTATCATTTCTGCCGGGAAGGCTGCCGCGACAAATTCGCGGCCGATCCCGATGCGTACGTGGAGGCGACGGACCCGGTCTGCGGCATGTCGGTGAATCGCGCGACGGCCCGCTACATGTCGAAGCACGAGGGCGAACGCTTCTATTTCTGCTCCGGCCGGTGCCAGGAGAAGTTCGAAGCGGCGCCCGGTGACTATCTCGGCGACCGCCCTGCCCCGGAACCGATGCCGGAAGGCACGCTCTACACCTGCCCGATGGATCCCGAGATCGTCCAGGAAGGCCCCGGCGACTGTCCGATCTGCGGAATGGCGCTGGAGCCGATGATGCCGTCGGCCGACGCCGGACCGAACCCCGAGCTGATCGACTTCCGCCGCCGGCTCTGGATCGGCGCGCCGCTCGCCCTGTCGGTCTTCCTTCTGGAAATGGGCGGCATGCTGGGGCTGCCCTGGGCCCACTGGTTCGGCGGCGGAATCGTGCGCTGGCTGCAGTTCCTGCTGGCGACGCCCGTTGTCGTCTGGGTGGCCCAGCCCTTCTTCAAGCGCGGCTGGTCGTCGATCGTCACCGGCCGCCTCAACATGTGGACGCTGATCGCGCTTGGCACGGGCGCTGCCTACGCATTCAGTCTGGTCTCGCTGCTTGCCCCCGGCGTGTTCCCGCCGACCCTCCAGGGCGACCACGGACCGCCACTTTATTTCGAGGCGTCGGCGGTGATCCTGATCCTCGTCCTCATCGGCCAGGTGATGGAGCTCACGGCGCGCGACCGGACGGGTGACGCGATCCGTGCGCTCATGGACCTGTCGCCGAAGACGGCGCGCCGGGTGACGGACAACGGCGACGAAGAGGTCTCCCTCGACGCCGTCAAGGCCGGTGACCGGCTCCGGGTCCGTCCGGGAGAGGCCGTTCCCGTCGACGGTGTCGTGGTCGAGGGCCGTTCCCCGATCGACGAAAGCATGATCACCGGCGAGCCGGTGCCGGTCGAAAAGCAGTCCGGCGACAGCGTCACCGGCGGCACCCTCAACAAGACCGGCTCCTTCGTGATGGAAGCCAGGGCGGTGGGCAGCGACACCGTGCTCTCGCGCATCGTGGCAATGGTGGCCCAGGCCCAGCGGTCGCGCGCGCCGATCCAGGCGCTGGCCGACCGCGTCGCCGGCTACTTCGTACCGACGGTGATCGCCGTTTCCATCGTCGCCTTCATCGCATGGTTGGCGGTCGGACCGTCGCCGGCATTCGGCTACGCGGTGGTCGCGGCCGTGAGTGTGCTGATCATCGCCTGTCCGTGTGCGCTGGGGCTGGCGACCCCTATGTCGATCATGGTCTCGACCGGCCGCGGGGCCCAGGCGGGCGTGCTGATCCGCGATGCGGAAGCGCTGGAGCGGTTCTCGAAGGTCGGCGTTCTGGTGCTGGACAAGACGGGCACCCTGACGGAAGGCCGCCCCAGCCTCACCGACGTGGTGGCGCTCGGCGATCTTCCCGAGGACCGTGTGGTGGCGCTTGCGGCTGCCCTTGAACGCGGATCCGAACATCCCCTCGCCGAAGCGATCCTGAACGGAGCGGAGGAGCGCGGCGTGGATCGGCTGGACGCCGCCGACTTCGATGCCGTTACCGGCAAGGGCGTCCGGGGGACCATCGACGGCGCCGACGTCGCGTTCGGCAACAGCGGCTTGATGGCCGATCTCGGCCTCGATCCTGCCGAGGTCGAGACGCGGATGCGTCCGCTTCAGGAGGCCGGCAAGACGGCGATGGCGCTGGCGGCCGATGGCCGTCTGGTGGGCCTTCTCGCGGTCGCCGACCGGATCAAGGAGACCACGCCCCGGGCAATCCGCGATCTCCACGAGGCCGGCCTGACCATCGTGATGGCAACCGGCGACAGCGAAGCCACCGCCATGGCGGTCGCCCGCGAGCTCGGCATCGACCAGGTCCGCGCAGGCGTCTCGCCGAAACAGAAGGCCGACCTGATCGCAGAGCTGAAAGGCAAGGGCCGGTCCGTCGCGATGGCCGGTGACGGCGTCAACGACGCCCCTGCCCTTGCGGCCGCTGATGTCGGCATCGCCATGGGGACCGGGGCAGACGTGGCCGTGGAAAGCGCCGGCATCACCCTGGTGAAGGGCGATCTGCGCGGCATCGTCCGGGCCCGCACGCTGGCCCAGGCGACGATGCGCAACATCCGGCAGAACCTCTTCTTCGCCTTCGTCTACAACACGGTCGGCGTGCCGATCGCGGCCGGGGTGCTGTTCCCGTTCTTCGGTGTGCTGCTGTCGCCGATGATTGCCGCGGCCGCGATGAGCCTCTCGTCGGTTTCGGTGATCGGCAACGCACTGCGGCTGCGGAAGATCCGTCTGTGAAGATCGGGAAACTGGCCCTCGGAGCGCTGGTCCTCGCCGGCGCGGCCGCCGCCGCGATCTGGTTCGCTGTCGGCCGGGATGCCGGCGACACGCCTGCCGGGCATTACACACCGAATCTTGCGCGCGGCGCGGCGATCTACGCCGAAGCCTGCGCCTCGTGCCACGGCGCCGACCTTGAAGGCCAGCCCAACTGGCGAACACCGAAACCCGACGGCCGGCTGCCGGCCCCGCCGCACGACGAGACGGGGCACACCTGGCATCATCCGGACCGGGTCTTGCTGGGCATCACCCGGGTCGGAACCGCCGCCTATGTCGGCGACGGCTATCAGAGCGACATGCCCGGCTTCGGGGAGACCTATTCCGATGCGGAGCTGCGAGACGTGCTGGAATGGATCAAGACCCAGTGGCCGGAACGGGAGCGTCAGGCCCAGGCGGAGATCACCGCCCGGGACGAAGCGACCCGCTGACCTGACCCGTCCGGACGGTGGCCTCTCAGAACGTCCAGGCGAGTGTCCCGCCGACACTCTGATCGGCCGATCCATCGCCGAATTCGCCGCTGTAGGCGGCCCCGAGGCTCAGGCTGTTCCTCACGGAGACGTTGAGACCGGCGTCCAGAAGCAGGGTGTCCTTGGCAAACGGCACACCCGCCACCGTGAAGGGCGTGCCGCCGGCGGCGAAGGCGAACGCGCTGGTCGGGGTGGACGCGCTGTACATGTGCCGCCAGCCGACCATTCCCTGCACCGTCGCGTTCATCCCGGCTCCGATGGCCGCGCTTGCCGACCCGCGCAGCCCCAATGTCGAATAGGTGATGTCGGTCGCATCTCCCTGGCTGGTGAGCGCGGCAACGCCGCCGGTCTCGGTGAACCCGTCGGTGTTCAGGTTCACATAGGCCAGCCCCGCGAAGGGTTCGAAACCGACCGGGCCCGCATCGACGCCATACCCGACCTCGCCGAACAGCTGGGTGGTGCCGGCATCGTAATCCGCCTTCAGCGTCTGCGTCGTCGGGAAGGAGGCGATGCGCGAGGAGGAAACGTCGTCCCAGCTGTAGGCGGCACCGCCGCGGACGTTGACGGCGTGCCAGCTGGTGCCGGCATAAAGCGCGGCATGATAGGCGTCGGTGTCGCCTGAGGACCGCTGCGAATCGACGGAGAAGCCAGTGTGGCTGTAGCCACCGAGGACGCCGACCCGCCAGGATCCGAGGAGCACGTCGGCGCCGGTGAAGACGCCGCTGCTGTCGCGATCGAGATCACCGGCAACGCCCCCGTCGCTCGATCCCCAGGATCCGAAGCCGGTGGCCCAAACGGTCGCGTTCGTGCGAACCGGCTCCGGATCCCCTGCCCCACCCGAAGATGCGTAGGAGAGCGGCGCCGACGCAAAACGGGTCGCCGCACCGGACTGACCGTCCAACGTCGCCAGCCGATCGAACACTGTCGTCCGCACGAACCGGCTGTCGTTGATCAGCACGCTCTTGGCGGAGGCGTTGATCTCTCCGGACAGAAGCGCGAAGGCCCCATCGATGCGATCCTCCGTCAGGAACACCGCATCCTCATAGAGGGAGTTCTCAAGACCGAGCGACTGAACGCCGTCGGCCGCAGCCCCCGCGTTCGCACCGGAGACCACGGTCGACCACGGGGCAGAAAGGCCGTCGTAGGTCACCGTCACCGCACTTGGGGAATAGGTCACGTCCTGTTCCAAAAGCGGCCGGGTGAAGTTGCTGGAGACGGTGAACCCGCGCCCCATCGTCACGATCGAGCCGCCGGTCGCCGTCCGGGCTTCCAGAATTGTGTAGGCTTCGCCCAGCGTTGGCGTACCCGTGAGCTGCAGGCTGAGGTTCGACCCTTCCATGATCGTCGCCACGCCGTCCTGCACCACGATGTTGTCGCTGATCCCGTTCTCGATCTCGGCGACATAGGTCGAGCCCGGCCGGAACGTGATGTCCCTGATCACGGTCAGCGTTCCAGGCGAATTGCCCGGCATGATGTTGGCGCCGCCCTGCAGATTGACGGTGTTCACACGGCCCCGTCCCGCAAGCGATCCGCCCGGGTTCACCGTGATCGGCGAGTTCGTCACCTCCCCGTTGACCACCAGGGACCCGGAGTCGATCGAGGTCGGCCCCGTATAGTCGTTCACGCCGTTGAAGGTCAGCGTCCCGCCGCCCGACTTGCTGACGCCGCCGGTCCCGGACAGATTGCCATCGAAGACGGAGTCGGACGTATCGGTGGCGATGTCGAGGGTGGACGCTTCGCCGAGCACGATATTGCCCGTGCCTTCCAGCTTCTTCAGCTTCTGCGCCACGCCGCGCAGCTGGAACGATGCCCCGGTGTCGACGAGCAGTTCCGAGGCGTCGGGAAGCGCGCCGGTGGCGCCGACGATCAGCGTGCCCTGCCGCACCCGGGTCTGCCCGGAATAGCTGTTTGCGGTCCCCGCCAGCACCAGCGTTCCGAGCCCCGTCTTGGCGAGCCCGCCGGTTCCGGAGAGCCGGCCGCCGAGGGTCCCGGTCGATCCGGCATCGACCTGGAAGCTGCCGACCGCGCCCGGCCCGAACGTCACCTCCTTGGCCAGCGTGAAGCTGCCGGCGAACGCATAGGTGCTTGCGGCTTCGAAGACGAGGGCGCCGGTTCCAAGCGCGCCCTCCACGGCACGCACCGTGCCGCCCGCGAGATAGGTGGTTCCCGAATAGGTGTTCACGCCCGGCAACGTCAGCGTTCCTTGGCCGGCTTTCCGCAGCGATCCGCCCCCGGAGAACACGCCGCCCCAGCGCGCGTTGAAGCCGTTGGTGTCCACCGTCGACGTCCGCCCGCCGGTCAATGTCGCATTCACCGACGTCGCCAGGTCGCTTCCGGTGACCCGGATCGTGCCGCCACCGAGAGTGAACGCGTAGGAGCCGGTGCCGCCGGACAGGCCCTGCAAACTTGTGCCGCCGATTTCCAGTGCACCACCGTTCAGATCGTAGACGCCGCCGCCGGGTCCTCCCAGATGGAACGTCGATCCGCTCGCCATCCGGAGCGTGCCGCCGGTCTGGGTGATGGTCCCCCGTCCGCCGCTTGCGCCGGCGCGGAGGCCGACAGCCAAGGTCAGGCTGCCCCCGGTGACGTTGAGCGCGCCGTCGGCGCCGGCCCCGCGACCGACATTGAGGGTCGACCAGTTCGATGTCCCGCCGCTCTGCGTCATCGATCCGCCGGCGATGAACGCCTGGCCCCGGCTCATCGTCGAGCCGTTGATGGTCAGGTTGCCCGACCCGGCCTTGATGAATTGCCCCGGGTTCGCCTCATAGCTGAAGGCGGGCGACGAAAGGGTTCCGGAGAACGTGGCGGATTGGCCCGCGTTGATGGTGGAGGTCAGGCTGCTGTCGCCCAGTTGCACGGTGCCGCCACCCGACAGCGCGCCAATCCGGACCACGTCGGCCGCCCCGAGCCCGGTGATGTCGAACACCGATCCCGCCGACGTCGCCACCGCATTGCCGTTCAGCGCGTTCGCGACGCCCAGCGCCAGCGTCCCGCCCTGCAGAGAGACGCCACCGGTGAACGTGTTGGCGGATGCCAGAGTCAGCGTTCCCGCCCCGGCCTTGGCCAGACCGCCGCCACCGGAGAACACGCCGTTCCAGGTCGCGTTCAGACCGTTGGTGTCGATTGCCGACGTGGATCCGCCCGTGAGGGTGGCGTTCACCGACGTCGTCAGGTTGCTGCCGGTCACCCGGATCGTGCCGCCACCCAGATTGAAGGCGTATGAGCCGGTTCCGTTGTTGGCGTAGAGGCCACGCAGATTGTCGGCGCCGATCTCCAGCGTGCCCCCATCGAGGTTGTAGGTGCCCGAGCCGTAGCCCCCGAGATAGAGCTCGGAGGTGTCGACGATGCGCAGCGTGCCGCCGGTCTGGTTGATCACGCCGGTGCTCGTCTGGGCTGTGGCGTCGCGATCGCCGATCACCAGGAAGCCGCCGCTGAAGCTGGACGGCCGCACCTCGACCAGACCCGTGCCGCTGATGTTCAGGGTGCCGCTGCTCACCGGCCGCGAGCCGGCGTTGCGGCCGATGGTGTGGCTGCCACCCTCCAGGATCAGCGAGCCGCCGCTGATCGTGTAGGTGCCCGTCCCACCCTGGTTGCCGATGTTCAGCGACGCACAGCGATCGTTGTCGGAGCAGGTCGGCTCGAGCCGCACCGTGCCCCCGGTCTGATTGACGAACCCGGTGCCGCCGAAGTCGCCGACCCGCATCCCGACATTCAGCGTCAGGCTACCGCCGCTCACGTTCAGGGTGCCGTTCGCTCCGGTACCGCTGCCGACATTGATGCTCGACCAGGCCGTCGTCCCGCCGCTCTGGGTCATCGACCCCTGCACGATGAAGCTCTCGCCCCGGTTCATCGTCGAGCCGTTGATGACGAGATCGCCGGCGCCGGTCTTGGTGAACGTGCCGATCTCCGAATCGTAGGGCCAGCCGTCGGAGTTGAGGATGCCCGAGAAGGCCGACATCTGGCCGCCGGCAACCGACGTCACGAGATTGGCCACGCCGAGATTGATCGTCCCTCCGCCCGAGACCGCACCCAGATTGACCGCATCGGAGTCGGTCAGGGTCGTGAGATCGAGGATCGCTCCGCCGGCAGCCGAAAGCGCATTGCCGCTCAGCGCGTTCGCTACACCCAGCGCCAGCGTCCCGCCCTGCAGAGAGACGCCGCCGGTGAACGTGTTGGCGGATGCCAGAGTCAGCGTTCCGGCTCCAGCCTTGGCCAGACCGCCGCCGCCGGAAAAGGCACCGCCCCAGGTCGCGTTGAGCCCGTTGGTATCGACGGTCGACGTGCTCCCGCCGGTCAGGGTCGCATCCACCGAGGTCGCGAGATCGCTCCCGGTCACCCGGATCGTGCCGCCGCCAAGGTTGAACGCATAGGAGCCGGTTCCGTTGTTGGCGTAGAGGCCGCGCAGATTGTCGGCGCCGATCTCCAGCGTGCCCCCGTTGAGGTTGTAGGTGCCGGAGCCGTAGCCCCCGAGATAGAGCTCGGAGGTGTCGACGATGCGCAGCGTGCCGCCGGTCTGGTTGATCACGCCGGTGCTGGTCTGCGCCGTCGCATCGCGATCTCCGATCACCAGGAAGCCGCGGCTCGCCCCATAGGGCCGGACCTCGACCAGACCCGTGCCGCTGATGTTCAGGGTGCCGCTGCTCACCGGCCGCGTCCCGGCGTTGCGGCCGATGGTGTGGCTGCCGCCCTCCAGGATCAGCGACCCGCCGCTGATCGTGTAGGTGCCCGTCCCGCCCTGGTTGCCGATGTTCAGCGACGCACAGCGATCGTTGTCGGAACAGGTCGGCTCGAGCCGCACCGTACCACCGGTCTGATTCACGAGCCCGGTGCCGCCGAAGTCGCCGACGCGCATCCCGACATTCAGCGTCAGGCTGCCGCCGCTCACGTTCAGGGTGCCGTTCGCTCCGGTACCGCTGCCGACATTGATGTTCGACCAGGTGGTCGTCCCGCCGCTCTGGGTCATCGAGCCCTGGACGATGAAGCTCTCGCCCCGGTTCATCGTCGAGCCGTTGATGACGAGATCGCCGGCGCCAGTCTTGGTGAAGGTACCGATCTCCGAATCGTAAGGCCAGCCATCGGAATTGATGGTGCCAGAGAAGGCCGCGCTGTGGCCGGACCCGATGGTCGTCACCAGATTCGCCACGCCGAGATTGATGGTTCCCGCGCCGGAAACTGCGCCCAGATTGACGACATCGGTGTTGGACAGCCCGGTCAGGTCGAGCACCGCGCCCGACGAGGTCGCAAGCGCGTTGCCGCTCAAGGCATTGGTGAGGCCCAAAGCCAGCGTGCCCCCCTGCAGCGACACGCCTCCGGTGAACGTGTTCGCGGACGCCAGCGTCAGCGTGCCCGCGCCGGCCTTCGCCAGACCGCCGCCACCGGAGAACACGCCGTTCCAGGTCGCGTTCAGACCGTTGGTGTCGATTGCCGACGTGCGGCCTCCGGTCAGGGTGGCGTTCACCGACGTCGTCAGGTTGCTGCCGGTCACCCGGATCGTGCCGCCACCCAGATTGAAGGCGTACGAGCCATCCGCGCCGCCACCGCCATAAAGACCCTGAAGGCTGGTTCCGCCAATCTCCAGCGCGCCTCCGGTCAGGTTGTAGGTGCTGCCCCCATAGCCGCCCAGATAAAGGCGCGAGGTATCCACGATGCGCAGCGTGCCGCCCGTCTGATTCAGGGTCCCGGTGCCGTCGTTGGTGCTGTTGTCCCGGTCGCCGATCACCAGGAAGCCGCTGCTGAAAGCCGACGGCCGCACTTCGACCAGCCCGGTGCCGCCGATGTTCAGGGTGCCGCTGCTCGAAGCCCGCGCGCCCGTGGTGCGGCCGATAGAGTGCGCGCCGCCCTCCAGGATCAGCGATCCGCCGCTGATCGTGTAGGTGCCCGTACCGCCCTGATTGCCAACGTTCAGCGAGACGCAACGGCTGGTGTCGGAACAGGTCGGCTCGAGCCGCACCGTGCCCCCGGTCTGATTGACGAACCCGGTGCCGCCGAAATCACCGACCCGCATCCCGACATTCACCGTCAGGGTGCCGCCGCTCACATTGAGCGTGCCGTTCGCACCGGCCCCGCTGCCGGGATTGATGTTCGACCAGGCGGTCGTCCCGCCGCTCTGGGTCATCGACCCCTGCACGATGAAGCTCTCGCCCCGGTTCATCGTCGAGCCGTTGATCACCAGATCGCCGGCGCCGGTCTTGGTGAACGTGCCGATCTCCGAATCGTACGGCCAGCCATCGGAATTGATGGTGCCGGAGAAGGCCGCGCTCTGGCCGGACCCGATGGTCGTCACCAGATTCGCCACGCCGAGATTGATGGTCCCGTCCCCCGACACCGCGCCCAGATTGACGACATCGGTGTTGGACAGCCCGGTGAGGTCGAGCGCTGCGCCGGACATCGTCGCAAGCGCGTTGCCGCTCAAGGCATTGGTGAGGCCCAGCGCCAGCGTGCCACCCTGTAGCGACACGCCGCCGGTGAACGTGTTGGCCGACGCGAGCGTTAGGGTCCCCGTGCCGGCCTTCGCCAGACCGCCGCCGCCGGACAACACGCCGTTCCAGGTCGCGTTCAAACCGTTGGTGTCGATCGCCGACGTGGATCCTCCCGTCAGGGTGGCGTTCACCGACGTCGTCAGGTCGCTGCCGGTCACCCGGATCGTGCCGCCACCCAGATTGAAGGCGTACGAGCCCCCCGAACCGCCGCCGGGCGCGCGCCCCCTCAGATCCGACCCGCCAATCGCGAGCGTTCCGCCAGTCAGATTGTAGATGCCAGCTCCGCCGCCACCGAGATAGAGATCACTGCCGGCACCTATCGCGAGTGTCCCGCCGGTCTGGTCGATCGTACCCGAACTGCCAGCGCGCACGGCGAGACGCAGTCCGCCATCGAAGGCTGCGGTTCCGCCGGACAGGGTGTAGATCCCCGTTCCCCTCTCGCCGAAGATCACCCCACCTTCGGACGAAAACGCACCTCCGCTCTGGATGAACTCGCCGGTGCCTCCCTCCGCCGTGCCAAACCGCGGGCCATCCCGCCCCTTCACTTCGAACGTTCCGGCCTGGAGCTCATACGTCCCCCGGCCGCCTTCCTTGTCAGAGGCGAAGCTGTGACCGAACCAGAAAGCGTTGGCACCGGAATCGATCGACACGAGCGAACCGGCGCCATTCTGGACCACACGCCCCACGCCTTCGTCGGTGCCGATGAAGATCTGGGTTCCGGTGCTGGACGGGTTCACTGTCGATGACGTGATCCGGGAATTTCCCGAGATCGAAAGCGTGCCCGAAGCGCCCGGATCCTCGCCCACATAGATTGTCGCTCCGGGCGTGAGCGCGATCTCTCCGCCGCGCATGTCGTACGTACCGGACCCGCCGTTGAAACCGACGTCCAGCGCGCTCCCCTGGATCCGCACGGTACCGGCGTTCTGGGTAAACGTCCCGGTGCCGTCGTTTCCCACACCCAGAAGAGAATAGCGGCCCCCGACCGAACTGAGAGACACCTCGCCGCCGTTCATCAGCACCGAACCGCTGGCTTTCCGGCCCACGTCGAAGCGACCGTTCTCGTCGAAGTCGATGTTGGCCCCGCTCTCGATTGTCAGCGTCGCACCGTCACGGACGGCAAACCGTCCGGGCGCGCCCGGGCCACCGAGGAAGTTGAGTCCTATGGACTGGGCCGGCCCGGGAAGGGCCAGATCCGAACTCATCGCAACATCGCCGGCGCTGCCGCCGATCGTGATGTTGACGACATCCGTCCGGCCCGGCTGGAGCGCCTGCGGAACCAGCGTATCGAAACCGGACTGACCGCTTCCGTTCAGGTCTTGCGCCTGGGCACCGCTCGATGCGGGCGGCGCAACAAGAACCAGCGAGACAACGATGATGGCGGCGACCGTCCCCACAGGGTTCCGCGCCGGATTCTCAAGAAACGCCATCGCCCGGAGCCCGGACAGATGGCACTCGAACGCACGACAAGCCCGCCCCACCCGGACTTGATCCACTGCTTTCATGGTGATCTCCCCAAGGTCACCAAAAGAATTATGTCAAAACGTGGTACCGGAATGCCGTCGACTTTCTAACGGCGCAGGTCCTATTGACCCGGGACGTCAGAAATCAAATCTCGACAACTGGCCCGAAAACGCAGGCGATCAAGCGCAATCCACACGTCTCTATTGAGACGGAACCAACACAGAAAAAATTCTGACGCTAGGTGTACTTGCAAACGCCGGGAGCAGGCTCCGGCAATCGTGCTTGCCAGCAATATGTCGAGCGGAAATGCCGCTCCCCCGGCACGCGCCCGACATGAATCCGGGGTGGGTCGATTCGCAAAAACCTCACCCGATTGCTCAGCATTAGCACTCGCGTCCTATGGTTGCAACTTGAAAACAGTTAACAACCGCAACCGCTTGAAATAGCACGTGCTTGAAGACGCGGCGGCGCGCCGCGGAAGAGCGATTACACGTCTCCGAACGCCTTCACGGGTCGGGTCAGCGATCGGAAAGGAGGTGGCCCCGTCCCGCAAGCTTCGGACTGAGCCGTCTGCAACCGGTCAGAGTGTTCCGAGCGGCCGTCAGATGACTGGGCCAGCCTTCGCCTGCCCGCTGGGACAGCGCAGAGAGCCCGGCTGCCAGTCCGCCAATGGCAAAACCGCCGCATGCAGGATGCGTCACCGGAACAGCATGACCGGGATCTTGCAGGAGCGGACCATCTCCGTGGTTGTCGACCCGATGACGAAGCTTCGGATCCGCGAGTGGCCATAGGCCCCCATCACAAGAAGCCCGATGCCTTCCGATTTCACCGCGTCGGCAATGACGCTGTCCGGCTGTCCCTTGACGATATCGGCAGAGACCTCGTAGCCGGCGCCTTCCAGCATCGCGCGCGCATCTGCGAGTTGCCGCTTGTGCTCCACGCTTTCATCGCCGACCAGAAGAACCCGGCATGTCAGCCCCGCGAACAGCGGACTGCGGGCGATGTGGTCGACCGCCTTCATGGCCGACGTGCCGCCGTCATAGGCGATCAGGATGCGCTCGATCGGCGTGAAGGCCCGCGCGGCGACGACCACCGGCTTCGTGCTGGAGCGGACGATCCGTTCGAGATTCGACCCCAGGTGGCCCTTAGCGAAGTCGGCCGCCTCGCCCCGTTTGCCGATGACGACGAGATCGGCGTCTGCCTCACTCTCCGCGACGGTCTCGACGATGTCGCCGATGCGAAGCCGCGTGGTCACGGAGCGAACCCCGGCGCTCTCCACGATCGCCTTGGCGTCTTCCAGGATCGCCCGCCCGCGTTTCTGGGCAAGCTTGGCACGCTGCTCGTCGAGACTGCTCAGCTCTTCCAGAAGCGCCGTCCGCGCGCCCAGCGAGATCGAACCGGAATAGTCCTGCTGCGACCCGGAGATCTCGCGCCGGCCCAGCACATGGAGGATCTCCACGGAGGCATCCGTCCGCGCCGCGATCCAGGCCGCATGCTGACAGACGCTGTGGGCGTAGATCGAGCCATCGACCAGCGCTACCAGTTTGCTCATTGAGCGTTCTCCCAATCCAACTTTCCGGCGCGGACAGCCTGAGACATCGGTGTGCGCGGAACCAGAGCCCGTTTCGCTTTTTTACGGGAGCTAGTGCCCGAGCAGGCTGTCCATCGCGCCCGGCTTGTCGTGGACGGCCAACTTGTCGACGATGGTCTCGCTCGCCTTGTTGAGACCGACGATCTCCACGTCAGCGCCCTCGCGCCGGAATTTCAGCACGATCATGTCCAGCGCCGCCACACTGGAAATGTCCCAGATATGCGCGCGACTCACGTCGATGGTCACCTTCTCCAGCGCCTCCTTGAAATCGAACGACGCGGAAAAGGCGTCGGCGGAGGCGAAGAAGACCTGGCCCTCGACCAGATAGGTGCGGTGGGTGCCGTCCTCCGAGATGGACGAGGTGACCCGCAGGAACTGCGCGATCTTCCAGGCGAAGAAGATCCCGGACAGAAGCACGCCGACGAGCACGCCGATGGCGAGATTGTGGGTGAAAACCACGCACGCGACCGTCGCGAGCATCACGATGGACGACGAGCGCGGATGGGTCCGCAGCTGCTTCACCGAGGACCAGGAGAAGGTGCCGATCGAGACCATGATCATCACCGCCACCAGGGCCGCCATCGGGATCTGCCGAACCCAGTCACCGAGCACGACAATCAGGAAGATCAGGAAAACGCCGGAGACGAAGGTGGACAGCCGCCCCCGCCCGCCCGACTTCACGTTGATCATCGACTGTCCGATCATCGCGCAGCCGGCCATGCCGCCGATAAAGCCGGTACAGAAGTTTGCGATGCCCTGGCCGACGCACTCCCTGTTCTTGTCGCTGGGCGTGTCGGTCAGTTCGTCGATGATGGACGCCGTCATCAGCGATTCCAGCAGCCCGACCGCCGCGATCGCTGCCGAATAGGGCAGGATGATCCAGAGCGTTTCCAGCGTCAGCGGCACGTCCGGAATCAGAAACACCGGCAGGGTCGAGGGCAATTCGCCCATATCGCCGACCGTCCTCAGATCGAAGCCGAACACGATCGACACCGTGGTCAGCACGAGGATGCAGATCAGCGGCGACGGGATCGCCGTCGTGATCCGCGGAAACAGGTAGATGATGGCGAGACCGGCGGCGACCATCACGTAGGTGAGCGACGGAACGCCGACGAGCTCCGGGATCTGCGCCATGAAGATCAGGATGGCGAGCGCGTTGACGAACCCGGTCATGACCGAGCGCGACACGAAGCGCATCAGATTGCCCAGCCGCAGATAGCCCGCCGCCACCTGCAGGACGCCCGCCAGCACGGTCGTCGCCAGCAGATACTCCAGGCCGTAGTCGCGAACGACCGCGCCCATCAGCACGGCGGTGGCGGCCGTGGCGGCGGAAATCATGCCCGGGCGCCCGCCGAAGATCGCCGTCAGCACCGCGATGGAGAACGACGCGTACAGTCCGACGCGGGGATCGACGCCGGCAATGATCGAAAAGGCGATCGCCTCGGGAATGAGCGCCAGCGCGACCACCAGGCCGGCAAGGACGTCGGCACGAATGTTGCCGAACCATTCGCGGCGATAGGCATGGAAAGAATGCATACGAAATCCGGGTGCGAACGAGCCTCGCGCCCACGCGGATCGCGACCGTCACGAGGAAGAAGAAGGGCGAAACGGGGTGCTGATCAGCGAACGCCGTTGCGCACGGTTCTAAAGGAACTCGATGCTGCAATGCAACATCGCCAGCGCTCTGATGCATGAAGGGTGGGCCACCATGTCCGCAGCACACAGTCCCCGCCACAGCGACCTCAGTGGCCGCTCCCTGCGGTCATCGAACCGGAAGCCATATCCTGTTGCGCCGAGGTTCCAACCGCACGGAAGGCTCAGGGACCAGCCGAAGGATCCCGGTGGCAGTGGTCGGCCAGAACGAAGGCTGGACATAAAAAAGCCGCCCGTGGGGCGGCCGGAAGCCTTGGGAGGGATCGGATCGATCCCGAGGCATTGAACGGATACGGGCGAGAGTCGCGGACAAGCCGGCGACTCTCGTCTCCGATACCGATCAGCTATTGACCAGTTCCTTGAGCGGCTTGCCGGCGCGGAACTTCGGCACCTTCGCGGCGGGAATCTTGATCGACTTGCCGGTGCGCGGATCGCGGCCCTCGGAGGCGGCACGCTCGCTCACCGCGAACACGCCGAAGCCGACGATACGGACTTCGTCGCCGCTCTTCAGGGCTGCGGAGATGGTGTCGAACATCGCGTCGACCGCCTTCTGAGCAGCGGGCTTCGTGAGTTCGGCTTTCTCGGCTACCTCGGCAACCAGATCATTCTTCTTCATATCGTTCCCTTTCCAATTGGACAGCCATGAAAATTCGGACGCCCCAGCCACCATCCTTGGTGCTGCGAATCAAGGCCGGGCGCAACCGTATTCTCACGATTTTTCCCGGAAATCCGACACTCTTGAGGCCCGAGCGCACAAAAAAACGCCCGCGGACTCATCCGCGGGCGCTTGATCTCCGGACATTGACGGTACAACCGGCCGATTCGGGCCGGCTCCACCGCGTCCGCGCGACTCAGTGAGCGCGCATGGTGGCGCCGTCGTCGTCCGGCACCGCGACCGGATCGTTGGCGTGCGCTGCCTCGTCCCACTCGATCGGCTCCGGCTGACGCACCAGCGCCTTGGCGAGGACCTCGTCCATCCGCGAGACCGGAACGATCTCGAGCTGGTTCTTCACCGTGTCCGGAATGTCGGCCAGATCCTTGGCGTTCTCTTCCGGGATGATCACGGTCTTGATCCCGCCCCTGAGGGCGGCCAGCAGCTTCTCCTTGAGACCGCCGATCGGCAGCACCCTGCCGCGGAGCGTGATCTCGCCGGTCATGGCCACGTCGCGCTTCACGGCGATCCCGGTCATGATGGAGATGACAGCCGTGGCCATCGCGATGCCCGCCGACGGACCATCCTTCGGCGTCGCGCCTTCCGGCACGTGCACGTGGATGTCCTTCTTGTCGAACATCGGCGGCTCGATGCCGAAGTCGACCGCCCGGGAGCGGACGTAGGACGCGGCGGCGGAGATGGACTCCTTCATCACGTCGCGAAGGTTGCCGGTGACCGTCATCTTGCCCTTGCCGGGCATCATGGCGCCTTCGATCGTCAGCAGTTCGCCACCGACCTCCGTCCACGCCAGACCGGTCGACACACCGACGGAATCCTCCAGTTCTGCCTGGCCGTAGCGATAGCGCGGCACGCCCAGATAGTCCTCGAGGGTCTCGTCGGTGACGGTCACCGAGGTCTTCTCCCCGTTGGCCATCACCAGTTCCTTGACGGCCTTACGGGCCACCGTCGCCAGCTCCCGCTCGAGATTGCGGACGCCGGCTTCCCGAGTGTACCGGCGGATCGTCGTGCGCATCGCCTCGTCGTCGATCGAAAACTCGCCGTCCTTTAGGCCGTGGTCGCGGATCGCCTTCGGCAGAAGATGCCGCTTGGCGATCTCCACCTTCTCGTCCTCGGTGTAGCCGGCGATCCGGATGATCTCCATCCGGTCCATCAGCGGCCCCGGGATGTTGAGGGTGTTGGCCGTGGTGATGAACATCACGTCCGACAGGTCGTACTCGACCTCCAGATAGTGGTCCATGAACGTCGAGTTCTGCTCGGGATCCAGCACCTCCAGAAGCGCCGACGACGGATCGCCGCGGAAGTCCATGCCCATCTTGTCGATCTCGTCGAGCAGGAAGAGCGGGTTGGACTTCTTGGCCTTCTTCATCGACTGGATGACCTTGCCGGGCATCGAGCCGATATAGGTCCGGCGATGACCGCGGATCTCCGACTCGTCGCGAACGCCGCCGAGCGACATGCGCACGAACTCACGTCCGGTCGCCTTGGCGATCGACTTGCCGAGCGAGGTCTTGCCGACGCCGGGCGGACCCACCAGGCACAGGATCGGACCCTTCAGCTTGTTGGCCCGGCTCTGCACGGCGAGATACTCGACGATCCGCTCCTTGACCTTCTCCAGGCCGTAGTGATCCGTCTCCAGAACCTCCTCGGCGTGCCTCAGGTCGTGCTTCACCCGCGAGCGCTTCTTCCACGGAAGGCCCAGCAGCCAGTCCAGATAGTTGCGGATGACCGTCGCCTCGGCCGACATCGGGCTCATCTGGCGCAGCTTCTTCAGCTCGCCATTGGCCTTCTCGCGGGCTTCCTTGGACAGCTTGGTCTTCTTGATCCGCTCGTCCAGCTCGGCCAGCTCGTCCTTGCCGTCCTCGCCGTCGCCCAGCTCCTTCTGGATCGCCCGCATCTGCTCGTTCAGGTAATACTCGCGCTGCGTCTTCTCCATCTGACGCTTGACCCGCGAGCGGATCCGCTTCTCCACCTGAAGCACGGAGATCTCGCTCTCCATCAGGCCGAGCACCTTTTCCAGGCGGTCGCTGACCGAGGAGATTCCCAGGATCTCCTGCTTCTCCGGGATCTTCACGGCGAGATGCGAGGCCACCGTGTCGGCGAGCTTGGCATAGTCCTCGATCTGAGAGACCGCGCCGATCACCTCCGGTGAAACCTTCTTGTTCAGCTTCACATAGTTCTCGAACTCGCTGACGACCGAGCGCGCGAGCGCCTGCGCCTCGACCGCATCGGGGATCTCCTCCTCGATCAGCTCGGCTTCGGCCTCGAAGTAGCCTTCGCTGTCGTTGAAGCCGGAAATCCGCGCACGGGCGTTGCCCTCCACCAGAACCTTCACGGTTCCGTCGGGCAGCTTCAGCAGCTGAAGCACCGTCGCCAGAGTGCCGACGTCGAAGATCGCGCTCGGCTCCGGATCGTCGTCACCGGCTTCCTTCTGGGTGGCGAGCAGGATCTGGTTGTCGTTCCGCATCACCTCTTCGAGCGCGCGGATCGACTTTTCCCGTCCCACGAACAAGGGCACGATCATGTGGGGGAACACGACGATGTCGCGAAGTGGCAACACCGGATAGACCTGATCCGTGTCCCCGCGCCGTGTATCCTGATTTTCCATGCTGCTCATGCATCCGTCCTTTCACAGAGCGGACGGCAGGGGTGGAGGCACGCCCGACCGCCGCTCTAGCCATTTTCCATCGACCGAGAGCTGGAACCAGAAAGAGGGTCTGATTGCAGGTCGATCCCGGAGACGAACTCGCCACTTCGATAACAATGCACGAGTCGCGCCACCGGATCTGCGGCATTCTCGACGGGGACGCTTTCCTGTGGATCGCTCCCGACACTCTCAGTCGGATGGCACCCGAATTCGGCATGCCGTCCGCCCGACGCCGCAGGCTTTATCGAATAGGTGGACAACCCGGTTAGGTGTTTCAAGTCGCAGCCGGAAACGGGTCCTCGCCGGGTTTGCCCCGGAACGCAAACAGGCCGCGAAATGCGGCCTGTTCGAAAACGTCCGATCGTATCCGCCTAGGCCGATGTCAACGAGCTCTCGGCCCGGTCGGCATAGATGTAGAGCGGCCGCGCCTTGCCCTCGACGACCTCCTGGGAGATCACCACCTCGCGCACGCCTTCCAGGCCCGGAAGCTCGTACATGGTGTCGAGCAGGATCTCTTCCATGATCGAGCGCAGGCCGCGGGCACCGGTCTTCCGCTCGATGGCCCGCCGCGCGATGGCCGCCAGCGCATCCTCGTGGAAGTTCAGCTCCACGCCCTCCATCTCGAACAGACGGGCGTACTGCTTGGACAGCGCGTTCTTCGGCTCGCGAAGGATCTGGACCAGGGCCTCCTCGTCGAGATCCTCGAGAGTGGCGATCACCGGCAGGCGACCCACGAACTCCGGAATGAGACCGAACTTCAGGAGGTCCTCCGGCTCCACCGCGTGGAACAGCTCGCCGGTCTTGCGGTCCTCCGGCGCCATCACCTGGGCCCCGAAGCCGATCGACGTGGTCCGGCCGCGATCGGAGATGATCTTCTCCAGGCCCGCGAAGGCGCCGCCGCAGATGAACAGGATGTTGGTCGTGTCGACCTGGAGGAACTCCTGCTGCGGATGCTTGCGTCCGCCCTGGGGCGGCACGCTGGCGACCGTGCCTTCCATGATCTTCAGAAGCGCCTGCTGCACGCCCTCGCCCGACACGTCGCGCGTGATCGACGGGTTGTCGGACTTGCGGCTGATCTTGTCGACCTCGTCGATATAGACGATGCCGCGCTGGGCGCGTTCGACGTTGTAGTCGGCCGCCTGCAGCAGCTTCAGGATGATGTTCTCGACATCCTCGCCGACATAGCCCGCCTCGGTGAGCGTGGTGGCGTCGGCCATGGTGAACGGCACGTCGAGGATGCGGGCCAGCGTCTGGGCGAGCAGCGTCTTGCCACAGCCAGTCGGGCCGATCAGAAGGATGTTCGACTTCGACAGCTCGACGTCGTTGTTCTTCGAGGCGTGGTTCAGCCGCTTGTAGTGGTTGTGGACGGCGACCGACAGCACCTTCTTCGCGCTCGGCTGGCCGATCACGTAGTCGTCGAGCACCTTCTGGATCTCGGACGGGGTCGGAATTCCGTCACGCGACTTCACCAGCGAGGATTTGTTCTCCTCGCGGATGATGTCCATGCACAGCTCGACGCATTCATCGCAGATGAACACGGTCGGCCCTGCGATCAGCTTCCGCACCTCATGCTGGCTCTTGCCGCAGAACGAGCAATAGAGGGTATTCTTGCTGTCGCTGCTGCCGCTGACCTTGCTCATCCAGTACCTCTTCGTGTCCATCAGCACCGCTCACCGAGCGATGCCCCATTTCCCCCCGGTCCCTATCGCACAGCAATCGGGTGCGAAACTCAACCTGCGGATTCGACCGCACCGTTGTTAGCCATGCAATCACGGTGCCCGTCGGCAAATCAAGCCTGCTCGGGGCTTAGAAATCCTTAAGAACCGCGGAAACGGGACCTCTTTGCCCGTCGACCGCCCGCAATCCGGCCGGCCGTCCGGCCGTCTTACGATTCCAGCGCAGTGCGGCTGGAAATCACCTGATCCACCAGCCCGAACTCCTGAGCCTTCTCAGGAGTCATATAGTTATCGCGCTCCAGCGCTTCCTCGATCTCGTCGAGCGCACGACCGGTGTGCTTCACGTAGATCTGATTGAGCCGCTTCTTCAGAGCCAGGATTTCCTGTGCATGGAGCTCGATGTCCGCGGCCGTCCCGCGGAAGCCGCCGGAGGGCTGATGCACCATGATCCGCGCGTTCGGCAGGGAGAATCGCAGGTCCTTGTCGCCGGCAGCAAGCAGGAGAGAGCCCATCGAGGCCGACTGGCCGATGCAAAGCGTGGAGATCTTCGGACGGATGAACTGCATGGTGTCGTAGATCGCCAGCCCGGACGTGACGATGCCGCCGGGCGAGTTGATGTAGAGGGCGATCTCCTTGTTCGGATTGTCCGCCTCCAGATAGAGCAGCTGCGCGCACGCCAGCGCGGCGACGCTGTCTTCGATCGGACCGGTGATGAACACGATGCGCTCCTTGAGGAGCCGCGAGAAGATGTCGTAGGCGCGCTCGCCCCGATTGGTCTGCTCGACAACCATCGGCACCAGCGTGCTCATGTAGGTATCAATCGGATCTTTCATGCCAGGTCCCGTTCAGGGCTAAGCCCAATTCGCATAGTGGCTGGGAGCGGCCGGCGGCCGCTCCGATCGAACGTCGATGGTTACCGCCCGGCAGCCGCCTCAGTGTTCGTGATCGTGGTCGTGATCATGATCGTGGTCATGGTCGTGACCGTCCGGATCGGTCATCAGCTCCTCGCGGCTCACCGGCTTCTCGGTGACGGTCACGAGCTCGAGCAGATAGTCGACCACCTTGTCCTCATATAGGGGCGCACGCAGCGTCGCCATCGCCTCCGGCGTTTTGGTGAAGTACTCGTAGGCCTGCTGCTCCTGGCCCGGGAACTGGCGCACGCGCTCGATCAGCGCCCGCTGCATCTCCTCGTCGCTCACCTGCACCTCGGCGTTCTCGCCGATGCGGGACAGGAGCAGACCGAGACGCACCCGGCGGTCGGCGATCTTGCGATAGTCCTCGCGAACGGCCTCCTCGGTGGTGTCGTCGTCCTCGAAAGACCGGCCGGATCGCTCGCGGTCCTGCTGCTCCTGCTGCCAGATGGAATCGAACTCGCTCTGAACGAGGCTTTCCGGCACCTCGAACTTGTAGCGTTCATCGAGCTCGTCGAGCAGAGCACGCTTGGCTTTCTCCCGGCTTGCACCGGCGTAGGCCGTTTCCATGCGCTCCTTCATGGCCTCGCGGAGCTTCTCCAGCGACTCCATACCGAGCCGTTCGGCGAAGGCGTCGTCCACGACCGCTTCCTGCGGCGTGGTGACCTCGGTCACCTTGACGTCGAAGGTCGCCGACTTGCCGGCGAGCTGTTCGGCCGGATAGTCCTCCGGGAACGACAGCGCGATCTCCTTCTCGTCGCCGTCGCTGACGCCGACCAGCTGCTCCTCGAAGCCGGGGATGAAGCGGCCCTCGCCCAGAACGAGTTCGACGTCATCGGCCGAACCGCCCTCGAACGGCTCGCCTTCCAGCTTGCCGACGAAGGAGAGCTTCACCTTGTCGCCGTCCGCGGCCGGGGCGCCCTTGGCGTCATAGGCCTTGTTGTGCTCGGCGAGGTGCTTGAGCTCCTTCTCGATCTCGTCCTCGGTCACCTCGGCGACCGGCTTCTCGATCTCGATCTTCTCGAACCCGCCGAGTTCGATCTCCGGAAGGATTTCGTAGGAGACCTTCACCGCCAGATCCGCCTGGCCTTCGACGATGCCTTCCATGGTCGTGCCTTCCATCAGGTCGACCTGGGGCTGGGTGGCGGGACGCTCTTCCCGCTCCTGCATCGCCTGCTGGACGGATTCGTTGAGAACCTCGCCGACGATCTCGCTCATGGCGCGCTTGCCGTACATCTTCTTCAGATGAGCCAGCGGCACCTTGCCCGGGCGGAAGCCGTTGAGCTTCACGTTGTCCTTCATGTCGGACAGATACCGGTCGAGCCGCTCGTCGAGCGTGGTTGCCGGTACGATGACCTCGAGCTCGCGCTTGAGTCCATCGGAGAGCGTCTCTTTGACCTGCATGCTGTTCTTCTTCGCTAGGAGCTATCAAAATGTCGGGTTAAGCGGCGTTCGCAGCGGACATGTGCGCGCAAACAGTGGCGGTGACATAAGAGATGCCCAAGCGCTTTTGCAAGGGCAGCCGCCCAAATGAGGTGGTGCGGGCGGAGGGATTTGAACCCCCACGGCTTGCGCCACCAGGACCTAAACCTGGCGTGTCTACCAATTCCACCACGCCCGCGCGGCTCGTTACTCGCGCACATCCACGCCAGCTTCGGTCGCTTCTCGCACAGAAATTACGCCGTGGCGACACTGTTCTCGCGCAATTTCCGAAGGCGCTGGGCAGTCGCAGATCTCCGGAATGATGCCTGTGGACGGAACAAGCTCCGAGCAAGCTTGTCGGAACAGAACTCCGGCTGGCTGCGCAACCGGACGCTGCAGTCTCCTTGCGCCACGAGAGAGAAAAAATGAAACTCAAGATCACCCAGCAACTGCTGGCCGTTTTCTGCCTCCTGACGATCGTTTCGATTGGCGGCGGCGGCATCATCTTCGCCACCAACAACTCCCTTTCGCGGAACGTCGACTGGACGATCCACACCTACGAGGTGCTGGACAAGGCGGACACGATCCTGGAAAGCATGATCAATCAGGAGACCGGACTGCGCGGATATCTGGTGACCGCCAACGAGGCGAGCCTCGATCCCTACAAGGCCGGCATCACGGAGTTTCAGACCGCGCTTGCGGACGCGAAGGACCTGACCAGCGACAATCCGGCCCAGCAGCAGCGCCTGGCCAAGATCGAGACCGGGGCGCAGAGCTGGCGCGAGGACATCGCCGAGACCGCGATCTCCCTGATGTCCAATCCGGCCACGCAGGAGGCTGCGCGCGACATCGAGCGCGAGGGCCGCGGCAAGGCATATTTCGACGCGCTCCGCGCGGACATCGCGGCCTTCGCCTCGGAGGAGCAGTCGCTTCTGTCGGTTCGTCAGGAGCGACGAGATGCCATGCAGCAGCGGATCGTGTTGGTGCTCCTCGGCTCGATCCTGGTGACCCTTCTGGTGACGATCGCCTCTGGCCTCTTCGTCAACCGCCGCATCGCACGGCCGCTGCGCCGGAGCACCGAGACCATGAACGCGCTGCGCCAGGGGAACTATGACGTGGCGATCGGAAACACGGATCGCAGCGACGAAATCGGCGAGATGAACGACGCCCTCGTCCAGTTCCGCGACGAGTTGGTCGAGGCAGTCGAGCTGCGCAAGCGGCAGGAAGCCGAGCGGGAAGCCGTGGCCGCGTCCACCCGCAACCGTGCCGAACTCGCAGAACGCTTCGCCGGCCGCATGCAGAATTTCGTCTCCACCTTCGGAGAATCCTCCACGAGCGTCGCAGACGCCGCGCGCAGCCTCTCGGTCGCGGCGGAAGAGACCACGCGCCAGGCCAGCGCCGTGGCGGGAGCTGCCGAATCGGCCGCCTCGAACGTTCAGACGGCCGCTGCCGGAACCGAGGAGCTTTCCGCATCGATCATGGCGATCTCCGAACAGGTTGCGTCTGCCAACCATGTCGCCGAGGAGGCGGTGAAGGGTGCGGAGCAGAGTTCCAGCTACATCCAGAACCTCGCGGACGCGGCGCAGCAGATCGGTGAAGTCGTGGACCTGATCACCAACATCGCCTCGCAGACGAACCTCCTTGCGCTGAACGCCACGATCGAA
The DNA here is from genome assembly GCF_030814015.1 of Amorphus orientalis. Classification (NCBI taxonomy): domain Bacteria; kingdom Pseudomonadati; phylum Pseudomonadota; class Alphaproteobacteria; order Hyphomicrobiales; family Amorphaceae; genus Amorphus; species Amorphus orientalis. Next base: position 1,310,353 of record NZ_JAUSUL010000002.1, read on the forward strand.
GCCGCCCGCGCCGGTGAATCGGGCAAGGGGTTTGCCGTGGTCGCCGCCGAGGTCAAAGGCCTTGCGGAGCAGACGACGAAGGCGACCGACGAGATCAGCCACAAGATCGGCGAGATCCAGTCCGCAACGACCACGACGGTCGGCCACATGCAGACGATCATCCAGACGATCGTGTCGATCCAGGAATACTCCAAAGCCATCGCGGATGCCGTCGACCAGCAAAGGGCGGCAACCGGAGAGATCGCCTCCAATACCCAGCTGGCAGCCTCCAGCACCACAGAGGTCACCAACAACATCTTCGGCGTCGGCGAAGCGGCGGAGATGACCGGCAAATCCTCTGTCGACCTGCTCCGTCTCTCGGATCATGTCGCGGGGCAGTCGGAGGATCTCCGCACCGAGGTCGACAGCTTCATCACCTCGCTGCGAAAGGCCTCGTAAGAGCTGGGAGGTCATCGCCGGTGAGCGGACGAATGCGCCCCCTCACCATTGCCTGATACCGGGCCGCATCGCGCATTGGCGCGTGCGGCCCTTGTTTTTTTCACCTGCCCCGCCGCCGACCGGCCAATGTGCGCATGGTCTGGTCCGCCGCGCGACGCACAGCGCCTCTCCCTGCATTCAGACCGCCATCGCGGCGCCGAGACCACGGCCCGATCGCACCGGAACTTTCGCTTCCGGCAATGCCACCGGGGTTTCGCGACAAGGGGTTCTCAACCCACGGAACCGGCTGGCAGAGGCCGCCCCAGTGCGCCGACGGAGGTCTCCGGCCCGCTCGCCTCTCCACCTTTTTCAATCACGGCCCTTGCCCTTCCGAAACGGGTCGGGTCAAGAACGCGCGTTCGAGGTCCGCACCGGGACTGAAATCAGGCGGCGTAAATGATTGGAAAGAGAATTCTGCACGACGCGAGAGTTCATGCGGTCGCCGTCGTGGTGCTGCTCGGTTGCCTCGCCGCGGTCTATTCGCTGACATCCCGGCCCAGCACGCCCGACTATCCTTTCGGCTGCGACCCGTTCGGCTACGCCCGCCAGCAGCAGCTGTTCCGGACCGACGGCCTGGTCGATGGCCTGGACACAAGGGTCAAAGCCCCGGAGGCCGGGTTCCTGATCGAGACTGCGAAGCAAGCGGGCCTGACACCGAAGCAGTTCGGCGAAATGATCGCCCCCCACTGCCACCACTACGAAGCCGGTACGGACAGCGTCATTCTGCAGTATCCGCCGGGCACCGGGTTTCTCCTCTCCCTGCTTCCGGCTGAACGCGAAGTTCAGGCTCTTCATGTCCTTTCGCTGTTCTTGCTGGTCGGCGTCTTCGGTGTCTTTGCCGTCGTTGGCCTGCCGATGATGTGGACGAGCGGCCTGGTTATCGCAGGCCTCGTTCCGATCGCGATGGCGCTGTCCAACTCCGCACTGATGGTCAGCGCGTCCATGCCGCCAACCATCGGTTTCGTGGCCCTCTTCACCGCGGTTCTGCTTTGGGCGACCCGTGTGCCGGACCGTCCGTCCTGGTGGGGAGGCGCGCTCATTGGCCTGGCGGCGGGCGTCCTGATCGACATTCGGGTGGCCAGCGTCTTCATCGTCCTGGGGATGGCGGCCTACATCGTGGTCGCAATGGGCACCTTGTCGCCCGGTGGTTTGGCGCGCCGGCTCCCGTTCGTGCTCGCCGGGCTCGCCGCATTCGCGGTTGCCGTCCTCCCCCATCTTGCAGCCAACGCGATCAATGCCGGGTCGCCGCTGGTCTCAACCTATGGCGACGCCGATTCCGCCGGACCGAATCTCAGCACGGCGCTGATCGCCCGCAACCTGCACTACTATTTCCTGGAGACGCCTGCCTGGCCCATCGCCTGGGCTGCTGTCGCAGCAATCCTGGCGGCGACAGCCATGGCGCTGTGGGGACCCGCCCACAGCAGACGCCGATCTGCAGCCGCGGCGATCGGCGGGGCACTGTCCTTCGGCGTATCGGTGGCGTTCTTCGCGACCCATCAGATCGCCGCATCACCCTATCTGATACCGACGGCGGCGTTCTGCGTGAGCATCTGTGTCTTCGCGCTCGCCCAATCGGCGGCGGCATCCACCCCTGACCGCTTCACGCTTCGGGCCGCCGGTGTCGTGACCGCGTTCACGGCAGCGCTTGCCATCGGCCAGACCGTCCAGTTGGAGCGCCATTCGTACTCGGTCGACGCTCCAGCCGCCCTGCTTGCGCCCGAGGCGGTCGTCTGGGCCGACATGACCAGCGGCACGATCTATTTCTACACCGGAAAATATGCCGCCAAGGTCATCTTCACCGGGGAATGCGAGCAGAACAGGCTGATACAGGCAGTCGCCGACACCGGACGGCAACAGTTCATTGTCGTCGACAGCGACTCCATGCAGCGCCTCGTCGACCGGCTCGGAGCATCCACCCGTCTCGAAGAGGCGGGAACCCTGCGGGCACGCGAGGAGCGGGCAATCTATCGGCTGCCGCCCGACGCCTCCCTTCCCTCCTGCTAGCGACGTTTCCGCTCGGATGATCACATCCGGGCGATCACCGCCTTGAGAGCCGGTGCCAGATCTTCAGCGATCAGGCCCGGCCCGGCGACCCGCCCGGCCTCGCCGTGCATCCAGACCGCCATGGCGGCCGCCTCGAAGGCGGGGAGCAGCTGCGCCAGCAGGCCCGTGGCGATCCCGGCCAGGACGTCCCCCGCCCCCGCCGTGGCGAGCCAGGGCGGCGCATTGTCGGCGATGGCGGCCCGGCCGTCCGGTGCGGCAACGACCGTGTCCGGCCCCTTCAGGATCACGACCGCCCCGCTGCGCGCCGCCGCGAGTCTTGCGCGATCCAGCTTGGATGGCGCCTCCTCGTCGCTACCGTCATCAGCCGATGACCCTTCCGCCAGATCCGGGAAGAGCCGGGCGAACTCGCCCTCGTGCGGGGTCAGCACCACGGGACGATCCGGTCGGGCGGCGATCGCCGAAAACAGCTCCGCCGGCGCATCGGCTAAACTGGTCAGCGCATCGGCATCCAGAACCACCCCGCGATCGCCGTCGAGAATCGCTCGTACCGAGGCGGCCGTGTCGGGCCCCACCCCGGCGCCCGGACCGATCGCCACGGCATTGAGCCGCCGGTCGGCGAGAAGCGTGGCCAGGCCTTCCGCGCCGTCCACCGATCGCACCATCACGGCCGTCAGATGCGCCGCGTTGATCATCAGCGCCGACGGAGGCGAGGCCACCGTCACGAGCCCGGCTCCGGCCCGCAGCGCAGCCCCGGCAGCGAGGCGCGCCGCGCCGGTCTGGGCCATCGGGCCCGACACCACCACCGCATGACCGCGCGCGTATTTGTGGCCGTCGACCGACGGAGGCCGCCAGCTCCCGTGCCAGAGAGCGGGAGCATTGCGGAACGCGGCCGGCTCCAAGACGCCGAGGGCCGCCTCCGGAATTCCGATGTCCGCGAGCGTCACCTCCCCGCATCGCGTTCGTCCGGGCAGGAGAAGATGCCCGGGCTTGAGACGAAAGAAGGTGACGGTCGCATCGGCCTCGACCGCGGGCCCCAGCGCGCGTCCGGAGCGGCCGGAGACGCCGCTCGGCAGATCAACGGCCACCACGTCGGCAGGCGATGCGTTGATGGCCGCCACGATATCGGCCGCGAGACCTTCGAGCGGTCGGGCCAGCCCGGCCCCGAACAGAGCATCCACGACCAGATCGCACTGGCCGGGCGCCTCGGTATCGGCCGCTTCGACCGCCCCCTCCCAGGCGTCTGCTGCGAGAGCGGCATCCCCGGTCAGCTTCTCCCGGGCACCGAGCAGTTGCAGACGTACGTCATAGCCGCGCCGACGCAGGTCGGCGGCGGCTACGAACCCGTCGCCCCCGTTGTTGCCGGGTCCGGAAATCACCAGGATCCGGGCGTCGGCGGACGCCCGCGCGGCCACCACGTCGGCGACCGCCCGACCGGCCCGATCCATCAGAACGATCCCGGGCGTGCCCCGCTCGATCGCGAACCGGTCCGCCTGTGCCATCTCCGCCGGCGTCAAAAGCTCAATCACTGTCCGGCCCCTTCCGATCCTCGTCGCCTTTGTCGCTGCGGCCAGAAGGCCGGCGTCTCCTTCTTCCCAGAATCCGAGCCACTGCGAAACGGCGCAGATCAAATCCGACGGCGGCCCTGAAAACGCGCAGGTACCCCGATTAATTTATGGGCAAATTGATTATTTGTTAGGCTACGTTTTCGGGATTGCCCGCACGTCGTCCGTGGCCCACTGTGCCGATCCGGGCACGCAACCGGCCGCCCGCCGCGCCCAGCGCGCCGGTGCGGCGACACCTGCCGGCTGTTGGGTTCCGTCCCTGCGACCCGGTCGGCGTGCACGAAAATTCCTGTGTCATCATGCCTTCGCGGAAGATGGCACGCCCCATGCTAGACGGTCGGAGTACCGGCACATGTCGGTTTCAGTGGAGCCGCGGAAAGGGAGGCGATGAAGAAGATCGAGGCGATCATCAAGCCCTTCAAGCTTGATGAAGTGAAAGAGGCGCTCCAGGAGGTTGGCCTTCAAGGGATTACCGTGACCGAGGCCAAGGGCTTCGGGCGCCAGAAGGGCCACACCGAACTCTATCGGGGAGCCGAGTACGTTGTCGATTTCCTTCCCAAGGTGAAAGTCGAGATCGTGCTTGGCGACGAGCTGGTCGAAAAGGCCGTGGACGCCATCCGGAATGCGGCACAGACCGGTCGTATCGGCGACGGCAAGATCTTCGTCTCGAACGTCGAGGATGCTATCCGCATCCGCACCGGCGAAACCGGCATAGATGCGATCTGATCCTAAGCCTTCGCCGATCAATCCCCTCCCCTCCCGAGTTTTAACCCGGATCAAAACCTAAAATCTGAGGATAGTTTCCATGAGCACAGCCCAAGACGTCTTGCAGACGATCAAGGACAAAGACGTCAAGTTCCTTGACCTGCGCTTCACCGATCCGCGCGGCAAGCTGCAGCACGTCACGATGGATGTGGCGGTCGTCGACGAGGACATGTTCGCCGACGGCGTGATGTTCGACGGCTCCTCGATCGCGGGCTGGAAGGCGATCAACGAGTCCGACATGACGTTGATGCCCGATCCCGAGACCGCGCACGTCGATCCCTTCTTCGCCCAGACCACCATGTCGATCTTCTGCGACATCCTGGATCCGGTCACCGGCGAGGCCTACAACCGCGACCCGCGCACGACCGCCAAGAAGGCCGAGGCCTACGTGAAGTCCGGCGGCTTCGGCGACAGCGTGTTCTTCGGCCCGGAAGCCGAGTTCTTCGTGTTCGACGACGTGCGCTTCGCGACCGAGCCCTACGACACCGGCTTCCAGATCGATTCGATCGAGCTGCCGTCCAACATGGGCACCGAATACGACACCGGTAACCTCGGTCACCGTCCGCGCACCAAGGGCGGCTACTTCCCGGTTCCGCCGATCGACAGCGCCCAGGACATGCGCTCGGAAATGCTCTCGGTCATGGCCGAGATGGGCGTCTCCGTGGAGAAGCACCACCACGAAGTGGCGGCCGCCCAGCATGAGCTCGGCCTGAAGTTCGCGCCGATGACCCTCGTCGGCGACCACATGCAGATCTACAAGTACGTGGTGCACCAGGTCGCCAACGCCTACGGCAAGACCGCGACCTTCATGCCGAAGCCGGTCTATGGCGACAACGGCACGGGCATGCACTGCCACCAGTCGATCTGGAAGGACGGCAAGCCAGTCTTCGCCGGCAACCTCTATGCCGACCTCTCCGAAGACTGCCTGTTCTACATCGGCGGCATCCTGAAGCACGCCAAGTCGATCAACGCCTTCACCAACCCGTCGACCAACTCCTACAAGCGTCTGGTCCCGGGCTACGAGGCGCCGGTGCTGCTGGCCTATTCCGCGCGCAACCGCTCGGCGTCCTGCCGCATCCCGTTCGGCTCCTCACCGAAGGCCAAGCGCATCGAGGTCCGCTTCCCGGATCCGTCGGCGAACCCCTACCTCGCCTACACCGCGATGCTGATGGCCGGCCTCGATGGCATCAAGAACAAGATCCATCCGGGCGACCCGATGGACAAGAACCTCTACGACCTGCCGCCGGAGGAGCTGAAGGAGATCCCGACCGTCTGCGCAAGCCTGCGCGAGGCGCTTGAATCTCTCGACGCCGACCGCGACTACCTGAAGGCCGGCGGCGTGATGGACGACGACCAGATCGACGCCTACATCGAGCTGAAGATGGAAGAGGTCATCCGGTACGAGCACACGCCGCACCCGGTTGAGTTCGACCTCTACTACTCGGTCTGATCGATCGCATCGGAGGCATCCGCCTCCCCTGTCGAACGCACGAAGCCCCGGGCCGGAAGGTCCGGGGCTTCTTGCGTTTTCAGGCACCGATATCGGCGCCCTTTCCAACTTTTTTGGAACCCTGGCCCTTCCCCGCGCATTCGCAGCGACCGGGCGAACGATCCGACCGTCCATCAGACGGGGTTCGCGCCGGCATGACCCTTTGTTCCGGAGGAATACGGCATGAAAGTTCTGGTAATCGCCGCCATTATGGCCACAAGCCTCGCCGCCTGCAGCTCCTATTCGACGAGCGACCGTGCGCTTGCGGGCGGCGCGATCGGAGGTGCCTCGGGTGCGGCGATCGGCGCGGCCGCCGGTGGCTCCACGGGTGCGGCACTGGCCGGCGGCGCGATCGGTGCTGGCGCAGGCGCGCTCGCCGGTGCGGCCACCACGCCCAAGGCCTGCCGCGATCGCTATGGTCGGGCTGTCGCCTGCCCGTAACGCCGGTCACTTCCATGCAGTGATCTGATCGATGTCTTCGGACCTCCGGGTCCGGAGACATTGTTTTGTGGACTGGTTCGTGACCATCCCGAGCCGGTCTCGCGCAAGCTTGGGAAGAGACCCTGGCGTTCCGTGGGGCTTGCCGGTGGCCGACAGTATGTCTCTACTGTTCGCGATCGTCCCGGCGTCTCCGCTGCTTCGCCAACAAGAGGTCTCTTCATGAAAATCGTGCTCGCCCTCGCCCTTGCTGCCAGCCTGGCGGCCTGCAACTCCTATTCGACCCGCGACCGGGCTCTGGTCGGCGGCGCTGTCGGTGCCGGGTCGGGGGCCCTGATTGCGGGTGCGGCGGCCGGGACGGGCGGAGCGGCCCTTGCCGGCGGCATTATCGGCGGCGCGGCTGGCGCGATCCTCGGCGGAGCGACCACACCGAAAGCCTGTCGCGATGCCTACGGCCGCGCGGTGCGCTGCCCGTAGACTTCCCCCTTCTGAGTCGAACCGGTCTAAGGGCACGGCTTTCTCAAGCACTCCTGTCCGCAGCCGTGTCCTGCCGAAGGGATCCGGCGGTCCTGTCCGAGCGGAGAGGGCTCAGAACCCCTGTCATTGCGCTTGCCAGTCGATACGGGAGGGGGCGGTCCGGGCTGATTCGGCGCAGAGGGTCACCGCCCGCAGGCACATTTCACCGATTTGTGCCTGCCCGATCGCCCTCAGCGGAGCGCGATGTCCGGGCAGGACGCACCCGGCAGAACGAGGGCCCGCCCGGCAACCACCAGAACGGCAGCGTCGACGATGGCGGCAACGGCCTGATTGAGCCGTCCCTGATGGTCCCGGAAGGCACGCGCCAGGGCGTTCTCCGGCACGATGCCGCCGCCCACCTCGTTTGAGACGAGAATCACGGGACCGGCCACCTCGCGAAGCGCCCCGCAGAGCCGCTCCGTTTCCGCATCCACGTCCCGGCCCTCCGCCATCAGGTTGGAGAGCCAGAGCGTCAGGCAGTCCACAAGGACGACCGTCTCCGCCCCGGCTGATCGCTCAACCGCACCCACGAGATCGAGCGGCTCCTCCACAGTGGTCCATTCCGTCCCCCGCCGGTGCCGATGCAGGGCGATCCTGTCGGCCATCTCGCCGTCGCGAGGCGGCCCCGCAGTCGCGAGATAGACCAGCCGGAGCCCAGATGTCTGTGCGAGGGTCTCCGCTGTTCGGCTCTTTCCCGAGCGCGCGCCGCCCAGAACCAGGACCGAACGTGCCTCCATCCCGCCTGTTTCCGTCATGTCGTCTCCTTTGCCGCCGGTCGGCCGATGCCGGCCGAAGGCGCCGTCTCGCGCCAGCCCTATCCGGAATCGGCAGATCCGGTCGAGACCCGGCTGGCTGGACCGGGATCGACCTGCGTCAGAAGCCGATGCCCCTTCTCTCGCCCGGCCGTCATCCTCCGAACGGAAAACGCTCTACGGGTGCCCGCCGGTCGGCCCGCCGTCTCCGGTCCGGCTGGCCGCCTCGCTTTCGCGAGGCTTGCCTCGCCGTCGGGCGACCCATCTGCCCAGCCGCACGTCCAGGCGTCTGCGCCAGCGCCGCACGAGCGGGCTGTCGACGGACAGGACGATGAGGCCGAGCGGCGCCATCCAGAACCCGAGAATGGGCAGGAACCCAAGGAAACCGCCCAGAATCAGGGCACTGCCCAGCCCCACCCGCAGGCCGCGGGATCTTGGCAACGGAAGTCTCCGACCGGCGAATTTGACGTCAGCCACAGGCAGCCTTTCTGGTCGCGCCTTTGTTCTGGATATGTTGATTGCGCGGTGCGGCGCACTTGGCAACGCTCCCTCGGCTTGATATAGGGGCCGCTCACGAACACGATGTGTCGTGGTCCCCGGTAGCTCAGTGGTAGAGCAATCGGCTGTTAACCGATTGGTCGCTGGTTCGAATCCGGCCCGGGGAGCCAACCTTTCGCCGAGGGCGTTGATTTCACCCAGGAAATCCGCCCCAGGCGCGCTCCTTCCTGACATAGCTCCCAATGAATGTCGGTCTGGAGGCACTGCGGGTTACGAATCCGCGGCTCCCATAACCACCGCAGACACTTGCCGCGCTGACCGGTTCGAGCTCACGCTGCGGAGATCAACGACGTCCGATTGCGAAAGCCTTCCCGAGATGGACCGTACCCGCGTGATCCAGACGTAAATTCGATCGCGTTCCCGTCGGGGGCTTCCGTCATCCGCTCCGGGGCGGGACAACAGTGGGCACCTGGCGAAACCCGCGAATCGATTGGGGCTGATGTGAGCGCATTCCGGTTCCTGCACACGGCCGACCTGCACCTCGGCAGTCCGCTGCGCGGCCTCGCCGCGAAGGACCCGGAGGTCGCGAAGGTCTTCGCGCAGGCGACGCGCGGCGCCTTCGAGGACCTCGTCGCGCGGGCGATCGAGGAGCGTGTCGCCTTCGTGGTCATCGCCGGCGACGTCTATGACGGCGACTGGAAGGACACCTCCATCGGGCTGTTCTTCGCCCGCCAGATGGCCCGGCTCGATCAGGCCGGGATCCCGGTGTTCCTGATCCGCGGCAATCACGACGCCGAAAGCGTGGTGACCAGGTCCATCACCCTGCCGGACAACGTCCGGCAGTTTTCGGCCGCGCGCCCGGAGACCTTCGAGATCGACGATCTGAAGGTCGCGCTCCACGGCCGCAGCTTTCCCGATCGCGCGGTGCCGGAAAACTACGCGGTCGCCTATCCCGATCCGACGCCGGGCCGGTTCAACATCGGCGTGCTGCACACCTCCTGCGACGGCCGGCCGCCGCATGCCGTCTACGCCCCCTGCTCTGTCCAGGACCTGCAGCTGCGCGGCTACGACTACTGGGCCCTCGGCCATGTCCACGAGCAGGAAATCGTCTCGCGCGAGCCGTGGATCGTCTTTCCCGGCAACCTGCAGGGCCGCAGCGTGCGCGAATGCGGCCCGAAGGGCGCGATGCTGGTCGAGGTCGAGGACGGGCGCGTCGGATCGGTCGAGCCCGTCGTGTTCGACCGTGCCCGCTGGGAAAGCCTCGAGGTCGACGTCTCGGGTGTCGAGACCGAGACCGATGCGCTGCGGGCCGTCGAAGCCGTATTCGAACCCGCCGCAGACAGGGCCGAGCACCGGCCGATGGCGGTCCGGGTCACCCTCACCGGGACCACGCCGCTCCACGCCGGCTGGCGCGGCGACCACGCGCGCATCGCCGACGAGGTGCAGGCCGCCCTGCAGCGCCGCCACGGCGACGCCTGGCTGGAGAAGCTGAAGCTCGCCACCCATGGGCCGGGCGTGCCGGCCGGCAGCGCGGCCAGCGATCTGGCGCAGCTCGACCTCGCCGCCGTGCTGGCCGGCATCGAGACCGAGGAAGGGGTCAGGGCGAAGGCGGCGGAGGTTCTTGCGGAGATCGGCCGGAAGATGCCGGCCGGCGTAGACGACATCGATGCGCCGCGCGCCGACGACCTCGACCAGCTTCTGGCCGAAGCGCGCGATCTCGTGCTCGGCCGGGCGGACGGAGGCTGAGCCGGCATGCGCATCCTCCGCCTCGACCTCGAAAAATACGGGCCCTTCACCGGACGCAGCCTGACCTTCGATCCGGCCGCGCGGCTGCACGTCGTCTACGGACCGAACGAGGCCGGCAAGTCGAGCGCGCTCGATGCCATCACCGACCTCCTGTTCGGTTTCGGCCATCTCGCCACCCATCACTTCCTGCACGATCCGCGCGAGATGCGCGTCGGCGCCCGGCTCGCCGCCGCGAATGCTGCGGAGATCGCGTTCCGCCGCAGGCGCGGCAACAAGAACACGCTCGTCGATGCGGACGACGCGCCCCTGCCCGACGATTGCCTGCTGCCCTTTCTCGGCGGCGTGACCCGCGACGTCTTCACCCGCGCCTTCGGCCTGTCGACCGAGACGCTCCGGACCGGTGGCGAGGAGATGCTGAAGAGCGAGGGCGACCTTGGTGCGGCGCTGTTCGCCGCCGCCTCCGGCCTGAAGGGGCTGAACGATCTGCGCCGCTCGATCGACGACGAGGCCGACACGATCTTCGCCCAGCGCGCCTCCCAGAACCGCCGCTTCTATCAGGCGCTTGCCCGGCACGAGGACGCGCGCCGGGCGCTCCGCGACACCGAACTGAAGGCGGGAGACTGGAAGGCGCTCAACGCGCGCATCTCGGAACTCGGCGACCGGCTCGACGAGATCGTGAGCGCGCGCCGGGCTGCGATTGCCGAGCGCGCCCGGCTCGCCCGCCTCAAGCGCGTCGCACCCGGCCTGAGGATGATCGACGAGGTTCTGGCCGACCGCGCGGCACTCGGGTCCCTGCCCGACCTGCCGGCCTCCTTCACCCAGGACCTCGACGCGCGCCTTGCGAAGGTGCGCGCCGCCCGCGAAGAGATGCGCCGCGCCGGCGAAGAGCGCGACCGGTCCGAGGCCGTCCACGCGGCCATCGATGTCGCGGCCGACGTGCTCGCGAGCGCGCAGGAGATCGGCGACCTCGTCACCCGCAGCGGCGCCTCAGCCAAGGATCGCGTCGATCATCCGAGGGTGCGGGCGGAGGCGGACGAGATCGCCGGCACCCTCAGGACGCTCGCCGCCCGGCTCGGCTTTGCCGACGCCGAAGCGCTGGAGGCCGCACGTCCGACCGATGCGGCCCAGGCCCACGTCGAGCTGCTTCTGAAGGAGGGGCGCACGCTGCGTCAGACGCAGGAGACCTGCGAGAGCAACCTGCGCACCGCGCGCGACGAACTCGCCAGCCTCGAGCGCCAGCGCGCGGCCCGCGGCCATCTTGTCGATCCCCGCCCGCTGCGCGACCGGCTGTCGGCGCTTGGCGGAGACCTGCGCCGGCTCGATCGGCTGGAGGAGCTGCGGACAGCGGCACGGACCCGAACGCGCAGCCTCGTCGAAGATGCCGCACGCCTGTCGCCGTCTGCGGACCTGGAAGCGCTCGCCCACTACTCGTTGCCGGCGGGCGAGTCGATCCAGCGCTTCCGGGACGCCTTCGAAGCCGCGGACAGCCAGATGCGGCAGATCCGGCAGCGGCGGGAGGAGACGCAGGCCAGTATCGCCGAGCGCGACGACGAAATCGCCGCACTGGCGTCCGGCCGCCCGGTGCCATCGGCCGAGGCGATCGCGGACCTGCGCGCCCGCCGCGACAGCGCGTGGCGTTTGCTCAGGGGAACGCTGCTGTCGGAGGCCGGAGGCGCGGAACCAGACCAGGTGCCGGCGACCATTACCGCCTTCGAGACGGCGAAGAGCGAGGCGGACGGTCTTGCCGACGAGGCCATGCGCGACGCCGACCGCGTGGCGCGCCATGCCGTGGCCGTGCGCGAGCGGACGCGGCAGGCCGAGGCACTCACCAACCTCGGCACACGGCTGACGGCGCTCGACGACGCCCAGCAGGCGCGGAACGCGGAGTGGACGGACCTCTGGCGCGGCATCACGGACCGGCCGCTGTCGCCCGCCGCCATGGCCGACTGGGTCCGCGCGGTCGCGGCGCTGCTCGACCGCCGCACCGAGGTCACCCGGCTTTCCGACGACATCGCGGCGCTGGAAGCGGTCGAAGCACGCATTCTGCCGGTGCTGGCCACGCTCGCCGACGAGGTCGGGGTCTCGGGACTGGAAGCGGCCGGCGCGGTCGTTCTCGCCGGCGCACTCGACGAGAAGATCGCAACCCTGGCGCAGAGCTGGGACGCGGCGCGGGACATGGAGACGCGCCGCCGCGATGCCGAGCGGCGGATCGCCGAGCTTCAGGCCGCGGCCGAGGCGAACGCGGCCAGGAGCGCCGACTGGTCGGAGCGCTGGCGCGCCGCGCTCCCGAGCCTCGGACTGCGTGCCGAAGCGGGCATCGAGGAGGCCGAAACGGCGCTGCAGGTCTGGCGCGAGGTGCCGGGCGCGCTGCGCGAGCGGGACAACCGGCGCCGCCGTATTCTGGGTATGGAGCGGGACATCGCCGACTACGAGGCCCGCCTCGGCGAAGTCGCCGGCAGGCTGCGCCCCGACGTCCAGGGCGCCTCGCCGGACGTCATGTTGCAGTCGCTTCAGGACACGCTGGAAGCGGCCAAGGCCGCCCGGGTCCGCAAGGCCCAGGCGGCGGAGCGCCGGAACGAGGCTCAGGAAGCGGCCGAGGCAGCGGCCGCGGAGCTACATGCCGCGGAAACCGCGCTCGCCGAGCTTTCAGGTCGGTTCCCCGACGGTGCGGATCTTGAAGCCGAACTGCGGCGGCTCACCGAGCGCGACCGGCTCGACGCGCAACTGGCTGAGCGCCGCCGCCAGCTGGCCGAGCTGGGCGACGGGCTGGCCGAAGCGGTGCTGCGCGACGAACTGCAGGCCTTCGACCCCGATGCGGCGGAGGCCCGAATTGCCGAGCTCGAGGCGGAGGAGACCCGGCTGGAGGAGGATCGCCTTGTCGTCCACGCCGAGCGTGAACGCGAGATCGAGCGTCGTCGTGCCCTCGAAGTCGGCACCGGCGCCGAGACCGCCGCGCAGGACAAGGCGGGCGCCGAGGCGGAGCTCGCGGCGGCGGCACGCGAGTGGGTGGTGTTGAAGCTGGCCGGCACGATGATCCAGGCCGCGATCGAGCGTCACCGGGCGGCCCAGGAGGATCCGCTGATGATGCGGGCGGGCGCGCTGTTTTCAACCCTCACCGGCGGAGGCTTCGAGAAGCTCGACCAGGACTACGACGAACGGGACCAGCCGCGCCTCGTCGGCCGCCGCGCCGGCGGCAAGGCGGTGGACATCGGCGGCATGAGCGAGGGCACCCGCGACCAGCTCTTCCTCGCGCTGCGTCTCGCCTATCTCGATGACTACGCCAGCCGCGCCGAGCCGATCCCGTTCATCGGCGACGATCTGTTCGCGACCTTCGACGACGAACGCACCGCGCACGGGCTGAAGGTCCTGGCGGAGATCGGCGACCGGGTCCAGCCGATCCTGTTCACCCACCACCGCCGCGTCGCCGAGCTCGCACGGGACGTGCTTGGAAACCGCGTCGATCTCCTGGAGCTGCCGGCCGTTGAGGTGGCTTGAAATCCCTCGGTCGGCCGGCTGATACCAGGGCCTTCAGACGCACCCGCTTGCAAGAAGGACCGCCTACGCGGCCGTGTAGTGGCGATGACCGTGAGGCTCTGCGGGCCATCGCTTCGCGCGGGTTCAATTCCTGGCGTGAACGCCCCGGATCTGCTCCCCCTCACTTCACTTTGCTGTCAGAGTGAGCCGTCTCCTGGCTGCTACACGTGGTTTAAGACGTCAGTTTCTCGCAAGTCTCGCTTGATATCAGCAGCCGATAATGCAGAAGAGACTGTCGTGACCGATTCAAGATCCCATGATCCGGCTGCAATCCGACGGCACTTGGTAGAAGCCCTCTACCGAGCACCGATGCCGGTTATCATGATCGGCGTCGCCCATGCCGCGTTGACGACACTCATTGCCCTGGAAGGCAGCCATTCCTCCGTGTTCGCGGGTCTGGCCATCATCGGCGGCATATGTTCGGCGTTTCGTCTGATTTTGGTCTACGTGTTCCGGCGCCGGTTTCGCTCCCGGCACTTCCGGGCCTGGGAGGCCGCATACGCGGTCGGAAGCTACACATTTTCGGTGGTGCTTGCGGTCACCGTCTCCTGCGCACTCGTCTGGGGCGATGATGTCGCCCGCATCCTCGGAATGAGCCTGTTCTTCGCTTATGGCGGCGGACTGGTCGCCCGCGCCTCGCTCGTCCCGTGGATCAGCAAGGGTGCCCTGACCGTCGTGGCCCTGATCGTCACCGTCACCATGCTCCTCGCCTGGGAGCCGTTTTTTCTGGGTCTGCTGCTTCTGACGATCATGATGTATGGCGGCGGACTTGCCACCATCGATATTCTCCACAGCACCGTGTCCGAACTGGAACTCTCCCAGCGGCAGCTCGAAATCCACGCCCTCACCGATCACCTGACCGGGCTGCCCAACCGCAAGATGCTGGAGGACAGCCTGGCCGGCATCCTCAATGACCTCAAACCCAATGAGGTCGTCGCGCTCCACTTCATCGACCTCGACCAGTTCAAGACGGCCAACGACACCTATGGCCACACGGTAGGCGACCGGGCGCTTCAGATCGCCGCGAGGCGCCTGATCAGTACGGTACACAATTCGGATTTCGTCGCGCGGTTCGGCGGCGACGAATTCGTCATCGTTCAACGGGGACTGCGCTCGAAAGACCATGCCGAGGAGCTCGGCTGGCAGATCATCGCGAAGCTGTCGCAGCCCTACGCGATCGACAATCACTCCGTCGTCATCGGAGCCAGCGACGGGATCGCGCTCGCCAACGTCCAGGGGCTGGATCCGGCGACCCTCATCGAGCTTTCCGACAAGGCGCTCTACTCGGCCAAACGGGCCGGACGCGGCCGTGTCGTCGTGACCGAAGACGGGCTTCAGGAGTTCGCCTGATCCGCACTCGGTGCCGACCGGTCCGCCGGCGATCTCCCGGCATCCGTGCGGCAGCGCACTCCGTCGCGGCTTGCGCTGATCCCCGGATTGCTGAAAGAAGGGTGGCGGAGCCGTGCGGCCACCTGCCAACCGGGCGCTGGGGGCTCACATCGAACCGGACATGCTCCGGCCACCAATTCCGCCTTGATCGAGGTCATCCGATGTTTCGTACCGTCACGCTGAGCACATTCGCCCTGCTTCTCGCCATCGCCGGCGCCAGTGCCCAGGACAACGGCCAAGCCACTCCGGAGTCGGAAAAGGACCTGCCCTCGATCGCCGAGGAAGCCGCCATTTCCGGCGACGGCGAGGAAGCCGACGGCACCGAGCGGTCGATGGAGGCCCTCGAGGAGTCCGAGAACACCGACGGGTGCGAGCCCGGCGAGGACCAGCTCGACTGCGACGTCGGCATCGACGACTGATCCCGCTCCCAGGACTTTGAGAACGGGCGGCCGCTAGTCGGGCAGCCGCCCCGTTTCCGCCAGGCTCAGGATGATGGGATAGGTCAGGTCCGGGTCGGCGCCGGGCTCCATCGGATCGATCAGTTCGTGGCCGAGCCCGTGGCTTGCGTCGAACACGTAGGAGACCAGGGGCACACCGCTCTCCTGCCATGTCTCAGCCACGGCATCGGTGGTGCTGTTGGAGACGGCCGTATCGGCCTCGTTCGTAACGACCACGATCTGCGAAGCCGCGGCCTTGGTCTCTCGCGCCTGGTGCCACGTCGCATACCCCAGCCGCATGATCTGGCCCGTCGCGGTTGTCGACTGCCGCTTGTAGGCGTGCGGCATCACGTTCTCGGCATTCTCCCGGGCGACGGGATCCTTCCAGATCGAAACGTCGGGAATCAGCAGCATTGCCCGCATCAGCATGCGGTTGATATCGGGTCCGAACCCGTGCAGCCCGAAGAACGGGGCCAGAAGCACCGCCCGGTCGACGTCGGCCCGATTCTGAGCCACCCATCCCGCGATGGTTCCTCCGGCGGAGATGCCGACGAAGACGACCTCCTCACCGAGCCCGGTCGCCATGTCCACGGCGCTGTCACCGAATTCGGCCAGCTGTTCGGCCGTCATCAGGCGCAGCGCATCGGTCGCCCGGTCCGCATATCCGTTCTGCGGCATCCTCAGAACCAGGACGTTGTGGCCGCGCTCGAACAGAATCGGGGCGAAATCGACATAGGCCTGCGGGCAGCTGGAAACGCCGTGGACCAGAACGAACACCTTATCGGTCCGCTCGCCATGTCCGTGCAGCTTCGGCTCGCACAACGGGTTGAGCAGCTGCGGCGGATCGGCGGTTTCGGCCTCGAAACGGGCGACCCCCGCTTCGTAGGTCGAGGTCGGATCCGGATCGGAGACAAGCCCATCGGTGGAAACCGGCAGGAAGGCCAGAAGCCCGCCACCGCCGACCAGAAGAACCAGCCAGGCCACGAGCGCCCGGCGCAGGCCGATCAGAAGCGCGGTGAGCCCCACAAGGAGCGCCAGCACCAGCAGGATAGCGGCGATCCCGATCACGGCGCGTTGCATCACGGTCACCGGACCGAACCATTCCATCAAGGCGCTCATCGGATCGTTCCCCCGGACATGCGAAACGCGCTACGAAACACGGCAACCGGACGCCTCGACGCGTCGGATCATTCATGACCTAGCTCTTAGCGGTTCGGCCACGCCCGCGGAAGGACGATGCGATGCAAACCGACATGGCCACGCGCGATCACGATCGGACGGATCCCACGGACCGTCGATGGCTGAACGGCCACGTCTCGCCCTCGGGCGTGCTGCTCGGCTTCCTTCTGTTCGCCGCCTCGCTGACGCCGTCGCTGATCCCCCGCAACGCGCTCATGCAGGGCCTTCTCGGCGGTGCCTCCTTCGTGATCGGCTACGGGATCGCGGTCGGCCTCGTCGCGATCTGGGTCTGGCTCGGGTTCCGCCCGCTCGGAGGGCGGCGGACCGGCCTCGCGCTGGCCGTGGCCGGAGCTCTCGTCGCCGCCGCCTGCCTGCTGCGCGCGCCCTACTGGCAGGATTCCATCCGCGAACTGATGGGACTTCCGCCCCTGGAATCGGTGCA
Organism: Amorphus orientalis; assembly: GCF_030814015.1. Classification (NCBI taxonomy): domain Bacteria; kingdom Pseudomonadati; phylum Pseudomonadota; class Alphaproteobacteria; order Hyphomicrobiales; family Amorphaceae; genus Amorphus; species Amorphus orientalis. The sequence goes on from NZ_JAUSUL010000002.1 coordinate 1,327,581, forward strand.
CCGGATCGAGGTGCTCGGCCTTGCGATCGCAACTGCTGCGGTCCTGTTTGCAGTTGCCTGGCTGTTCAAGCTCCTCGCCCGGCTCCTGATGCGGGCGGCGCGGCCCTACGTTCCCGAGCGCGTTGCCATCCTCACCGCGCTGATCGTGGCGGCGGCCCTCTTCGCGACCCTTATCGACGGGGTTCTGGTCCGCTACATGCTCGTCGTTCTGGATACCTCCTACGCCCAGCTCGACGAGCTGGTCGAACCGGACACGGAAAAGCCGGCCGAACCCTGGAAGACGGGAAGCGCGGAGTCCCTTGTGAGCTGGATCGACCTGGGCCGGGAGGGGCGTCGCTTCATCGACGGCATTCCGGAGCGCGCAGACATCGCCGAGTTCTGGTCGGGTGACGCGGTGCAACCCGTCCGGGTCTATGTCGGGCTCAACGCCGCCGACACGGCCGACGAGCGCGCCGAGATCGCGCTGGCGGAGATGTTGCGTGTCGGCGCCTTCGACCGGGCCGTACTCGCGGTCGCCATTCCGACCGGCACCGGCTTCATGGACCAGAACGCCATCGAGACGCTGGAGTATCTGCATCGCGGTGACGTGGCCACGGTCGCGGCCCAGTACTCCTATCTGCAGAGCCCCTTTTCCCTGATCTTTGAGCCCGGATACGGCGCCGAGACCGCCCATGCGCTGCTCAAGGCCGTCTACGACCACTGGACCGGGCTGCCGGAAAACGATCGGCCCCGCCTCTATCTCCAGGGCCTCAGCCTGGGCGCGCTGTCCTCCGAACAGTCGCTGCGGCTGCACGAGATCATCGGAGATCCGCTCCAGGGCGCGCTGTGGAGCGGTCCGCCGTTCCCCAGCCCGATCCATTCCTGGGCAACGGCCGACAGGAACCCGCAATCGCCGGAATGGCTCCCGACGTTCGAGGACGGATCGCTGATCCGCTTCATGAACAAGCCGGAAATCCCCGAAGGCGAAAGCGACTGGGGTCCGCTCAGGGTCGTCTACCTGCAGCATGCGAGCGACCCGATCGTCTTCTTCTCGACCGATATGCTGTGGCAGGTGCCGGACTGGATGCGGCACCCGCGCGGACCGGACGTGTCGCCGAAGATGCGCTGGGTGCCCGTGGTTACTGCCCTGCAGGTCGCCGCCGACATGGCGCTGTCGAACAACGCGCCTATCGGACACGGGCACCAGTACGCAGCCGCCAGCTATATCGACGGCTGGATCGCCGTGACCGCGCCGGACATCGACCCAGCGGACATCGATCGATTGAAAGCCCGGTTCGCACAGTAGCACTCTGGGAACCGACTGATGCAAAGCCCTCGACGTCGCCGTCTTCTCCGGATCGGCTTTCTTTCCCTGGCCGCCGCCGTCGGTGTCGGTCTGGCCGCGCTCGGCCTGAACACCATCGCGCACCACCGTGGCTGGACGGTCGAGCGGCTCGATCCGGACGCCCTGTCGGCCATGCTGAGCCCGGCCTACAAAGTGTTCCGGCCAGGCGGCGACGGACCGTTTCCGACCGCCCTGCTCTTCTCCGGTTGTGACGGACCTCACGACAACATGGAGCGGTGGGCCGACGCCCTGGTTGCGGATGGCTGGGCCGCGATCATCGTCGACAGCCACGGCCCCCGCGGATACGACGACTACGAAGCTTGGCGGCTGGTCTGTGTCGGACAGCTGATGACCGGCGGGGAACGGGCCGGTGACGTGCTGGTCGCACTCGCGGACGCGCGGGAGATGGCCTTCGTCGACCGCGATCGACTCGCCCTGATCGGCATGTCCCACGGCGGCTGGTCGATCATGGACCTGCTCGCCCTCGATGCGGAAAACAGGCTCCCCCTCAATCTTCGCAGTCGGCCGGGCGACGCGAACGATCCGCCCCTGTCCGGCGTGCGCGCGGCCGTGCTGGTCTATCCCTGGTGCGGTCCCACAAATCGCGCTGTGGACGCGGGTTGGGACCACCCGGCGCCCGTCCTGTTCGTGCTCGCCGACGACGACATGATCGCCCCTGCCCGTGACTGTCGCGCTGTGGAACAGACTCTGCGGGACACCGGTCACGACGTTGAAGAACTGAGCTTTTCGGGTGTGACCCACGGCTTCGACCAGCAGCATCGGACGCCGCTCAGCAATCTTCGCTTCGATCCGGAAGCGACGACCGAGGCGATCTCCACCGCCATCCGCTTCCTTAACGACGCAGCGATGAATTCCCCCTAAAATTGCAGGGGCGCGCCCAATTTTCAGGCATGCCGCGTTCTTGGCCGCCGCCCGCAAGCTTAGGCCACCCTCCACCTCAACTCTTGGTAACTTTAGCAGACACTGCTAATAACAGTCGGATCCATGTGGATATGACTAGGGGAGCGGATGCGCATCCTGTTCGGCGTCGCATTGGCGAGCCTCTTTTTCGGAGTGACCCTGATCGCCAACGCGGTCATCGCCTCCTGGTGGGATCGCTCGGTCGGCGTCGCCCCGGGCGAGGCCCGGATTCCGGTCGAAGGCATAGCGCTCGTCGTGATCGGCACGCTTGTGGCGTTGTTCACCCGTCCAAGGCCCTCAGATCCGCGCGACGACCGCCCCCGTCCGCCGGTTGAACCGGCTTACCGGCCGGAGACCGAAATCTCGGCGAAGGCGGAACGCGTCGTGCTGTACGAGCACGGCCCCGACGAGCGACCCTATTAGCGCGCTCCACTGACGACCGATGCCGACGGGCACTTCCTGGGGCGATACATTCGTCCGAGCGTTCGGCGAACACAGAGGGCCCGAATCCTCAGGATATGCGCCGTTCCCGCGCTCACTTTTTCGAGAACGGACCTAGCGCCGCGGCATTCGATTCCCATTTCCAAGGAACAAGATGGAAACTGGCGCGTTAGCCTTGCGAGTTCGCAAGTATCGCCCTTGCCGTTCCAGGGCAGTTTCTGGGAGTGCAAAAAGATGAAGCGCAACAACGAAACCCTTGTCGTGGCCGCCGTGCTCGCTGGTGCGGTTGCGTTTACTGCGCCTCTCGCAGTCGCCGAGAGCTTCCGGTCGGACCGTCTCGGTGAAGCCGCCGAGACCTCGCGCATTGCGCCGATCGACCAGAGCGTTCAGATCGGTTCGATTCAGCCGACGTCTTCTGGCGGTTATCAGGTTGCGATCCTGAACGGCGACGGTGAGGAGATCGCGCAGACGGTTGTTGCGTCCAACGAGACCGTGCTGATGCAGAATGGCCCGGCCGTGAGTGCGCGCCCTGTCGATGGCGGCGATACCCGCGTCGTCGGCAAGACGTCGGATCGGCTGCCCGGCGCGCCGACCACCGTCGCGACCAAACCGGCTCCTGCTGGCGATGCGGTGACGATCGAAGCCTATCAGCCGCGTGCATCCAAGGCTTCGGAGGACAAGATTCTGCTTCTCGCGAAATTCGGTGAGAGCGTCCATCAGAGCGCCCAGCGCGCGCTCGACAAGGCCCTCAACTGGATCTGACTGACCCAAACTCCAAACTTCCAAGCTTGTCTTCTGACCCCCGGTTGTCGCCGGGGGTCTTTTTTTGCGTCTCTGCTCCTTTTTGCGGTGGCATCGGACCCGATCACGACTTCGGGATAGGTCGCCGGAGCCGCAGGTAGAAACCGAAAACCTGGTGATCCGACCCGAACCGGCCGGCGTAACAAATCCAGTCCCTTTTCCGACGCACGGAGACCAAATGAGCGCTTCGCCTTCGACCCGCTCGACCATCATCGTCTGGTTCCGTGACGACTTGCGCCTTTCCGACAATCCCGCTCTCGCCGAGGCGGTCGGGACCGATTGCCCGGTGCTTCCTGTCTTCATTCAGGAAACCCGCCCCAAAACACTCCGACCGCTGGGCGGCGCCGCGAAATGGTGGCTGCACGGCTCTCTGAAAAAGCTGGGGCGGGATCTGGAGAAAGCGGGGTCACGCCTGGTTCTCCTAGACGGCGATCCCTCCGAGTTGCTGCCTCGGCTCGCGGACGAGGCGGAGGCACAGGCCGTCTACTGGAACCGCCGCTATCATCCGAAGGCGTGCGCCGCCGATGCGCGGCTGAAGAGCGCTCTCAAGGAGCAGGGACTGGACGTCCAGAGTTTCAACGGGTCGCTGCTCGTCGAGCCCTGGGACGTGCAGACCGGGGAAGGCTCCTTCTACCGCGTCTATTCACCGTTCGCGCGCGCTGCCCGCCAGATTCTCGATCCCGGCTCTCCGCTGCCCGCCCCGAAGAAGATCAATGCGCCGAAGCACTGGCCTGACGGATGCGCCCTAGATGATCTGAAGCTGCGCCCAACCAAACCGGACTGGGCCGGGGGGCTGCGCGAGACCTGGGCGCCCGGGGAAGCCGGCGCGCGCGAGCGCCTGGCGGCGTTCCTCGACGAGCGACTCCCCCGCTACAAGACCCACCGGGACAGTCCCGCGGACGAGGCCACGTCGGCGCTCTCCCCCCATCTGCGGTTCGGCGAGATCTCGCCGCGAACGGTCTGGTCCGCCTGTTCGGCGCGGGCCGAAGACACTGACGATTCCTCCCTTCGCGGCTCAGCCGAGAAATTCCAGAGCGAGCTTCTCTGGCGGGAGTTTGCCTACCACCTCCTCTACCACCTGCCGCCGCTGGAGGAGGGGAACGTCCAGTCGAAGTTCGACGACTTTCCCTGGGCAAAGACCGGCACGGCGCTCAGCGCGTGGAAGAAGGGTCGGACCGGCTATCCGATCGTGGACGCCGGGATGCGGCAGCTCTGGCAGACCGGTTGGCTGCACAACCGGGTCCGGATGATCGTCGGCTCGTTCCTGACCAAGGACCTGCTCATCGACTGGCATGTCGGCGAGGACTGGTTCTGGGACACGCTCGTGGACGCCGACGCAGCGAACAATCCGGCAAGCTGGCAGTGGGTCGCCGGATCGGGCGCCGATGCCGCTCCCTATTTCCGCGTCTTCAATCCTGTCCTCCAGAGCAAGAAATTCGATCCGGACGGCACCTATCTCCGCACTTTCCTGCCGGAGCTCGCCGAGCTGCCGGACGAGCACATCCACGAACCCTGGAAAGCGCCGCCCGACATCCTGAAGGCCGCCGGCGTGACCCTCGGAGAGACCTACCCCGAACCCGTCGTCGATCACGGAAGCGCCCGTAAGAAGGCGCTCGCCGCCTATGAAGAGATCAAGGGACAGGCCGCGTGAACATTTCCATCAAAGACCCGCAGGCCGCCCGGATTGCCGTTATCGGTGCGGGCATTTCCGGTAATTCCGCCGCCTGGGCCCTGTGCGACCGGCACGACGTGGTGCTCTATGAGGCCGAAGGCCGGCCGGGCGGCCATTCCGCCACGGTCGACGTCGACTATGACGGGCGCACGATCCCCGTCGACACCGGTTTCATCGTCTACAACGACCACAACTACCCGAACCTGGTCAGCCTGTTCGACGAGCTGGACGTCCCGTCCGAGCCCAGCAACATGAGTTTTGCCGTCTCCGCCCGCGGCGGAGCGATGGAGTGGTCGGGCAACTCGCTCGGCTCCATCTTCGCCTGCAAGCGCAATCTGGTCTCGCCGCGTTTTCTGAGGATGCTGCGCGACATCCTGCGCTTCAACGCCGGCGCGCGCGCCGATCTCGCCGAGGGCATCGCAGAGGACATCACGCTCGCGGAGTATCTGGCCGAGCGCCGGTTCGCGCCTTCGTTCGCCGCCGACTATCTGGTCCCGATGGGGGCGGCGATCTGGTCGATGCCGGCCGACCGCATGCTCGACTTCCCCGCCTGCGCCCTCCTCGCCTTTTTCGACAATCACAGGCTCATTGACCGCGATCGTCCTGAGTGGCGGACGGTAAGCGGCGGCAGCCGGGTCTATGTTGATCGGATGCTCGACAAGATCAGGCGGCGCGGTGAAGTCCGGCTGGCGACGCCGGTCGCCCGGATCGAGCGCGATCGGGACGGCGCAACCGTGATCGACCGCGCGGGCAACCGGGATAGGTTCGACCATGTTGTCATCGCGGCCCATTCCGATCAGGCGCTTTCCATGCTCGCCGAGCCGAGCGCCGCGGAACGCGACCTGCTCGGCGCCATCGGATACCGGGAGAACACAGTCTATCTCCATCGCGACCGGCGCCTGATGCCGAAGCGCGAAGCCGTGTGGTCGTCCTGGAACTATCTGAGCTGGCCGAGCACCAACCCGAGCGAGGGCGTTGCCGTCAGCTACTGGATGAACCGGCTGCAGAACATCGACCGGTCCTGCCCGCTGTTCGTGACCCTCAATCCGCCCTTCGCCCCCGAGCCGGACCTCACCTTCGGCACCTATTCCTACAGCCACCCGCAATATGATCGCGCGGCCCTTGCCGCACAGGCATGCCTGCCCTCTCTGCAGGGCAGGCAGCGCACGTGGTATGCCGGGGCCTGGTGCGGCTATGGCTTTCACGAGGATGGCCTGTCTGCCGGGATTGCAGCGGCCGAAGCTCTTGGCGGATCGGTGCCCTGGCGCACGGAACGGATATCGGATCCGGTGTTCCTTGAGGCGGCGGAATGACGAAGCGGACACCAACGACGGTTGCGGCCAATGGCGCTCCGCCCGACACGGCCTTCAGCTTGTTCGTCGGCTCGGTCATGCACGCCCGGCTGAAGCCGGTCGGCCACCGTTTCACCTACCGGGTGTTCTCCGTTCTCGCCGACCTCGACCGTCTCGGGGAGGCGCGCAGGCTGTCGCCCCTCTTCGCGGTCAACCGCTTCGCGCCGATCTCGCTTCACGAGAGGGATCACGGCCCGGGCGATGGCTCTCCGCTGCGCCCCCATGTCGACCGCCTGCTCGCCGAGGCGGGTGTGGCCCGTCCCGACCGGGTGCTGATGCTGAGCTACCCGCGCATCCTCGGCTACGTGTTCGATCCGATCACCGTCTATTTCGCCTATCGGGGCGACGAGCTCGCCGCGCTGCTCTACGAAGTGCGCAACACGTTCGGCGAGCGGCACACTTACGTCGCTCCGGTCCGCGACGGTGAAGCGACCGCCGCCGGCATCGTTCAGCAGGCGGACAAGGCGTTCTACGTGTCCCCATTCATGCCGATGGACGAGACCTATCGCTTCCACATCCTGCCGCCGGGGCATGCCGTGCGGCTGCGGATCATGGAGCGCGACCGGGACGGCCCGACGCTCTCCGCCACCTTCGTCGGCGAACACCGGCCGGCCACCCGGCGGAGCCTCGCCCATGCGTTCGCCACCATCCCGCTGATGACCTTCAAGGTGATCGCCGGCATCCACTACGAGGCGCTCCGGCTCTGGTGGAAGCGCGTGCCGCTGGTACCGCGCGTGCGGCCGGACGGGAAGAGCCGCGCCACCCACACCTCGCCTGCGGATGTGACACTGCAGTCGCCGCCATCGGTCCCGTCATCTTCCTCGGGATAACCTGCCTCATTCGGCCACCCGGCCACTTGACCGAACCGGGAAAGTCCACACCATGACGATCGCTATGTCCGAACCGATCCTTCTCAATCAGGTCAATCTCGCGACCGCCCTGCGCAACATTCCGCTCGTCGCCAAGCGGGGGTTTGCGCTTGCGCTGAAGCTGCAGAAGGGCTCGTTGACGGTCACGGTGCCGGACGGCCGCACGTTCCAGGTCAGGGCCGGAGAGCCGGGGCCTGCCGCTGAATGCACCATCCACGACTGGCGCTTCGTGCGGCGCCTGCTCCAGTCCGGTGACATCGGCGTCGCCGAGGCGTTCATGGCGGGCGAATGGTCGAGCCCCGACCCCACGGAATTCCTGGAGCTGTTCGCCGCCAACCGGGCCGCCGTCGGGCGCGCGCTCGCCGGTCATCCCCTCGCCCGGGCCGCATTGTCCGTGCGGCACTGGCTCAACCGCAACACCCGGTCGGGTGCAAAGCGCAACATCGCCGCCCACTATGATCTCGGCAACGCCTTCTACGAGGCGTGGCTGGATCCCTCCATGACCTACTCCTCCGCCTATTACGGCGCCGGCGCCAACGATCTGGAGAGCGCCCAGCGGGACAAATACCGCGAACTCGCGCGCCGGACCGGCCTCAGCCCGGATCACCACGTCCTTGAGGTCGGGTGCGGCTGGGGTGGATTTGCCGAGTATGCCGCTCGCGAGATCGGCTGCCGGGTGACGGCGATCACGATCAGCCAGGCCCAGCACGACTATGCCACCCGCCGGATCGCGGACGCCGGGCTCTCCGACAAGGTGTCCGTGCAACTCACGGATTACCGGGACCTTGACGGCAAGTTCGACCGGATCGTTTCCATCGAGATGTTCGAGGCCGTCGGCGAGAGCTACTGGCCGGGCTATTTCCGGATGCTGCACGACCGGTTGCGCGAGGGCGGAAAGGCCGGGCTTCAGATCATCACCATCGAGGACGAGAGCTTCGATACCTACCGGCGTGGCCCGGACTTCATCCAGCGCTACATATTCCCGGGCGGCATGCTGCCGCCGCCGAGCGGCGTCGCAAAGCTCGGCAGCGAAAGCGGCCTCTCGCTTGCCCACGAAATCGGCTTCGGACGCGACTATGCCCGCACGCTCGCGGAATGGCGGGGACGCTTCCGCGAGGCATGGCCGCGGCTCGTTTCGCTCGGCTTCGACGAGCGGTTCCGCCGGATGTGGGAATTCTACCTGCACTATTGCGAGGCAGGCTTCCGCGCCGGCTCCATCGACGTGAAGCAGTTCGTCTTCGCGCGCCCGTGAGCAGCGCCCCGAAGTCACGCGACAGCGGGATCCTGTCGGTCATCCTCTACGCGCTCCCCGCGCTGCCTCTGGCCACGCTCCAGTTCCCGCTCTTCATCCTGGTCCCTACCTATTATTCGGAGGGGCTCGGACTGCCGCTCGCGGCGGTGGGCGCCGCGCTGCTGGCGGTCCGACTGTTCGACGCGGTCTCCGATCCCGTGGTCGGCGTGCTGGCCGACCGCTGGCAGCCCCGGTTCGGCCGCCGCCGGCTGTGGCTTCTGGCATCAGCCCCCCTCACCGCACTGACCAGCTACATGCTGTTCGTGCCGGGCGACAGCGCCTCCATCGCCTATCTGCTCACGTGGGGCATTCTGGCATCGATTGCGAGCACGGCGTCCCTCGTTCCCTTCAACGCCTGGGGCGCCGAGCTCTCGACGGACTATCACGGCCGCAGCCGGATCGCCGGCGCCCGCGAAGGCCTGATCGTCACCGGCACGCTGCTGGCGGCCGGCGTACCGGCCATCCTGGCACAAAACGATATCGGCCTCGCCCTCTCCTGGATCGCACTGACTGTTGTTCTGCTTCTCCCGACGACCGCGATCGCGGCGGTCCTGTTCGTGCCCGAGCCCAAAGACCGCTCGAAGCAGCGGGTCCGGCTGCGCGAGGGTCTTGGACACATCCGTCGCAACCGCCCTTTTCTGCGCCTGATCGCCGCCTTCGCGATCAACGGCCTCGCCAACGGATTCCCGGCCACCCTGTTCCTGTTCTTCGTCGGCCGCGTGCTCGCCACGCCCGAATGGCAGGGCGGACTGCTGTTTCTCTATTTCCTGTGCGGGATCGCCGGCATCCCCCTTTGGCTGGCCGCCAGTCGGCGCCTCGGCAAGCACCGCGCCTGGTCGTTCGCCATGATCGGGGCGTGCGCGGTCTTCGCCTTCGTCCCGGCGCTGGGGCCCGGGGACCTGACGGCCTTCATCATCATCTGCGTGCTCACCGGATTTGCGGTCGGCGCCGATCTGGTCCTGCCGGCCTCCATTCAGGCCGACGTCGTCGACCTCGATACCGCCTCCTCCGGAACCCAGCGCACAGCGCTCTATTTCGCGCTCTGGGGGCTCGCGACCAAGGTCGCTCTCGCCGCCGCGGTCGGCATCGCCTTCCCGCTCCTGCAGGCGTTCGGCTTCCAGCCGGACGACAAGTCCGCGACCGACGGCCTGTTTGCCCTTGCCGTCCTCTACGCCTGGGTTCCGGTTGCCCTCAAGCTCGGGGCGATTGCACTGATGTGGCGCTTTCCGCTCGACCAGAAAGAGCAGGAGCGCCTGGCCCGACAGATCGACGCCAACAGCTGACCTTCAGTCGAAAAAGCCGAGGCCGAGGGTCTGCGTGTCCCGACACTGCGGTCTAACCCGTGGCCTTGTCCTTGTTCCAGCCGGTGGCCCGGGCCAGCAGCGGGAAGAAGAGCCAGTACGGGAGCGCCCGCAGCAGCTTGAGCTGATAGGTGAACCGACGCGGGAAAGTGACCTCGAACCGGCCGGTTGCCAGCCCGGCGATCAGCCGGTCGGCCGCGTCGTCGACCTCCATCAGGAAGGGCATCGGGAACGGATTGTCGGCGGTGGCCGGCGTGTCCACGAAGCCTGGCGAAATCACCTGGATGGTCAGGCCGAGATGGTCGAAATCGAACTTGAGGGCTTCGGCGAGATTGAGCAATCCGGCCTTGCTGGCCCCATAGGCCGCCGAGGTAGGCAGGCCGGAGTAGCCGGCCACCGAGGCGACGATGGCGATCTGGCCCTTGCCGCGGCTCTTCATCGCATTCGCGGCCGGCACCAGCGCGTTGACCGTGCCCTTCAGGTTCACGTCGAAGGTCTTGGCGAAGGCGTCCCGGTCGAGCTCGTCACCCGAGACGGGGATGTAGACGCCCGCATTGAGGACGACCAGGGCAAGCGCGCCCAGCTCCGCCTCGATCCGCCCGACCAGCCCGTCCATCGCCTCGGCATCGGTCACGTCGCCTGCCATCGGCACGATCCTGCCGGGACCGGATACGCTCTCGGCCAGATCCTCGAGTTCCTCCTGCCGGCGCGCGGTGACGGCAACCGTGAAGCCTTGCGCCGCAAGCCGCGCCGCCACTGCCGCACCGATACCGGAACTTGCACCCGTCACCCACGCGACACCGTCATTCGGGGTCGCGACGAAGGGCTTTGCCATGAGAGCCTCGCTTTGCCTGATCAGGCGGCCACTAGAGTGCTCACGCCTTCCTGTCGGGGTCGGCCGGATCGGCCGACCTCACTGACGGGTAAACGGCGCAAGCAGGCGTCCGATCCGTCCGGTCAGGCGAAGGCCGGCATTTGTCACGACGAAGCCGATGCAGTCGCCGCCGGGATCTGCGACCGGACGGTGGTCGATCTCGTCGTCGGCGATCGATATGTCTCCCGCCCCGTACCGGCTGGTCGTGTCGGTGAAGCTGCCGTGAAGGACCAGAGTCATCTCGGTTCCCCGGTGGGTGTGCGGCGGCAGGCCGTGGCCGGCCCGCAGGCAGAACAGGCTCGCGACGTACCCGTCCTCGGACCGCGCCTTCCATTCCCGGATCCCGGGCAGCCGTGTGCGCCACGGCACGTCGCTCAGCGAGCGACCGACATAACGCTCGATCGACGCGGGCAGTCCGGAAGGTCCGATCCCGGTCGGGAGCGCGACCGGCGAGCCCAGGGTGGCGTCCGGAGCCGGATCGGCATCGAGGGCGAAGATCGCATCGAGTTTGGCGTCGCGGCCGCGCGGCGCGACCGGGTCGAGCCGGTCGAGCACCTCTCCGCCGACTGTTTCCAGGCACGAAGCCCATCGCCGGCTTTCCGGATTGAGCTCAAGATGCGCCTCGACAAGCACCTGCACCGGAGGCGGAAGGCTTCCCGCGAGATATCCGGTCAGGAGTGTATCGAGCGTCGCCTCAGACGACGGAGTGTTGTCGGTCGCGGAAGCCATTGTCCGTTCTGGCACCTTGGAGTGTGGGTCTATCGGCTTTACGTCGACACCGGGCGGTCGGATCAATCACCTATACGAAAATTGCAGACCACCTGAGCGGCCTCCGGGGTCCGAGCGACCCGGATCGGTGTTGATGTGACACGGCGGTGTCGTTAGCTTGGCCGCTCATCAGCGCGAAAGCAATCTCATGGCCATTCTTCGATCCGCTCTCGACGCCATCGGCAACACACCGCTCATCCGGCTCAACCGGGCTTCGGAGGAGACCGGCTGCGAAATTCTCGGCAAGGCCGAATTCCTCAATCCGGGCCAGTCGGTCAAGGACCGTGCCGCCTACTACATTGTGCGCGACGCAATGGAGCGCGGCGAGCTGGAGCCTGGCGGAACGATCGTCGAAGGCACCGCGGGCAACACCGGTATCGGGCTCGCGCTGGTCGGCAACGTCCTCGGGTTCCGCACGGTGATCGTGATTCCGGAAACCCAGTCGGACGAGAAGAAGCTGATGCTGCGGCTCGCGGGCGCCGAACTCGTCGAGGTCCCCGCCGTCCCCTACCGGAACCCGAACAACTACGTGAAGGTCTCCGGACGGCTGGCGGAGAAGCTGAAGGGCGAACTGCCCCACGGCGCACTGTGGGCGAACCAGTTCGACAACGTGTCCAATCGGGAAGCCCACATCCGCACCACCGGTCCGGAAATCTGGGCGCAGACTGACGGCAACGTCGACGGGTTCATCTGCGCGGTGGGCAGCGGCGGCACCATGGCCGGCGTCGGCATGGCCCTGAAGGAGCGCAATCCGGAAGTCAGGATCGGCGTCGCCGATCCGATGGGCGCCGCGCTCTACAGCTACTACACCACCGGCGAGCTCAAATCCGAGGGCTCCTCCATCACCGAGGGCATCGGCCAGGGCCGGATCACGAAGAATCTCGAAGGGGCGCCGGTCGACGTCGCCTACCAGATTCCGGACTCCGAAGCTGTTCCGATCGTGTTCGACCTGCTCGAGCACGAAGGCCTCTGCCTCGGCGGCTCGTCCGGCATCAACATCGCAGGCGCGATCCGCATGGCCCGCGAGCTCGGACCCGGGCACACCATCGTGACGATCCTGTGCGACTACGGGAACCGGTACGCCTCGCGGCTGTTCAATCCCGAGTTCCTGCGCTCCAAGGATCTGCCGGTGCCGGAGTGGCTGGAACGGACGCCGCAGATCGACATTCCGTTCGAAACGGCTGACTGAGGCGGCGTATGGTCGAGACCACGGTTCCCCTGTTCCGTGACGATGCCTACCTGCGCTCCTGCGAGGCCACGGTGGTCGCCCATGCGCCCGACGGCGGCATCGTCCTCGACCGGACCGTGTTCTATGCCGCCGGCGGCGGTCAGCCCGGAGACACGGGCCATCTGGAAGACGAGCACCGGACGCGGTTTGCGATCGTCACCAGCCGCTATGGCGAGGACCGGACAAGCATTATCCATCAGGTTGATGGCGAGGCACTGCCCGCCGTGGGGACCCAGGTCAGGGCCGAACTGGACTGGGACCGTCGGCAGCGCCATATGCGCATGCATTCGGCCCTTCACCTTCTGACCGCCGTCCTCACCTACCCGGTGACCGGGGGACAGATCGGCGCGGACGAAAGCCGGCTCGATTTCGACATCCCCGATGGCGGTCTCGACAAGGACGCGATCGCGGCCGCCGTCAATGAAATGATCATGGCGGACCACGCGATCGCAGCCGAGTGGATCACCGATGCGGAGCTCGACGCAAACCCGGCGCTCGTGAAGACAATGAGCGTTCAGCCGCCCCGTGGTTCAGGCCGCATCCGCCTGGTCCGGATCGGGGACAAGGTCGATCTGCAGCCCTGCGGTGGCACCCATGTGCGCCGCACCGCCGAGATCGGGCCGATTGCGGTAACGAAGATAGAAAAGAAGGGACGGCAGAACCGGCGTGTCCGGATCCAGCTGAGCGAAAGCTGATCCCGGTCCGCCGATCGGGCCAAAGCGCATCCAGCCGAGCGGTTGGCCTGCGGCCGTTGCCGTTAACGAGAAGAAGACTGGCGGGAAAACGAGGGCGTCCGAACGGCGCTTAACGGAAATCTCCCGCCCTCCGTTTGAACGGCCGCGCCTGCGGTGCCGGTCCGTTTATCCGAATGACGTGCGTTCTAGGGGCAAGCCCATTGCAAGACCATCGCTACCAATACCTGGTCTCCACCGAGTGGCTCTCGGATCATCTCGGCGCGCCGGATCTCGTCGTCCTCGACGGGTCCTGGCATCTGCCGACGAGTGATCGCAAGGCCGAAACGGAGTACCGGCAGGCCCACATCCCCGGGGCCATCTTCTTCGACATCGACGCCGTTTCCGACAAGGACAGCGACCTGCCGCACATGCTGCCCTCGCCGGCTCAGTTCGCCAGCACGATGCGTCGGCTCGGCGTCGGCGACGGCCAGACCATCGTCATCTACGACAGCGTGGGCATTTATTCCGCCCCCCGGGTCTGGTGGATGTTCCGCGCCATGGGAGCGCCGCGCGTCTTCGTGCTGGAGGGCGGGCTGCCCCGCTGGCTGTCGGAAGAGCGCCCCGTCGAGGACGGGGTGGTCCGCCGACCGCAGCGCCACTTCACCGCCCGGCTCGACCACGCCATGGTGGCCACCAGGGACGACGTCATCAATGCGCTGCGCACCGGCGAGGCGACCGTCGTCGACGCCCGTTCCGCCGAGCGCTTTGCCGGGACCGCTCCGGAACCGCGCAAGGGCGTGAGGTCGGGTCACATGCCGGGAGCCCGCAACCTTCCCTACACCCGGCTGATCGGACCGGACGGCTCGCTCAAGGCCATCGACGCGGTGAACGAGGCTTTCGTGGATGCAGGCGTCGACCTGTCCAAGCCGGTGATCACTTCCTGCGGATCCGGCGTCTCCGCGGCAATCCTCAATCTGGCGCTGCGCTCCCTCGGCCACACGTCGATCTCCGTCTATGACGGATCGTGGGCGGAATGGGGTGGCGACCCGAAGCTGCCGGTTGCCACCGGCCACGACGTCGACGCCTGACGACCGACGCAGCCTTCCGATCAGCCGGCGAAGCGGAGAAGACGCCCGCTTCGCTCAGTTGTGCAGGATCTGGCTCAGGAACAGCTTGGTGCGCTCGTGCTGCGGGTTGGTGAAGAACGGCTCCGGCGCGTTCTGTTCCACGATCATGCCCGCATCCATGAAGATCACCCGGTTCGCGACCTGCCGGGCGAAGCCCATCTCGTGGGTCACGCACAGCATGGTCATGCCGGACTGGGCAAGGTCGATCATCACGTCCAGCACTTCCTTGATCATTTCGGGATCGAGCGCCGAGGTCGGCTCGTCGAACAGCATGACGCTCGGGTTCATGCACAGGGCGCGGGCGATGGCGACGCGCTGCTGCTGCCCTCCGGACAGCTGACCGGGATATTTGTTCGCCTGCTCCGGGATCTTGACCCGGGTCAGGTAGGTCATCGCGATCTCTTCCGCTTCCTTCTTCGGCGTCTTGCGGACCCAGATCGGTGCGAGGGTGCAGTTCTCCAGAATGGTCAGGTGCGGAAACAGGTTGAAGTGCTGGAACACCATGCCGACGTCCCGGCGGATCTCGTCGATGCGCTTGAGGTCGTCGGTCAGCTCCGTCCCGTCGATGACGATCGAGCCGGACTGATGCTCCTCCAGCCGGTTGATGCAGCGGATCAGGGTCGACTTGCCGGACCCGGACGGCCCGCAGATGACGATGCGCTCGCCTCGGTTGACCGTCAGGTTGATGTCCTTGAGGACGTGAAACTCACCGAACCATTTGTTGACGCCGGTCATGTTGATCATGACCTCGTCGGAGATCTTCATGTCGGCGACCTCGCCGGACGGCCGGGTCGTGGTTGCGGACCGATCGGTCATGACGAACTCACCTCTTGTACGAAATGTCGTGCGGGTCGCTCCCGCGGCGCGGTGTCTTCTGCGGTCGCGATCATCGCCCGCTCCGGTCGAGACGGCGTTCTATGAAGATAGAGTACCGGGACATCCCGAAACAGAAGAGCCAGAACACGAACCCGGCAAAGATGTAACCGGTGGCGGGCGTGACCGGGCTCGCCCATTTGGGATCGACCAGGCTCAGCTTCACCATGCCCAGGAGATCGAACAGGCCGACGATCAGGATCAGCGACGTGTCCTTGAACAGGCCGATGAAGGTGTTCACGATCCCCGGAATGACGTGCTTGAGCGCCTGGGGAAGGATGATGAGCTGCATCTTCTGCCAGTGGCCGAGCCCCAGCGCGTCGGCGCCCTCGTACTGCCCCTTCGGCATCGCCTGCAGCCCGCCCCGGACCACCTCCGCCATGTAGGCAGAGGCGAACATGGCGACGCCGATCAGGGCCCGCAGCAGCTTGTCGAAGGAGACGTCGTCGGGCAGGAACAGCGGCAGCATCACGCTGGACATGAACAGGATCGTGATCAGCGGCACGCCGCGCCAGAACTCGATGAAGATCACCGAGAACAGCCGGACCAGCGGCAGGTCCGAGCGGCGTCCGAGGGCCAGCAGGATGCCGATCGGCAGCGAGGCGGCGATGCCGCACAAGGCCACGACCAGCGTGACCAGAAGGCCGCCCCACAAGGCCGTCTCGACCTCCATCAGCCCGAAGTCGATACTGAGGACGACGAAGACAGCCGCCAGGACCGCGAACGGCACCATGGCGACCAGGGCCGGCCGTAGCCGGTCGCTGAAGGGCACGGCCCCCAGAAGAGCCGGGAGGAACACGATCGCCTCGGCGATCGCGAGACCCACGGCCAGCATGATCCACCAGGACAGCCACACATCGAAGTCGCCGCCGTTGAGCAGGATCAGCGAGACCACCGGCAGGACCACCAGAAGAAAGACCGCGTTGGCGCGCTTGAATGGCGCCCGCGGGATCGCCATCGGGATCAGCCCGATGGCCAGCAGGGCAAAGACGATGTCGACCCGCCAGCGTTCCTCGATCGGGTAGCGGCCGTAGATGTACTGGGGAAACCGTGCTTCCACGAACGCCCAGCAGGCACCGACATTCGGCCCCACACAGGCTTCGCGGTCGGACCCCTCCCACACCGCATCCACGAACAAGAACTCGATGATCGGAGGAACGGTCACCCAGATGACGTAGAGCGCCAGAAGCGTGAGGACCGTGTTTCCGAGCCCCGAGAACAGGTTCTCGCGGATCCACCCGACGACGCCGCCGACGCGAATGGGCGGCGGCAGCGTGGCCGCCGGCTCGGTCCGGACATAGGCAACCGACGATGCCATGGCTATCGCTCCACCAGCGCCACGTGGGCGTTGAACCAGTTCATGAAGGCGGACGTGAGCAGAGAGATCACCAGATAGACCAGCATGGTCAGCGAAATGACCTCGACGGCCTGTCCGGTCTGATTGAGCACGGTGCCGGCGAAAACGGACACGAGATCCGGATAGCCGATCGCCACTGCGAGCGAGGAGTTCTTCGTCAGGTTGAGATACTGACTGGTCAGCGGCGGAATGATCACCCGCATGGCCTGGGGAATGATCACCAGCCACAGCGTGGTGCCCGGCTTGATGCCCAGCGCATGGGCCGCCTCGGTCTGCCCCTTGCTCACCGCCAGAATGCCGGCCCGCACGATCTCCGCGATGAAGGCCGCCGTGTACATCGCCAGCCCCAGCAGGAGCGCGACGAATTCCGGGATGATCTGAACGCCGCCCTGGAGGTTGAAGCCCTGCAGTTCCGGAATTTCGAATGTGATCGGGCGTCCGGCCACGAAATAGGCGAGCAGCGGCAGCCCGACGAAGAGCGCGACGGAAACGGGCAGGACGGGAAAGCGCTCGCCGGTCGCCATCTGCCGCCGTTTGGCCCAGCGCGCCAGCACCACGATGCCGACCACGGCGACCACGAAGGCGGCGATGACCAGGCCGCTTCCGGGACCGAGAACCGGTGCGGGAATGTAGAGGCCCCGGATGTTCAGCGACGTACCGAAGCCGAGCGGGATGGACTGGCGCGGCCCCGGCAGCTGCTTCAGAACGGCGAAGTACCAGAAGAAAAGCTGCAGCAGCAGCGGCACGTTGCGGATCACCTCGACATAGGCCGTGGCGATCTGGCGGATCAGCCAGTTCTTCGACAGGCGCATGACGCCGACGATGAATCCGACCACCGTGGCCAGCGCGATGCCGACCACCGCAACCAGCAGCGTGTTCAGAAGGCCGACCACGAAGGCCCGCCCGTAGGTGGACGTCGGCGAGTAGGCGATCAGCGTCTGCGAGATCTCGAACCCGGCCGTCTCGTCCAGAAACCCGAAGCCGGACGCGATGTTCTGGCGCTGAAGGTTGGCGATCGCGTTGCTGGCCGCTTCGTAGAGGAAGAAGCCGACCCCCAGGACCACGAGCGTCTGGAAGAAGAGGCCGCGTGCCTTCGGGTCGTAGATGATCGAGTTGCGCCGAGCGGGCGCCGGCGCGGCGCCCGCACCGTCGTCATGAACAGCCATCAGTGCCCCTCGGAAGGTGGGTTGTTATATGGGACACGGGAGACGTCGTGAGCCGGCGGCCGCCTGGCAGGCAGGCAGCCGCCGGTCAGACGCGGTTACCGGACCGGCATGCCGTACTGCAGGCCGCCATCGGTCCACAGCGCGTTGATGCCGCGCTCGATCTCGAGCGGCGTGTCGGGCCCGATGTTGCGGTCGAAGATCTCGCCGTAGTTGCCCACCGCGGTGATCGCCTGTGCCGCCCAGTCGTTCTCCAGGCCGATGCCCTCGCCGTAGGAGCCTTCCTGGCCGAGCAGACGCTTGATCTCCGGATTGTCGGAGCCCTTCATCTCTTCGACGTTGGCCTGGGTGACGCCGAGCTCCTCGGCGTTGACGAGCGCGAAGCCGACCCACTTGATGATGTTGAACCACTCGTCGTCGCCCTGGCGCACCACCGGACCGAGCGGCTCCTTGGAGATCACCTCGGGCAGGATCATGTGATCGCTCGGATTGGTGAGCTTCAGGCGCTCGGCGTAGAGGCCGGAGGAGTCCGTCGTGAAGGCGTCGCAGCGACCGGCGTCATAGGCCTGAACGGCCTCGTTCGCCGATTCGAACACCACCGCGTTCAGATCCATGTCGTTGGCCCGGAAATAGTCGGACAGGTTCAGCTCGGTGGTCGTACCGGTCTGCACGCAGACCGACGCGCCGGACAGTTCGAGCGCTGAGGTGATGCCGAGCGACTTGCGGACCATGAAGCCCTGGCCGTCGTAGTAGTTGACGCCGGTGAAGTTGAGGCCGAGCTGCGTGTCGCGCGACATCGTCCACGTGGTGTTGCGAACCAGGACGTCGACCGTGCCGGACTGAAGCGCGGTGAAACGCTCCTTGGCGGTCAGCGGCGTGAATTTCACCTTGCTGGGATCACCGAAGATCGCCGCCGCATAGGCGCGGCAGTAGTCAACGTCAAAGCCGGACCAGTCGCCCTGGTCGTTGGTGGTCGCAAACCCGGCGAGCCCGCTGGCGTTCGCGCCGCACTGAACAAAGCCTTTGGTCTTCACGTCTTCGAGCGTCGTTGCATCGGCTGCAGCTGCGGAAAGTCCCAGCGCCGCGGCTGCTGCGATCGTAAGCACGATCTTGTTCATGATTGTCCCTGCTTTCCCCTTGAGGTGACGTGGCTTGAGTCATCGACCCGCAACCGAAGCGTTCAAATCCCAGATGGGTCCTCCGCCCGCCGGTCGCCATGGTTTCGAAGACGGGATGTATCTCAGGCTATTACGCAACCGTGGTCAAGGGTTGCGCGTGACGCTAAAAGCGCCGATCACTGCGCAGGACTCCTCCACCCTTCCCCGCTCGTGATGAAAAATTTGCCATGACCAATGAAAAACCATTCGGGCGCGCAGGACTCGCGACCCGCCTCGCCCACGCCGGCCCGGCGCCGTCGGAGTATCACGGTTTCGTCAATCCGCCCGTGGTGCATGCATCGACGGTGATCTACGACAGCCTGAACACCGCGAAGAACCGCACCTCCCGCTACATGTACGGACGGACCGGCACGCCCACCACCGAGGCGCTGGAAGACACCGTGACCGATCTGGAAGGCGCCGCCGGGACGGTCCTCACCGGTTCCGGGCTCGAGGCGATATCGATCGCGCTGATGTCCTGCACCCAGGCTGGCAGCCATCTTCTGGTGGCCGACAACGTTTACGGTCCGACCCGCCGCTTCTGCGACAAGGTTCTGACGCGGTTCGGGGTCGAGGTGGAGTATTTCGATCCGGCGGTCGGCGCCGAGATCGACCGGCTGTTCCGCGACACGACAAGTGCCCTCTTCCTGGAAGCGCCCGGCTCCCTGACCTTCGAGATGCAGGATATTCCCGCCATGGCCGGCGCGGCCCGGTCGCGGGGCATAACCGTCGCCATGGACAACACCTGGGCGACGCCGGTCTATTTCCGGCCGCTGGACCATGGGGTCGATCTGTCCATCCAGGCGGCAACCAAGTATTTCGCGGGCCATTCCGACCTGCTGCTCGGCACGGTTGCAGCCAGCGAGGCGGCCCTGCCGTCGCTGCGCGAGACGCGCAACAACTTCGGCGTGAACGTCGGTCCCGACGATGTCTTCAACACGCTGCGCGGCATGCGCACGCTCCCGTTGCGCCTCGCGCGCCATTTCGAGAGCGGCGTGACCATCGCGCGCTGGCTGGAAACCCGGCCGGAGGTCGCACGCGTGCGTCACCCCGCGCTGGAAAGCGATCCGGGGCACGAGATCTGGAAGCGCGACTTCTCCGGGGCCTGCGGCCTGTTCGCGATCGAGCTTCAGCCCTGCACCGACGCCCAGCTTGCGGCCTTCATCGAAGGCCTCGCCTATTTCGGGATCGGCGCGTCGTGGGGCGGGTTCGAGAGCCTGGTGCTGTGCCCGGACCCGAGCTCGATCCGCACCGCCACCAATTGGGACGCGGCAGGACCGCTGGTCCGGCTCCATGTGGGTCTGGAGGATCCCGAGGACCTGATCGCCGATCTGCAGGCGGGCCTCGCCCGGCTGGTCGGCTGACGCGGGGTCGCGGGGCGGCGGGGCATAGACGCGCCCCGCCCCGGGGCCCGTACGGACGGGGCTCTAATTGACGAGCGCGGCCCGGTGCTCGCGGAAGATGAGCCAGAGATTGCGCATATAGATGATCAGGCCGGCGCCCTGCCCCGCGATGAACACGGGATCCTCCCGATAGAGCGCGTAGGCGAACAGCATACCGCCGCCGGCGATCGAGAAGAACCAGAAGGCGACCGGGACGACCGACCGCCCGGCCCGTTCGCTGGCGATCCACTGAATCAGGAACCGGGCGGAGAACATCGCCTGCGCCACGAAGCCGATCACCAGCCAGGTGTCGAACTGCTCGACGAAGACCGAGTGGGCCCAATCCGCAAGATTATCGATCAGCATCGATGGTCGCCTCCTGGGCGCTGGGTACGCGTCGACGACGGCTCAGAAGCCACCACACGCCGAACAGGTCCGGCAGCCCGACGAGGGCGCGGTCCAGGACCCCGTATTTGGAACTGCCGTGGATCCGGACACGATCCTCGACGTCGATATGGGCGATCTGCCAGCCTTCCCGCAGCACAAGCGCCGGAAAGAACCGGTGCATCGTGTCGAAGAAGGGCAGGTCCAGGTAAAGCTCCCGGCGGATCGCCTTGAGACCGCAGGCGGTGTCGCGGGTCTTGTCGCCTAGAAGCCAGGAGCGCAGGCCGTTGGCGAGTTTCGACGCCCGCTGCTTGAGCGCCGAATCGTGCCGCTTCAGCCGCTGTCCGACGACGAGCCCCAGATCCGGATCGTCCTGCAGCATCTTCAGCATCTTCGGCAGAAAGATCGGATTGTTCTGGCCGTCGCCGTCGATCATCAGGATCAGCGGTGCGTGCGCGTACTTGACCCCGGTACGCAGCGCGGCGCTCTTGCCGGCCGCCTTCTCGTGGCGGACCAGGCGCAGCCACGGCAGCTCTTTGGTCAGGGCCAGGATCGCCGCATCGGTCCCGTCGTCCGACCCGTCGTCGACCACGATCGCCTCGAACGTGACACCGGCAAGCTGCCCCTGGATCTCCTCGAGGAGCGGGGGAAGATTGCCCGCCTCGTCTTTGGCGGGAATGACCACGGACACTGCCGGGTCTGGGGACTGCGCGGAAGACGTTTGCAAGATCGGGCCGTTTCCAGTCGGAGATAGATCGACGCCGGCGGCTGGCAGGCACGTCCGGCAAAAAGATCAGCGTTGTTTAGTCGTATAGATCACCATGTTCAACGACCGGCCGTTGCCGATGTTGACGCCCCTTTCGCTTCCCCGGCGCTCCAGAACGATCCCGGCAGCGTCCGCGTCGGCAAGAACCTCGTCGACGTGGCTCTCGTCGACGGCGAGAACGGGACACGCCACCTGCGAGATGGCGTGGATCGCGCCCCCGTGGTGCTCCAGCCGTGTCTCTGTGCCGGCCAGGAAGACGAGGCTCGGCTCGTGATTGCCGACGGTGATCAGGGTCGGATCCGGACAGTCGGCGGCAGCCTTGGCCGCTGCCGCCACCCGGCCGCTCAGCCAAACGCTTTGGAGCTTGGGCAGAACGTTCCCCCAGGCCGCGACCCCGAGCAGCACCGAGGCCGCCGCAACGCTGCCGATCATGGTCAGTCGCGAGCGGTCGGCCGCAAGCAGCAGCGCGGCACGCACGCCGAGTGCTGCACCCGCAATGCTCAGGATCACGCCGACCCAGCTGATCGGGTCACCCAGCACCAGGGGAAGCCCGACCGACGCCAGCATCAGGAGCACCGGAATGGCGGCCAGTTCCACAGCCGCCAGAATGCGCAGCCAGCGCGGGCCCAGCTCGCGCCGCCATTCCACCAGCACCGCCGACACCGCCAGCGCCAGCGCCGGGACGAGCGGCAACGTGTAGTGCGGCAGCTTGGTCGGAACCGCTTCGAAGACGATCCAGGCCGGCAGCACCCAGGCCGCGCAGAACACGACCAGCTTCTCGCGCCGCAGCACCCACAGGCTCGGCAGGCTGATCAGGAGCAGCGCCATCAGCGGCCATGCCGTCCCCACCGAGACGAACATGTGCGCCAGCGGCGGCGCCCAGTGGCCCTCCTGGCCGGTGGCGGCCTTACCGAGGAAATCGTTGAGGATGGCCTCCTGATAGAAGGCCCCGTCGCTGGCCAGCCAGATCGCCACGAACCACGGGGCGACCAGAAGCACGGTCATGGCCAGGCCGCGCAGTGGCGTCAGCCGCGTCAGGAACGCCCGGCGCTCCGGGCCAACGAAGAGAAGTGCTGCGATGGTCCCGCCGGTGACGAGAAGAACGATCGGTCCCTTGACCAGGATGCTCGCCGAAACCGCCAGCCAGAACACGAACGGCAATCCGAAGAAGCGCGGTCTGGCCTCCATCAGCCAGAGCCGGGCGAGTGCCGCCTGGGCCAGCACGATGGTGGCCAGCAGCGCGGCATCGGTCTTGGCGATCCGCGCCTCGAAGCCGACAATGATCGTGACAGCGAGAAGACCGCCGGCTACCAGGGCGGCCTGAGGTCCCAGAAACGCCCGCGCGGCCCAGCATGTCCCGGCAACCGCCAGCGCGGCGGACAGGACGGAGACCAGCCGGTACACCCACAGCGGCGCATCGGCGCCATATCCGGAAACTTCGACGAAGAGCGCCTGCAGCCAGTAGATGCCGATCGGCTTCTTGTAGCGCGGCTGCTCCTGCAGTCGGATGTCGACATAATCGCCCCGCTCCACCATCTGCTTGCTCGCCTGGGTGTAGCGCGGCTCGTCGCGGTCGATCGGTCCCACGCCCGCAAGACCCGGCAGGAACGTCAGTGCGGCCATGACCGCGAGCAGCGCCACGCACAGGCGGAAGCGTGCGGCCACAAACGCCTGGATCGCGCCCGATGCGGGCGGCGGCGCGGATGCGGAACGGCCCTCTGGCGCGCTCGACGAAGGGGCGGACGTGGATATGGCCGAAATCCTCTGATGACGGGGTGCGGTCGCGACCCGCGACGGTGCGACGACAGCTCGCCGGATCGGACGCTGCGTGATAGCCGTTGCCGGTGAACAGCGTCAACGCGTTCAAATTGGGGCAAGGCCGGACATGACGACGATCGTGCAATTGACCGATCTCCACCTGAGACCGCGCGGCACACCCGCCCTCAGGGTGGTGGAGACGAACATGTTCGCCGCGCGCGCCATTCGGGCCGTCGCAACCCTCACCTCGCGCCCGGATGCGGTCATCGTCACCGGCGATGTCGCCGACACGGCCGACCCGCGCGCCTACGAGCTGGCGCACGAGCTGCTCGCAGCCCTTCCCGTCCCGGTCTATCTGCTTGCCGGCAACCACGATTCCGCCCGCACGATGCGGTCAGCTTTCGCAGACTGGCCCGGTGTCTCGGAGGCACCGTCGGACCGGGTCCATTACGCGGCGGAGATCGGCGACCTTCGGCTGGTCGCGCTGGACACGTCCGTGGAGGGGCAGCCTTACGGCAGCCTTGGCAACGAGCAGCTCGCCTGGCTCGACGCCACGCTCGCCGCAGCGCCCGACCGCCCCACCCTGATCGCCATGCATCATCCGCCGTTCACCACGGGCATTGCCCACATGGACCGGACGCGGCTCACCGATTCGGATGCGTTCGCGGAAATCGTGTCCGCCCATCGGCAGGTGCGGCGTATCGTCTGCGGGCATGTCCACCGCACGGTGGTCGCGCCGTTCGGCGGCACTCACGCCATGATCGTGCCGGGCGTGGCGCATCAGGTCGCCCTCGATCTGACGGCGACATCCGCGGCCCAGTTCGTGATGGAGCCGCCGGCCTACGGGATCCACGCCTGGACGGGGGAGGATCTGGTCTCCCACGTGGCCTACGTGGAGGCCTTCCCGGGGCCCTATCCGTTCTCCCCGGCGGAAGGGGTCTTCTGGCCGGGCGACTGAGCCGGGGGGTTCCCCCGGCCGGCATTTTGCCTGGATGCCCGGCCGGTACCGGTCCCTAGCCCCAGAGCTCAGGCTCGGGCGGATGCAGGATCGAGCCGTCATAGCGCAGCGCAGGCTCCCGGTCCTGAGCCAGAAGCAGCGGACCGTCGAGGTCCACCACCGCCGCCTTCTGGGCGACGAGGACCGCCGGCGCCATCGCCAGCGAGGTCGCCAGCATGCAGCCGACCATGATGGTCAGCCCGAGTTCTTCGGCCGTCTCGGCCATGGTCAGGGCCTCGGTCAGCCCGCCGGCCTTGTCGAGTTTGATGTTGACCGCATCGTAGCGCCCCGTCAGCGCCTTCAGATCGGAGGCGACGTGGACGCTTTCGTCCGCGCAGACGGGAACCGGACGGCGCACGGTCGCCAGAAGCCCGTCCCGGTCGGCCGGAAGCGGCTGCTCGACCAGTTCGACACCGACGTCCGCGCAGGCGGTGATGTTGTCGAAATAGGTGTCGTGGCTCCAGCCTTCGTTGGCATCCACGATCAGCCGCGCGTTGGGGGCTCCCGCCCGCACGGCCTTGATCCGGGCTACGTCGCCGGGTCCGCCGAGCTTCACCTTGAGAAGCGGCCGGTCGGCCGCCGCCTCCGCCGCCGCCCGCATCGCCTCGGGTTCGCCGAGGCTCAGCGTGTAGGCGGTGGTGAGCGGCTCCAGTCCGCTCAGGCCTGCGGACGTGAAGGCCCGGACGCCGGAGGCCTTCGCCTCCAGGTCGAACAGCGCGCAGTCCAGCGCGTTGCGGGCCGCTCCCGGCGCCATTTCCTGACGCAGGCCCTGGCGGTCGAGCCCGCCGGTGATCGCCGCCGCCATCGCTTCGACGGCGGCAAGCACGGCCTCGGGCGATTCGCCGTAGCGGCCATAGGGCACGCCTTCGCCGCGCCCCCGGTGGGAGCCGTCAGTGATCTCGGCGACCACCACCGTGGCCTCGGTCCGGCTCTCGCGGGAGATGCGAAACTCTCCCGCGATCGGAAACTTCTCGATTCTGGCGCTGAGGGTGCGGCTCATGGTCTAAGCAAAGCTCTTCCGCAGTTCCTCGACGATCGCCGTGACGCCGAAGCGGACCGGATCGCTGGCGGGAAGGCCGTGCTCCCCGGAGACCTGGTCCAGGAAGGCGCGGGCCTCCGCCTCGCCGAGCGCGGCCGTGTTGACCGCAAGACCGACGCAGCGGATGTCCGGGTTGGTCAGGCTGCCGCAGCGGATGGTGAGGTCGATCACGTCGCGGATCGAGGGAATCGGATGCTCGACGCCGCGCATCTTCGTACGCGTCGGTTCGTGGCAGACCACGAAGGCGTCCGGCTGCGCTCCGTGCAGAAGGCCGAGCGACACGCCTGCGAACGACGGGTGGTAGAGCGAGCCCTGCCCCTCGACCACGTCCCAGTGATTGGGATCGGCCGCCGGCGACAGCCATTCCGCCGCACCCGAAATGAAGTCCGCGACCACTGCGTCGATCGCCGCACCGCGACCCGAAATGAACACGCCGGTCTGGCCGGTGGCCCGGAAATCCGCGTCCATGCCGGCTTCGCGCATGGCGCTTTCCAGGGCGAGTGCGGTGTACTTCTTGCCGACGGAGCAGTCGGTGCCCACCGTAAGGAGCCGTCGGCCGGGACGCTTCGTTCCCTTGCCGGTCGCGAACTTCTCCGTCGAATGGCGCACATCGAGAAGCCGGCCGCCCGACTTCTCCGCAGCGGCGCGAATCTCCGGCACGTCGGCCAGCTTCTGGTGGAGACCCGTCGCCACATCGAGGCCGGCCTCCAGCGCGGCGACGATGGAGGCGACCCAGTGCGCCGGCAGCACTCCGCCGGCGTTCACCGCGCCCACGACCATGGTCTTGGCGCCGGCCTCGGCGGCAGCGCGCGCGTCCATCTCCGGCAGACCGGCATCGGCCTTGCAGCCTTCGAGGCGCCACTGCCCGACGCACCAGTTGGGGCGCCAGTCGACGATACCCAGGGCGGTCTTGGCGGCGAGCGAGTCGGCAACGTCACCCAGAAACAACAGATAAGGGTGCTTGAGCTCCATGGTGGCTCCAAATTTGGGAACATGACGCAAGCGCGCGGAGACGTGATCTCGACGCGGAACGCGCGAGACACTAACACTTTGGAGACGCTTTTCCAGATGCCCGACGGGGCACATCCAACGGGACCAGCAGTTCGGGCATGAATGTACAGTCGGCACCTGGCAAGGCGCGCCTCACCGTCGATGACGCCGACGCGGACATGCCCACCGTGTCCGTGTCCGGATTCTGGACGCTGAAGACCGCGCGTGCCGCGGAAGACCTGGTGGAATCGGTCGATCTGCCGAACGCCCAGTCGGTCACGATCGATCTGGCCGGAGTGGAGGCGCTCGATACCGCCGGCACGTGGCTCATTCACCGGCTGCGCGCACGACTGGAGTTCCGCGGGATCCGGGTCGAGCTGGTCAACGTCGAAGAACGCTTCGAATCGCTCTTCTCGGAGATCGAGGCCCACGTCCCGAAGCAGTGGAAACCGCGTCGGCGCAGCGTGTCGCTGCTGAACGGGCTCGAGACGGTCGGTCGCCAGACCGAGGAAATTGCCCGCGACGCCGTGTCGGTCATCAGCATCCTGGGCGCGTTCGGGATCGGACTCGCGGCCGCCTTGTTCAATCCGGGCCGGCTGCGGTTCACTTCCATCCTCGCCAACTTCGACCGGGCCTGCCGGGGCGCGGTGCCCATCGTTGCGCTCATGTCGTTCCTGATCGGGCTGATCATCGCCCAGCAGGGCGGCTTCTATCTGCGCCAGTTCGGGGCCGAGACGTTCGTGGTCGACCTCGTCGGCGTGCTGGTCCTGCGCGAGATGGGCGTGCTCCTGACCGCCATCATGGTCGCCGGCCGGTCCGGCAGCGCCTACACGGCCGAGATCGGCTCCATGAAGATGCGTGAGGAGATCGACGCCCTGAAGGTGCTCGGTCTCGATCCGGTCGAGATCCTGGTCATCCCGCGCCTGATGGCGCTGATGCTGGCGCTGCCTCTGCTCGCCTTCATCGCCAACATTGCGGCTCTCACCGGGGCCGCCGTGGTCTGCTGGACCTACATGTCGATCCCGCCGGAAGCCTTCCTCCAGCGCCTCCACCAGGCGGTCTCGATCCACGAGCTGATGGTCGGCCTCGCCAAGGGACCGTTCATGGCGCTGATCGTCGGTTTGATCGCCTGCTCGGAAGGCCTCAAGGTGGGCGGCAGTGCCGAATCGCTCGGCCAGCAGACGACCACGTCGGTGGTCAAAGCTATCTTCATGGTCATCGTGGTGGACGGGCTGTTCGCCATCTTCTTTTCCGCGATGGGAATCTGAATGGCGGCCGAGTCCGAAACCAACCAGCCGACCACGGAAGCGCGCGCGCCTTCGGACGCGGGTCGCCCCGATTCCGACCGCGAGGTCATCGTGAAGGCGCGCGGCGTCACCGTCGGCTTCGGCGACAGCCTCGTGCTCGATAAGCTCGATCTCGACGTCTATTCCGGCGAGATCCTCGGCTTCGTCGGGGGCTCCGGCACGGGCAAGTCCGTGCTGATGCGCACGATCCTGCGGCTCATCCCCAAGCAGGGCGGCACGATCGAGGTGTTCGACCACGATCTCGACCAGCAGTCGCCGAGCGAACTGTCGGAGCTGGAGCAGCGCTGGGGCGTGCTCTTCCAGATGGGCGCGCTGTTCTCGTCCCTCACCGTCAAGCAGAACATCCAGGTCCCGATGCGCGAGCACATGGACCTGTCCCAGCGGCTGATGGACGAGCTCGCCCTTCTGAAGCTGGAGCTGGTCGGACTGCCGCGCCAGGCCGCGGAGCGCTTTCCCTCCGAACTCTCCGGTGGCATGGTCAAGCGGGCGAGCCTCGCCCGCGCCCTTGCGCTTGATCCGCAACTCGTTTTTCTGGACGAGCCGACGTCGGGGCTCGACCCGATCGGCGCCGGGGATTTCGACATCCTGATCCGCAATCTACGCGACACGCTCGGCCTGACCGTCTACATGGTGACCCATGACCTCGACAGCCTCCATACCGTGTGCGATCGAATTGCCGTCCTCGCCGAAAAGCGCGTGCTTCTCACCGGGACGATGGACGACATGTTGAAATCGGACCATCCCTGGGTCCGGTCCTATTTTCACGGTGTCCGTGGCAGCAGGCTGGCAAGCTAACGCATGGAAACGCGCGCGAATTACATTGCCGTCGGTCTGTTCGTCATCGTGGTCGTGACGGGCGCGCTCGGCTTTGTCTACTGGCTGTACTCCTCCGGCAACTCGACCCAGCGCACCGAGATCCAGGTCGTGTTCGACGACCCGGTGACGGGCCTGTCCGTCGGCAGTCCGGTGATCTTCAACGGCATCCGGATCGGCGAGGTCACCAATCTCGGCTTCGTCAGCTCCGAATCCCCCACCGTCCTCGCCCGGGCGATGGTGGACCGCAACGCGCCGCTGAAGACCGACACCAAGGCGGAGCTCGGGGTCCAGGGACTGACCGGCGTCTCCTACATCTCGCTGTCCGGCGGCAAGGCCGACTCCCAGTCCCTGTTCGCCCAGGACGGCGTGCCCAAGATCACCGCCCAGCGCTCGGCCATTCAGGACCTGCTGCAGGGCGCCCGCGACATTCTGGAAAAGGCCGACACGACCGTCGAGAACCTGAACAGGATCATCGAGGAAAACCGCGGCGACATCGCCCAGACCGTCTCCAACGTGGAGACCTTCTCCAAGGCGCTCGCGGACAATTCGGACAATCTCGCGAAGCTGATCACCGACATCAGCAATGCCGGCGACGCGATCGCCAACGTCGCCCCGCGCGTCGAATCGCTGGTCTCCCGCGCCGACGATCTCCTGGGCGAAGTCTCCCAGGAGGACGTCCGGACGGTGGTCGACAACGTGGTCACCTTCAGCGAGCACCTCACCCGCTTCCAGGACAGCGTCCAGGGCGTGATCACCAACGTGTCCTCGGCGGCCGAGGACCTGCAGCAGTTCGCTCAGGGCCTCAACACGGCGCTCACGGACGTGGACCAGTTGATCCAGTCCGTCGATCCGACCGCGGTCCGGAGCATCGTCGACAACGTCGACAGCGTGATCGGCATGTTCGCCGGTCGGCGCGACCAGATCGACAGCTTCATCGAGAACGCCAGCGAAAGCGCTGCCAACCTGCGTGAAGTGTCGCAGACGCTCTCCGACAACAACGACCAGATCGAGCGGTTCATGGCGTCTGCGGGAAGCGTCGCCCAGCGGGCCGACGACCTGGTCGCGAGCCTGCAGCCGGCCGCCAATCGCGTGGACAGCATCATCGGGGCGGTCAATCCCGACGACGTGCAGGCCGTGGTCGGCAATCTGCGCCAGATCACCACCGTTCTCTCCGACCGGTCCCAGGACATCGACGGCTTCATCGCCGACGCTCGGGAAAGCGCCGCCAACCTGCGCACGGTGTCCCAGACGCTCTCCGACAACAACGGCCAGATCGAGCAGTTCATGGCGTCGGCCACCAACGTTGCCGATCGCGCCGATTCGCTCCTGACCAGCCTGCAGCCGGCCGCCGACCGCCTCGACGGGCTGATCGCCGCCATCGATCCTTCGGAAGTCCGCACGATCCTCGCCAATGTGCGCGAAGTGACGACGGCGGTCTCCGCCCGCTCGGAGGACATCTCCGCGATCCTGGTCAACGCCAAGGAGGCCGCGACCAGCGCCCGGACGTTCGCCGACTCGCTTCAGGCCCAGGCCCCGACCGTCGACCATGTCGCGGAGAACGCGCGCGAGATCTCCGACAAGCTCAACGCGGCCTCCACCCGGGTCAACACGCTGGTCGACAAGGTCTCCGACATGGTCGAGGGTGACGGCCAGGGCTTCATCCAGGAGGCGACCGAGGCCGCCCGCGCCATCAAGGTCGTCGCCCAGGAGTTCGAGAGCCGCGCGGGCACGATTTCGTCCGGTCTCGCCCGCTTCTCGACGACGGGCGTCGACGATTTCGCCAGCGTCATGACCCAGGCCCGCCAGACCCTGCGCGAGATCGAGCGGACCTTCAGCAACATCGATCGCGATCCGAGCCGGGTCATCTTCGGCGGGCCCAACGGTCCGCGTTACGAACCGCAGAGACGGTGACCGGGCGATGCGAGGGAGCGGACGCTTGAGACTTCAGCAGTTCATCGGCGGATCGAGGAGCGGCGCGATGCCGGCCCGACGTCCCGGCCTCAGGGTCTTCCTGGCACCGCTTCTCGCGGCGGGCCTGTCGGCCTGCGCGGCCCTCGGCGGCGGCGGCCCCTCGGTGGAAGCGATCTACACGCTGGACGCGCCCCGCGAGATTTCGGATCTGCGCGGTCGCGTGAACTCCCAGCTCCTGGTCGCCACGCCGGTCGCCCTCGACGCCCTCGACACGAACATGATCGCGGTCCGGCCCACACCCTCGACCCTGTCCTACTATCCGAGCGTACAGTGGGCCGACCGGCTTCCGGTCGTGTTCCAGGCGGTGCTCGCCGAGGCGCTGCAGAATACGAACCGCGTGCGCGCCGTGGGCCTGCCGGGCCAGAGCCTGCTGATCAATTACCAGATCGTCACGGAAATCCGCGCCTTCCAGGCCGAGACCACCGGCTCCGACCGGGCCGCGGTCACCGTGTCGGCCAAGATCCTGGACGACCGCAACGGACGGGTGGTCGCCAGCCGCATCTTCACCGCCGAACAGCCCACCTCGGGCGATTCCGTTCAGGCCGCTGTCGGTGGGCTGGACCGCGCCAATCAGCAGGTGGTGAGCGACATGGTCCGCTGGATCGTCGCGACCGTGCGCTGACGGCCGGGTCCGTCAGGCCGGCCTGCCCGGTTCGTACCCGCTCGACGGCAAACCGAGCTGCTCCGGTCTGAATATCCTGAACAATCGGCTCCGGCAGCCGGCCTTGCCTCAGTTGGCAGGACCCAGTTCGAGGTCCGCGGTCAGCCCGCGCATCGCCTCGGAGACCTCCGCAAGCGCGCTGCGGGCGGCGGCGATCTGCTCGATCGTCTCGTCGTCGGGCTGGTCCACGGTATCGGCCGGAATCGCGGCCAGACCTTCGGCGGCCTCCGTCATCTTGGCTTCGATCCAGGCCGCGCGCTCGTTGAGCGGCGGCTCGGTGGCGCCGGCAAGATCGGTCGCCTGATAGAACTGCCCGAGCCCCCTCACCTGCGCCTGGTCGAGCAGGAAGACGAAATCGACCTGTCCGAACGGTCCGATCTGTCGGTCTGCGTCGGTGTCCTCATCGCTCAGACCGATTCGTCCGAGGCGGGCATGGACCTTGTCCACCCCGCGCGAGAAGGCCGACAGCACCTCCAGGAGCGCATCTTCCGACCGCGCGTAGGCCGGGTTGTCCGCGGCCGGCGACGTGAGCCAGTCCCCGTACCCGCCATCCTTGGTCCATTCGGAATCCAGCGCGGTGGCGATCGACTTCACGTTCGCGGCGATCAGGCCGGCGACCCGGCAGGTCTCGTTGAACTGATCGCTGCCGGTTTCGGCCGGATCCGCGACAAGAAGTCGCTCGAAGGCCGGCAGGCCCTGAAGCTCCGGCGGCTCCTGGGACAGCGCGCCGACATCCTGGGGACCGTTGCCCTCCTCGCCGGGAACCAGTTCCGGAGGCGCCGCGCCATCCTCCGGGGCAGCCGGCGCCGGCGTCTTCAGCCGCTCCAGCCGCTGGTTGATGCTCGCAGGCCCGAAATCCAGGAACGCCACCGCGCCCAGCGCCTGGACGGTGCGTCCGAAGCTCTCGTCGACCGCCGCGCGGGTGGTATCGGACGGATTCGCGCAGTAGCGGACCGTCGCCGTCTGCAGCGCGTTGGAGGCGTCCGCGAGCGCGGCATATCCGGGACGGATATAGCCCTCGACCGCGGCCGACAGCATCGCCTCCACGGGTCGGTTGAACTGGGCCGACGCCGGAGCCGCTCCAAGACCGAACGACAAGACAACCGTTGCGACGGTGATCCGCACCGTCCCGCCCCGCCAAAAGGTGCGCACGCCTACTCCCCAGTCCACGTCGAAACCGTGTTCTTCAGGTTCCCGAAGTCCGGTTCTAGACGATAACCCTACCCGCAGAGAAGATCGCGGAAAGAGAGGCTCGCATCCCCGCCCGATTCCGTCCACAGGAAGACCGTAATCGGATACCCGATGGAAAGGGCCCTTGCATCCTCCGCGCCGGCCCCCTATACGGGTGACCTTTCCGGGCGCATAGCTCAGTTGGTAGAGCAGCTGACTCTTAATCAGCGGGTCCACGGTTCGAGTCCGTGTGCGCCCACCACCTCCCCTTCCGCGGGAGCGACGGTGGATCGGAAAGTTCCCTGAGAGCAAATCGACATGTCATGGCGCATCGGCGACGGGCCGTGCTCCAGGGTCATGCGTTTCCGTCTGAAATCGGAGCATGCCGAGGGCCGCGCCGAAGCTTCCAGGCCGTCAGACCGGCCGCGAGGGCAGCTCCGGCGATCTCCAGAACGGCCGCCCCGTCGAAGGCCGTCGCCGGAATCAGCAGACACACGCCGGCGGCAAGGAAGCCAACCCGCTCGAAAGCCGAGAGCCGGTCGACGAAGTGGCCCATCATGCCGGCCGAAACCAGCCACACACCGGCCAGCGCGGTCACGATTGCCAGCGCCACCTGCCAGACAGAGCCGATCAGGAGCAGGCTCGGAGCCGCGACGAACAGGAACGGCACGATGAAGGCCGGCCAGGCGAGCCGGGTCGCCTCCAGCGCCGTCTGCATCGGGTTGGAGCCGGCCAGCCCGGCGGCGGCGAAGGCTGCGATCGCGACCGGCGGCGTGATCATCGACATCATGCCGAAATAAAGGACGAACAGGTGCGCGGCGATCGGTTCGATGCCGAGCTCGACCAGGGCGGGGGCGACGAGGGTCGCCAGAAGCACGTAGACGCCGACGGTCGGCATGCCCATGCCCAGGACGATCGACACGAGGGCGGCGATCAGAAGCAGCAGGATCACGCTTGTCTGGCCGAGCTGGGTCAGAAGCAGCGTCAGATTGAAGCTGAGCCCGGACTGGTTGAGCACGCCGATGATGATGCCGGCTGCCGCAGAGATCAGAACCACCGACAGGGAAACCAGACCTGTTTCCCGGAGCCCTTTCAGAAGGGCCGAAGGAGCCATGCGGCGGCCGGCAAAGCCGATCCCGAAGGCCAGGAGCACGAGCGCGGCGGTCGACCAGAGCGCCGCCTCCTCCACCTGGATGTGGAGCAGGAAGAGCCCGCCGAGCAGCACGGCGAATGGGATCGGAAAGAACCACCCGGAGCGGAACGTCGGCCCTGCCGCGGGGATCTCCGCCGCCGGCAGCGCCCGGATGCCGTGGCGCGCGGCGAACAGATCCGCCTGGATGAACAGCGCGGCATAGTAGAGAACCGCCGGCAGCAGCGCGGCCAGGACCACCTCGCCGTACGGCACCTGCAGAAACTCCGCCATCAGGAAGGCGGCCGCCCCCATGATCGGCGGCATGAGCTGTCCGCCCGTCGAGGCCACCGCCTCGATGGCGCCGGCCGTGCGCGACCTGTAGCCGCCCCGGGTCATCAGCGGGATGGTCACCACACCGGTGGAGACGACATTGGAGACGGCGCTGCCGGAAATCGACCCCATCAGACCCGACGCCACGATGGCGATCTTCGACGAACCGCCCCGGAACCGGCCCATCAGGGCGACCGACAGGTTGGTGAAATAGGTGGATCCGCCGGCGTGGGTCAGGATCAGGCCGAAGAACACGAAGGCCACCACCACCGTGGCGGAGATCATCAGCGGAGTGCCCAGAATTCCGTTCGGATCCAAGGCGACCTGGGACACCAGCCGCTCCGGAGCGATCGCGCGGCCCTGCAGCGGGGTCGGAACGAGATTGCCCCAGAGTCCGTAGGCCACGAACACCGCGGTGATGCCGGTTAGGACCGGTCCGGCCGTGCGGCGGAGCGCTTCGAGAAGAAGAACGATCACCAGGGCTCCGGGGATCAGGGCGACGCTCGGATCGAACGCCGCCTCGTCCACAAGCCACGAATAGCGCACGGCCACATAGGCGGGCGCGGCGAACCCGAGTGCGGCCAGGACGAGGTCGTGCCAGGCCGGCAGTGCGGCGCCCTCGCCCTTCGCCCGCCTGAATGGATGCGCCAGGAAGGCGAGCGCGAGGGCAATCGCCAGGATCGCCGCCAGGAACTGCTCGTCGTAGATGGCCAGTCCGATGCGCCTCTGGAGGCCGAGGATGAAGGCGAATGCAAGCAGCGGCAACGCGACCGAAAGCAGGGCCCGGACGGCTTCGACGGTGCGGCGATAGATGGTTTGGGACATTGTGCAAACCCCGGGGCCGGCACCGCACGTCCGGTTCGGATTGTGTCAATCCGAATGACGGAACACGGCCCGATGAATTTCAAGAGCGATCCGGGCGGGCCCGGCGGCCATGGGTCCGGCCGGACCGAAGGCGTTGCGACGGGCTCGTGCCGGCGACCACCGGCGCATCCGGCCGGCGGAGGCCGGCCGGGGCCGCATGGTTTCGTCTCGGCGCTCGCCGGTGGGACTACTGCGCCAGGCCGATTTCCCGGTAGAACTTCATCGCGCCGGGGTGATAGGGCGCGTCCAGCGGAATGTAGATCCGCTCCGGGTCCCAGCGCCTGAAGATACCGTGGGCGGCGGACAGCGCATCGGGATTCTCGTAGAGCGCCTTGACCGCCTGATAGACCGTGTCCTCCGGCACGTCCGCGCCGACCATCAGCGTGTACTCGTAGCCGAGCAGCGTGACGGGCTCCTTCACGCCTGCTGCGGCAGGCGACGGCTCCACTTCGGCGAAATAGGAGCCGGGCGCGATCTTCTGCATCGCCTTCTCTCCGTCCGGGGTCGGCTTGATGCCGATGAAGCGGACGCCAACGTCGGCATCGGCCTGCCGGATGACGCCGGAACCGGGTGCGGAATAGGCGCCGGCAACCCGGTCCGCGACCATCAGATCCACGGCCCGAGCGAAGTTCGGAACGGAGACCGGTTCGAAGTCCTCCACGGACAGGCCTTCGGCTGCCAGGGTCGCCTTCAGGCACATCTCGACGAACTTCTGCGCCGAATAGTCGGTCGGGAAAGGCTGCCCCTTGAGGTCGGCCGCACTCTGGTACTCGGAATCCTCGCGCACCACGACACCGACCGTGAACGGCATCAGCACGGCGGCGACCTGCAGGTTCTCCAGCGGCCGGCCTTCGAAATTACCTGTCCCCGTCACCGCGTAGACGGCCTCGACCGTGTTGGAGGTCGCGAACTCCATCTCGCCGTTGTTGACCTGGGGCAGGACGACGTTGGAGCCGCCGGTCGGAACCGCCGTGGACGTGAGGTCGGAGAACTGCGTGATCACGTTGGCGACACCGGCCGCGATGGAATAGCCCAGCGCCCCCTGTGGCAGCGTCCCGATCGCGGCCTGCTGTGCCTGGGCGCCGGCGCCCATGGCGAGCGTCAGCGCCGCGGCCGATAGTCCGGTGAGAAGCTTCCTGTACATGGCTCTGCTCCTGGTCTCTGGTCGAAGGTCGTTTCTTTTCTAGGCGGTCACGGATCAAGCGGGCGCGACGAATGCGGGGCGCAGCGCGCATTCCGGGACAGCGAATATCCGCAAGGGATGACAAGGTGAGCGAGAGAGCGGGGAGGATCCGGACCGATCCGCAAGGCGGCCAGGCCGGACCACGCGGGATCCGATCAAGCCATGCCGCCGGGACCGCATGGCCGCACAACCGGGCAATGCGACGCCCCTGGCGCCACCCCGGTCCGTCGGCCGCCTGCAAAGGCATAGCCCGATCTGATTGTCTCCCGCACGCTCAGCCACTCCCCTCGCGGCCTGACACTCGCAAACCCGCAGATTTCGACGGCACTTGACGGAAAGGCTAGAGGCTGACGCGGAACGCATCCATTGCATTTGAATGCGTTCGTTATGCCGATTCGGCATGGCCTTGCTCATCCGGCACGACTGGCGCGCGGTTGGGCAGGCGGTCCGGGCAAGGCGGGCAAGCAGATCACAAGGCGGAGGGCGTCAGCCCCCGCCGACATGCAATGCCGGGAAGCCCTCGCCGGAAGCTCCTATGGAGCGACAGCGGCCGACAGCGGCCGTCGCACTTCGGCGGTCAGAACCGGTAGCCGAAGCGCAGCGAGCCGCCGTGGGACTGGTAGCCGTCGGCGAAGGAGCCATCGTACTGCAGCTTGAGCTGCATGCCGTGCACCTTCTGCAGGTCGATACCGGCCGACACCCGCCCGACCGTGTCGGCGATCGGCATCGCCGTGGTGAACTTGTCCATGTTGGTGACGCCGGCGAAGCGGGCCGTCGAGTCCCAGCTGTCGTCGGACAGAAAGGACACGCCGACGCCCGCGAACAGCCGCGCCGGCAGGCCTCCGCCCATATCGAAGCGCGACCCGAATTCGACCCCGGGCGTCACGCCGAACATGGTCTCCGTGGCGCTGTCGACGACCAGATTCAGGCCGCCGGCGCCGCTTTCACGATACCCGCCCTGGTGCACGGTGATCACGTCGAGGTCGACCATCGGACGCATGTAGAAATTCTGCTCGAAGGCGAACTCGTAGGAGGCGCGCGCCCTGCCGAAGAAGGTCGCCGTCTTGGGTTCGGCCTCGGCGACCGCCGAGAGCGGACCAAGGGCGAGATAGCGCGAGGAATCGCTCCACGTGTATCCCGCGCCACCGGCGAGCGCGAACAGCCACGGCCCGATCTCCTTCTTGAGCGCGGCCGCACCGGTAAACGCCTTCGCCTCGAGCTTCTCGCTGCCGGCGTCGTTGCGCAGCCAGGACTCCTCGTAGGCAAGGCTTCCGCCGAGGAACCAGCCACCCCCGAGCGCCTTCTGCCCACCGGCCTGCATGCCGGTGGTTTCTTCCTTGTAGCCGCGGGAATCCGGCGTCGGATCCTGCTCCGCGCGACCGCCGAGGAAGCGGCCCCAGACGCATTCGCCCTCCTGCAGAACCGTGCCGGTGGTGAAGGCCGGGCAGGACAGGACGCTGGTTGCCGCCGTGATCGCCTTCTGGGGCGCGCCGGCCGGCCCGGCCACGGTGGTCTCCGAGGCGACCGTCCTCAACATGCTCTCCAGCGTTTCCGGCGTGGCGGCATGGAAGGCGGCAAAGGCATTGGCGATGGAGATCTCGTCGCGGGAATAGCGCACCGCCTGGGCCGAGCCGTCCGCGATCCGGTCCCAGGCGCTCTGCAGCCCCCGGCTGGCTTCTGCCGCGTTCCGACCGAGCGATACGCCGGTATTGGCGAAGTTCGCCGTCTCCACCTGGAAACCGGTCCAGCCGGATGACGATGTGGCCGGCCGGGTAAAGGAGAACACGAGGCCCGGCAGGACGGAGATGTCCGACGTGTTCGTCCCTTCCACCTTGAGGAACTCGGTCCGCACGTTCGGCAGCAGCGCCTCCGGCGACAGGGCCACGCCCCACGTGCCCGCGAAGTCGCCGCGAACAAGAAGGCTGTCAGATTCGCCGAACTCCATGTCGAGGTCGAGCCCTTCGATCAGGCCGCCCCGGCTGCCGGTCTCGTCCCGCCAGACCTTCTTCTCCAACCCGTCCAGATAGGAGAAGGCGGCGAAGGCCCGGTCCAGCCGCGCTGCGGTCACATCGTAGGTGCTGCCGCGGTCGCTGGTGCCCACGCCGACCAGATCGCCGGTTACGAGCGTCTGTTGGAACCGGTCGGTCCCGCCGATATTGAGGGAGCCTGCGTTCAGGATGGTGTCGACATCGGCGATGGCGCCGGTCGCAAAGGTGCCGCGCCCCTGGTTCAGGAACAGCGACTGCCCGGTGAGCGGCGCAGCACTCAGCCGCACGGCACCGTCCGCCGCCGATGCAGAGCTCGCGCCGTAGTCCTTCGACCACTTCACCTGGCCGCCCTTCGACACCATCACATTGCCGGTCAGGGTGCCGGAGTTGTCGAGCGTCGCGGTGCCTCCGCTGTCCACGGCTGCATAGGCCGCGCCGCCGTCCCCGCCGGCCCCCGTGGAGCCCGAAACGATGCCCGTGGACCCGACCGTCAGGGTCACCGACTGGTCCTGCGTCTGGCTCCAGACCGCCCAGGCGTTGTCGGCCTTGGTGGTCACGGTGCCGTCGACCGTCACGCTCACGCTCGCCTGGGTATTGGGGCCGTTGCGGTGGAGCGAGCCGGCATAGGTCTTGCCGTTCTTTTCGAAAATACCGCCGGAACCGGCCACCGACTGGGCGATGATGCCGTGGGCATAATTGCCCGACGTCGTGATCGAGGCGCCGGAATTGACCGAGACCGTGACGGCGCTCGAATGGCGACCATCGCCGCTGTAGTCGCTCGCCGTGTAGGTGCCTTGGTCGTAGGCGACATAGTACGTGTTCAGCTTGGCGTTGAGGTCCGCGGCGACACCGCCGCCACCGCCGATGGACTGGGCCAGAATGCCGACGCCGCCGTCGCCGGTCGTCACGATCGACGAGCCCTCGTGCAGGGTGACCGTGACGCCGTAGCCCGCCCCCCGCGACTGGTCCTTCTCGAACGCGACCGAACTCAGCACGGATTCCGAAGCCGTGACGAAGCCGCCGCCGCCACCGATCGACTGGGCGACGATGCCCACTGCCCGCTCGCCACCGGTGCTGAGCGACCCGTAGTGGTCGATGGAGACCGTCCCGCCGTCGAGCGCGTTCAGGCTGGACTGGTCGGCACCGGTCCCCAGCGTGACGTTGAGGATGTCCTTCAACGTATCGTCGTTGACCTTGCTCGACGTGCCGAGCGCCACCATGCCGAGGCCGCCGCCGGCGCCGACCGATTGGGCCACAATGCCGTGCGACGCTTCGCCCTTGGTCTGGATCGTGGCGCCGGAGAGCGTGCTGACGGTGACGCCTCCGCCCTGTCCGCCGCCGCCGCTTCCGCCACCGCCGAGCTTGATGTGAACCTTGTCGACGGCCAGACCCGAAGAGATGCCGACACCGCCGCCGCCGCCGATCGACTGGGCGATGATACCGTGGGCGGAAAAGCCTTCGGTCGCGATCGAGCCCGCGTGCACCTCGACCTTGCCGCCGGCGCCGCCGCTGCCGCCCGAACCGCCGATCGTCAGCTGCGCGCAGGAATCCTTGTCGTCGGAATCGTCCGACCCATCGCCGCCCGAACCGCTGGAGCTGCTGGAACTGCTCGTTTCGCAGCCGGAACTGCTGTCGCTGGAGCTGCTGCTGGATGAACTGCCGCCCGACGAGCCGCCGTCGTCGGAATCGTCGCTTCCGGAAGACACCGCAGCCGCGCCGCCGCCGCCACCGACCGACTGGGCGACGATACCCGATGACAGGGCCCCGTAGGTCTTGATGGTGCCCGTGCCGACGATGGCGTTGTTGTTGCCCTTGTCGACGCCGATCGTGACCGTTCCGCCGTCGCCGCCAAATCCGCCGGTCATGCCGATGGTCAGACCGAGGGTCAGGTTGTCGTCATCGTCATCGCCGCCATCGTCATCGCCGCCGTCGTCGTCCCCGCCATCATCCTCGCCGTCCTCGGACGCCCCCGTCAGCGCGAAGGCCGACACCGAGGTCGCCTCGGCGGCATCCTCGTCATCACCGCCGCCGTCGTCTCCGCCGTCATCGTCCTTGTTGTCGCTGATGATGGAGAGCGATGACGTGCCCGAGCCCGCCGCGCCACCGCCACCGCCGATGGACTGGGCCAGAATGCCGTCCGACCAGTCGCCGTGGGTGACGATGGTGCCCTCGCTCCAGACATTGACGCTGCCGCCGGTGCCGCCGCCGGTGCCGTCCGACCCCGTGCCGATGGTCAGGCCGACGTTCCAGTCGCCGTCGCCCATGCCGCCGCCGCCGGACGAGTTGCCGCCGCCGCCACCGATCGAGTGGGCGATGATGCCGCGCGAGACGTGACCGTAGGTGGTGATCGCCGCTTTGGATCCATGGAGCGCGGAATAGATGTTTCCGCCATCGCCGCCGCCGCCGCCGTCGCCGCCGATGTCGACGTTCACGGCCGCCGACTTGATGGCGTCCGCCTTCTTGGTGGACCCCGAGCCGGTTCCCGCATTGCCGCCGCCGCCGCCGATCGACTGGGCCAGAATGCCGTCGGCATAGCCGCCCTTGGTGATGATCACACCGTCGTTATAGGTCTTCACGGTGCTGCCAGCGCCGGCCGCGCCGCCCGTCCCGCCGAGCGCCACGTTGACCGCGAGCGAGAAGTTCTTCGGGCCCTCGCCCTCGTCGTCGTTCTTGCCTTCGAAAAGCTTGTTCATGGTTTGCGCGGAGGAACTGGCGGTGGAATCGCCGCCGTTGCCGCCGCCGCCACCGATCGACTGGGCCACGATCGCGCCAGAGCCATCTTTCTCGGTGGTGATCGAGGCCGTGTCATAGAGCGTGGCGAACGCCTCGCCGCCGTCGCCGCCGGCTCCGCCCGACCCGCCGTGCGCGATCGAGACGGTGAGCGAGACGGTGTCGTCGTCTTCGTCGACCGGGACGCCTTCCGCGATTGCCTTCGAGGTCGCCTGGCCACCGTTGCCGCCGCCGCCACCGATCGACTGGATCACCAGCGCCTGGGCATCCGTACCCTTGGTCGTCACCGATCCGTTCAGGAACGCCTTGGCTTCACCGCCGGAGCCGCCGTTCGCGCCGCTGCCACCGTGGGAGACGGCAACACTCACCCCGATGCCGATGCTGTCCGCTTTCGCGTTGCCGCCGACACCGCCACCGCCGCCGATCGACTGGACCAGGATACCGGTGCCGTGATCGCCGCTGGTGGTCAGCGCGCTGTCCTTGGTCCACTGGGTCACCTGAGCGTGGCCGCCGTCGCCGCCGCCGCCGCCCTTGCCGCCGGTTGCACTGGACCCGAACAGGCCCCAGGCCGTCGCCTGCCCGCCGACACCGCCGCCGCCGCCGACCGATTGCGCGATGATGCCATGGGCATAGTCGCCGCTGACCGTGATGGAATTCTGTTTCTGCTCGACGAAGACCTTGCCGCCGTCGCCGCCCGGACCGCCCTGGCCACCGACCGAGTGGAACAGGCCCTTCTTGTTGCGCCCCTGGCCGCCACCGCCGCCGATCGACTGGGCGACGATGCCGTGGCCTTCCGAGCCCTGGGTGGTCAGCGTGCCGTAGTTGACGACGTGAACATATGCGCCGTCGCTGCCCGACCCATCGCTGCTGCCGGTGCCGGCGCCGACGGCGCCATTGGCGCCCGATCCGGAGTTGATGCCGCCGCCGCCGCCGATCGACTGCGCCAGGATCGCGATGCCGCCACCGAGCGCGAGGGTATCGCTGCTGGAGCTGGATGACGTGCTGCTGCCGGAACTCGGCTTGGAATATCCGCCGTAGGTGGAGATGGTGCCGTGGTTGGTCACATAGACCGAGCCGGGCACCGAGCCCTCGCTCTGGCCGCCCACGGTCTGATAGGCGCCGGAGGTGTTCGAGCTGTAGGGAAGAACATCGACCGAGCCCTGGGCCGTGGTCGAAAGCGCCGCGGTGGATCGCAGCGTGCCCCCGCCGCCGCCGATGGACTGCGCGACGATGCCGTGGGAATCGACCCCGTGGACCGCGAGGTCACCGGTATTGGTGACTCTTACCGTGCCGCTGGTCGAGCCGTTGCTGGAGGTGTCACCCCAGGTGACCTGGCCCTTGCCGGAATAGGTGTAGATGCCATCGCCATCGGCCGCGGAAGCCGACTGGGCAAGAATGCCGTGGGAATGCGTGCCCTGGGTCGTGATCGAAAAGTCGTTGGTGACGTTGACGTTACCGGCTTTCCCGCCCCAGTTGTTCGTGCCCTTGTAATTGGACGACCCGCCGCCGCCGAGCGACTGGGCGATAATGCCCGTTGAGTAGTCCCCGGCGGTGCTGATGGCCCCGCCGCCTGAGACGGTCACATAGGCCAGATATCCCCGGCCGCCCTGCTGTTCGTGATCGTCCTTGCCCGACTGGTACGCCGTTCCACCCTGGCTCACCGCGAAGATGCCCGGCGAATGCGCTCCTTTGGTCGTGATCCGGGTCGTGTCGCTGCCGGTGACCGTGACCTGGACGCGGGCGGAATAGCCGGCACCGAACGCACGTTTCCCGCCGCCGGGAATTCCGTCGCCAGACCGGGCGATGGCAAAGATGCCGGCACCCGTGTTCCGAGTGAGCTGCCAGTTGTTGTTGTTGACGTAGGCGTTGACCGGTCCGGCCGATGTGGTGGTGATCGATCCGGTCATCGGAGACGCGGTCGATCCGACAACGACCTTGACGCCCCCCGTAGCGTCACCCGCGTTGGCGCCCGGGTTGATGCCGGCGGTCGGGCCGTA
Organism: Amorphus orientalis; assembly: GCF_030814015.1. NCBI lineage: Bacteria > Pseudomonadati > Pseudomonadota > Alphaproteobacteria > Hyphomicrobiales > Amorphaceae > Amorphus > Amorphus orientalis. Next base: position 1,370,239 of record NZ_JAUSUL010000002.1, read on the forward strand.
TCCCACATGGTCGCCGAACTGATTGATGTTGTAGGGCGTGTTGCCGCCATAGGAGACGGCCGCGATTGCGGGCCCGCTGCTGGTCGCCGCGACCGACTGATAGGCATAGACGTAGACTTGCTCGGAGATGCCGCCGTAGCTGTAGTCGTCGTCGCTCGAATAGGTCGACGGCCCGCCGATGCTCAGCGCCGCGATGCCGAACGTGGTTCCGGATACCGTGCCCTTCGAGGTGACGGTCACCTGCCCGGCCCACCCTGCCAGATATTTCCCCTTGTCGTGGGCGTGCTTGTTGGTTCCGCCTTTCGACAGCGCGAGAATGCCGCCCCCGACCGTGCTGGAGACGTCGCCGGTGCTGACGATCGTGACGGCGCCCCCGCTGCCCGCACCCGTCTCGATGTTGTCGCGCGATCCGCTCCAGTTGAGCGCACCCAGGCTGACGCCCGACAGCGCAACGCGTTGCTTGCCGGAAATCCGCATATCGCTGTAGGGGATCAAGTTGCCGGACGTGTCCCTCCCCGGCTGAATCAGCAGCTTCGTGTCGGCGGCCTGAGTGACCGTGATCGTGGCGTTGTTGGTGATCTTGACGTCAAGGCCGTCCCACGCCCAGTTGGAATGAACGTTATACGTGTTGCCGCGATAGGTGTCGGAGCCGCCGGCGCCCACGTTGAGCAGCGCGATGTAGGGGCCGCCATAGGCGTATTGCGGCGTGGTCAGCGCACCCGCGGAAATCGTGCAGGAAACGGTCTGACCCGAAACCTGCCCGTTCCTGTCGTAGAACTGATCTGAGTCGATGTTGGACGCCGTCTCGCTCGTCAACTGGGACGGCGAGCACGTGACCGACTGGGCATAGGCGCGGGAGTAGATCGGAACCGGAATGCCGGCGAACGTCCCGGCCAGCGCAGTGGACTGGAACAGCAGCGAGGATGCGATCCGCTTGATCTTGCCGCGTCCCGGGCCGGGCCTGGCGGTGCGCTGGGGAACGGACCGATCTCCCGGTTCGTCTGCGTCGGCGGGCACGCGACCTTTCGAACCGGTCTTCTCGTTCATACGCCCCATCCGAACAATCCAATCCAATCTGCCTGCGCCGTGCGTAACCGCTGCACGTCAGTTGCTGCTCCGTTCTTAGTCGCGACCGACCACGAATGTCGGCAAAAAAGTGGCAGGGGTGCCACATTTTTTTCACGATGTCCGGATCACGCGGTGCGATTGCAAGCAGAACGGAGACGATGCGCGCAGTTGCTACCGTTTTGCGAACCGGAGCTTGCACGTAGCTGGCTGGCGGGACGGAGACATGCCGTCGGGCCGGGCAGACTGATCAATCAGCGATGGAGAGGAAGGGCCGGCAACTCACCGGCTGAGCTCGCCACGCCGGCTGTCCCGCGTCCGGTCATCCAGCGCACCAGATCCGCCTGGCGGCCGGAAACCGTCGGCCCGGCACCGGACCCGATGGAGACGGTCTCGGAGCGGTCGGAGGCGGCGAGCACCAGGTCCGGGCCCTCCCCCGACGCAGACCATCCGGCCACGATCTCGTCGCGCAACCGGTCGAGGAACTCGGGCGGGAAATCGCGGAACGATCCGCCGTTGTCGAGATCCACGGCCCGCACCCAGACCTCCCGGGCCCGGAGGAACGGGGTCCGGCGGATCGGGAGGTCGCGGCCGGCATCGTCGCGAACGACGGCGTCCCAGCCCTGATCGGTCAGGTCGCGCCATTCCACGTTCAGATGCACTTCGGTGTGATGAAACAGGTTCCTCAACGCCCGCGACGGCAGCGTCGCGCCGGACGCGACCTCCTCCGCGTGCTGCTCTTCGGACGCGTACATCGGCGTTTCCACGCCGGTCCGCGCCCAATCCACAAGGCGGGACAGAGCGCGTGCATGGTAGCCGACATGGGCCGCCACCTGGCGGCGGTTCCAGCCGTCCACAAGGGAGGGCTGGTCGAGCTCATTGTCGGCGAGCTCGTTCAGCTTGCGCGCGAAATAGGCGGTGCCGCGCCGGGCCCACACGAGGTCCGCATGGGGGGCGGCGGCGGCATCGTAACGGGCCCCCGCGCCCTGGCGTTCGCGCAGGGCGGCGCGGGCGGCGTCTTCCGGATCGCTCATCGTCATATCGCCGGAGCGGTCCGCGCCGCCCGCCTCCGTCTTATTTGGTGGGCTCGATCTGGACGCGGTCGAAGTGCAGCCGCTCCATGATCGGCGCGTCGGAGAAGCGGAACAGGTCGAACTGGCTTTCCGCCTGCAGCGACCAGGGCACCCACGACGGCACGACGAACATGTCGCCGATGTCGAGACGATGCGTGACGCCGTCCAGCACCACAGCGCCGCTGCCGTGAAACACCTGAAACACCGTCGACCCGACCTCGCGCCGCGTCGGCGTTTCGGTGCCGGCGCGGAGACGGTGGAATTCCGCCCGGATCGTCGGCAGAACGTCGCCACCGGTGGTCGGGTTCACGTAGCGAACCGCCGCATGTCCCTGCTCCACGGTCGCCGGCTGGCCCTCGTCCTCAAGCAGGAGCTGTTCGGTGAGCGCCCTGTCGGTGTGTTCCCAGCGATAGGCGCCGATCGGCGAGCTCACCGTGTTCTGCAGGCCAGACAGCGGCCGCAGGCCCGGATGGCACCACAGCCGTTCGCCGCGGGAGTAGTTCGGCGTCGAATAGTCGGTCACCCGCTCCGATCCGAATTCCAGAAACCCGACGTCGTTCTGATAGCTGAACGGGATGTCGAGACCATCGATCCAGGCCATCGGCTTGTCGGTCTGGTTGTGATGGCCGTGGAAGCACCAGCCCGGCGTCAGCAGGAAGTCGCCCCGGCTCATGCGGACCGGATCCCCGTTGACCACGGTCCACACCCCCTCGCCCTCGACCACGAACCGGAACGCGTTCTGGGAGTGACGGTGCTCCGGCGCGGTTTCCTTCGGACCGAGATACTGGATCGCCGCCCACAGGGTCGGGCTGACATAGGGCCGCCCGCCCAGACCCGGATTGGCCAGGCCGAGCGCGCGCCGCTCGCCGCCGCGGCCGACCGGGACCAGCTCGCCGGAGCGCTCCGCCAGCGGCAACAGGTTCGCCCACTTCCACACGTGCGGCACCGCCTTGGGTGCCGGGGTGTGCGGCATAATGTTGTCGATCTGGGTCCACAGCGGCATCAGGCTCTCCGCCTCGAAGTCGGCATAGAGCTGGCGCAGTTCCGGCGTGTCTTCCGGCATCATGTGGTTGGTGGTCTTGGCTTTGTCGGATGGGGTGTCGAGCATGGCCTTTTCCTCCTCCCGTGGACCGCCGGATCGTCCGGTCGGCAAGCGGGTTGTTCGATAAAGTATGCATACTAACTATTATCGCGATCGTCAAACGATCTGGACACGGCGGCCCTTGGCCTCGAATGTGTCCCGACCCGCCGCCACATCCCTCACAACGGTTTCAGGATCGATCGCGCTTGACCGACATCAACGACATGCCGGGCTATTTGATCCGGCGCCTCCATCAGATCTCGGTTGCCATCTTCACCGCCCGAACGGCCGAAGCCGGGTTCGATCTGACGCCCGTTCAGTACGGCGCGCTGGCCACCGTCAACCGCTATCCGGGGATCGATCAGGTGACGCTCGCCGGCTGTATCGCCTACGACAAGGCGACCATCGGCGGCGTCGTCGACCGGCTCATCCAGAAGGGATATCTGAAGCGCGACGTCAGCCCCAGCGACCGGCGCGCACGGGTGCTCGACCTGACCGACGAAGGCCGAGCGGTCCTGGAGGCGGCCACTCCGATCGTCGCGGAGGTGCAGGATCAGTCCCTGTCCGGACTGTCGGAGGAGGAAGCACGCACGCTGCTCGACCTTCTGAAGAAGGCCACCGACGCCGGAAACAGTCTCAGCCGGGCGCCCCTGCGCGCCGCCCCTCAGCCGAAATAGCGGCGGCTCGCTCGGTCCGCCGGCGCAAATCGCGCGATGATGGGAACCAGCGTTCCTTCAACCGGTTATCCCGATCCATGAGCGAGAATCCCACCGGCCTGGGCGACCTTCTGGATCGGATCGAGGCGAAATCGGACACCTCCCACCGCATAACAGTCGGCGAGATGGCGGACGCCATCGGCGCGCGAACGTTCGCGCCCTTCATCATCGTCCCGGCGATGATCGAGATCTCGCCCATCGGCGGCATTCCCACCGTCCCGACCATCCTCGCGATGATCGTCATGCTGTTCTCGCTTCAGATGGCGATCGGCAAGAAACACCTCTGGATCCCGGCCCGGCTCGAGCGGACCCGGCTGCCGGCCAGGCGCGTCAGCGCTGGCGTTCGCAAGTTGCGCCCGGTCGCCCGCTTTCTCGATCGATGGGTGGGCTACCGATTTCCCGCCCTGACCAACGGCCGGATGAGCCGGATCGCTGCCATTGCCTGCATTCTCCTTGCCTGCCTGGTTCCCCCGCTCGAGGTCGTCCCCTTCGCCACCACGGTCCCGATGGCGGCGATCGCCATCCTCGGTCTCGCGCTACTGGTGCGCGACGGTCTTCTGCTCGGGATCGGGCTGACCGTTTCCCTGGGTGCGGTCGCAGTCGCGGTCAGCGTCGCGGGACGGATCTTCTTCTGATCCAACTCCGGCCGGGTCGGCCGCGCCTCCGCTTACGGCGACCCCGTCCTGCAGCGGCACTCTTGTCAGCGCGGTTTCGTCTGCGGATGATTGCGGCGGCACGCCCCGGACTGTCCGGGACCCAACAACAGCAGCTTGTCCAACGGCAACGAAGGAACACTCATGACGCGGCTGGTCGACGTCATCAATGGCCCCAACCTCAACCTGCTGGGCCAGCGCGAGCCGGAGATCTACGGCTCGACGACACTGGCCGACATCGAGGCGGACTGCCGGTCCGTTGGCGGGGGGCTCGGCCTGGACGTCCGCTTCCGGCAGAGCAATGCGGAGGGCGAGCTGATCGACTGGGTGCATCAGGCGCGCACGTCTGCCGCCGGCATCATCATCAATCCGGGCGCCTACAGCCACACGTCCATCGCGCTGCTCGACGCGCTGAACGCCTGCACCATCCCGGTGCTGGAAGTCCACATCACCAACATCCACAAGCGTGAGAGCTTCCGGCACCATTCCTATGTGTCACAACGGGCAGAAGGCGTGATCGCCGGGTTCGGGCCGGAAGGCTACCGGTTTGCGGTCATGCGGCTGGCGACCCTGCTGACCGCATCGCACCCGTAAACGCTTCTGGCAGCCGACTGCCATGGGCACGCAAAGAAACGGCCCGGGCTCATGCCCAGGCCGCTTTCGACACGCTTCTGCAAGGTCAGACCCACGTCATCGGAACGGGGCCGGCCCGAAGGCGCGGGGCTATGTTCGCCTGACCAGATGCATGATCACCGACACGACGAGGGCGATCAGGAAGATGAAGAAAAGAATCTGAGCGATACTGGCAGAGGCCCCGGCGATGCCGCCGAAACCGAAGACACCGGCGATAATCGCAACGATCAGAAAAATCAAAGCCCATTGCAACATGATTAGCTCCTTCGCGACATATGCAAATCCGGTGGGGAAACGTTGCCGAAGGGAATTGGTTCTGAGGGATCAAAGAAGTTTTTTGCCAGCGACAACCGCGCCCGGCTTCGCGAACGTCACGACGGCTGGTCGGAGGCCGAAGACCGCCGAGAACATGAGGGCAGGCTCTCCCGTCAATTGCCACCGCCTTCCAAGGATTATCGTTCTGGACGACGGCTGAAGCGGCGCGCATTGGCAGTTTACGAACTGGTCACCTTATGCGAAAAAGTGCAGGTCAATTAAAAATGCTAAATCGGAACCATTGGATCAGCGGTACGTTCTGCTTCCAATACGCGAGCTCACTTTGCACCGCGTGAGGTAGCTATGAAGTATGAGAAGGAAACCACGTCGACGTTCCCCCAGCCGGAGGACGCGCGTGCGCTGTCGAACATGACGTCCAACAGCGACAGCGCCCACTCCGGGGACGTGACGTTGGCGCCGCACCTGCGCTCTCATCTCGGGCGCACGCTGCGCCGGTACTACGAGCCGGAGGTCGGACAGGACCTCCCGGAGGAACTCCAGCGTCTGATGAAGAAGCTGGAAACCGTCGATAGCCCTGGCGAAAGGGGCGATCGCTGACTTGCCCGTTCAGGTCTTTTGACCTGAACGCGGCGGGGGCTCTTGCCTCCGATCTCCTCGCAGCTCGTCATTCGACCGGATGACCGCATTCCCCGCCCGGACTGATCTCTCCGCAAGTCACGCAGCTTTCCCGCCGTCGTTGCACTCCCTTTTGGCACCGATCGCCGCAGAAGAAGCGGGCGAACGCTGCCGTCAGAGGTAGGCTTCCGGGATAAACCGCTGAAATCTGGAAAAGCGGCGTGCCACGCCAAGCTGATAGGGAACGACGAACCCGCGGCGATCCTCCGGTTCAGCATCCCGATTGAAGTCGGCCGTCTCGCGCCAGTAGGCGAGCGGAGACATTCCTTCCGGTGCGGACTCGCACAGATGCGTCTCGAAAAGCCGGTCGCGAAAGGCCCGAATCCGCGGATCGTCGGTCCAGGCAAGAGCCGCCTCGGTGTCCATCCGGAAGCTTCGGCCGTTGATGTTGGCCGATCCGACGAGCGCGCGCCGGTCATCGGCGATCATCACCTTCGCATGCGGATAGATGATCCCGCTGCCGAACGCTTTTGCACGAGGATCCAGGTTCGGCTCCGCGTCTGCGGACCGGACGATGGAGAAGGCGCCGAACCGGTCGCCGCCTCGCTCGATGAGGCGGCGGACGGCGCGAACCTGCAGCCATTCCCCGAACCGCATCTCCGGACCCCGCTGGTGCTCGAACGCGACCATGTCCGGCGCCATCGGCAGAAGCAGGATCACCTCCAGCTCCGGATGGGCCTCCATCTGCTTCCCGATGAGATCCGCGACCCGGCGCAGGCGGAAGAACTGGTTTTCGATATAGAGCAGACGCGTCGCGCTTTGGATGGTCTCGACGAAGGCGTCCTCGATCTCTGTGACGACCGGCCGGGGCGTGATCGCGAACGGTCCGTCCCGCACCGCAGACAGCGTCCGCAGGAACCGGATCGACGGCTGACCGTCGGTCACCTCTGCATCGATTGGCGCGAGCTTCATCGTATCGCGAACGGAAGGAATGCAGCGCGGAACGGTTTGCCGGTCGTGTCCGGGCGGAAGTGACCAGCCCGGCAGTTGGTCCCCGCCCCCGCCATATCTCGTCACCTCACGATTCCAGAAATCGCCGAAATGGCGCGCCGCGTCGGAGGCGACCGGACCGTCGACATACAGGCTGACATCGTGCCAGGTCTGCTCCGTGGGGCGGTTGTGCTCCGGGTCGTCGTAGCGCCGTTCGTCGATATCGATCCCGCCGATGACGGTCTTGCGGCCGTCGACCACCAGCAGTTTCTGGTGATGGGTGGCCGGCCACACCCGCCCTGGCGGCACGAATCTGGGCCGGCTTGCCAGCATCAGATGCGCGACCCCCGGAAACCCGACCGCATCCGGCTTCTGGCTGACAAGGCGCTTCAGCTTCTGACGAACGGCGGGCCAGAGGCCGCTGCGCAGGCCGAACCCGATTTCGCCTTCGTGCAGGGCGACGAGAACGTCGACCTTGCCGGGAGCGTCGGTCGGGATCTGCGCGATATACCGTTCTATACGCTCCGCATTCTGCCAGGCCAGTTCGTGCAGCTCATGGGCAACCACGGGCTCGAAATCGGTGAGCAGGAGCCGGACGCGAACCCCGCGCCGGGCGGCATCGACAAGCAGATCGCCCCACGTCCGGAATCCCCGGGACTTCGCCTCGTCCGACTGAAGACGGGTCTCGGGATCGAACAGCCGGAACGCGAAGTGTGCCGTATGCTCGGCCTCCAGAACGAGGCGCTCCATCATCGGAAAGGCCGCGCTCGCCTCGATCAGAGGCTCGACCAGACCTGCCGGGCGGGTCGGAAAGGCCGGACCGAAGCCGAGCGGGGCGGCGACGTCCGCTTCGCTGCGCGCAGGCGCGCCTGTCGCGCTGTCGGCGCGCCGCGGAAGCGCGTCTTCCGAAAGATTGTTCGATTGCCGCACCAGATGGGCCCCTCGTCGTGCGCCGGTCGTGCCGGCTTCGCCTGATGCAAACGCCCGGCAGCCGGTTCGGTTTCTCAGGCGCGGGAGAATCCGGCGACCGGATCAACTCAACAGGGGCGACGATTCCAGTTCCGGGGTCGCCCGCGCCCGAATCTGGGTCAGCGGGATCCGGAACCTGCCCCGCAAACCGGTCGGTTCGAAGGCAAGCTCCACGTCGGCCGACAACGATCGCGCCATGTTGCGCTCGATCACGATCCGCCCGAAGCCCCTGCGCGAGGGTTCCGAAACCGGCGGACCGCCCTCCTCCCGCCAGCTCAGATCCAGAACGTCGGCGCTGGTGTCGACATCCCACTCCACATGCACCGTACCCGTCTCGTTGGACAGCGCCCCATACTTGGCGGCGTTCGTGGCAAGCTCGTGGAGCGCGAGGCTCAGCGTCTGCATGGCGTCCGGCGAGAGCTGCACGTCCGGCCCCTGGACGATCACCCGGGAGCCGTCCTCCGGAACGTAGTGGCCGAGCTGGCCGGACACGACGTCGGCCAGGCTCGCCCCGCTCCAGTTGCCCGCAACGAGCAGGTCCTGGGCGGCGGCGAGCGCCCTCACCCGGTCGCCGAATTTCTCCAGGAATTCGCGCACCGTGTCCGCCTGCTGGGCCGTCTGCCGGGCAATGGCCTGCACCACGGCAAGCAGGTTCTTGGAGCGATGGCTGAGCTCGCGCATCACCAGGCGCATGCGCTGTTCGTGATCCTTGCGCTCGGTGATGTCCACGGCCGCGCAGATCACGCCCCTCAGCTCGCCGTCCGGCGCGAAATCCGGCTCGACGGTGAGGACGTACCAGTAATGCGCGTCGCCCATCTTGACGCGCACCTCCTCCGACTGCGCCTCCCCGCTCTCCATCGCGGCCCGTTTCAGCGCGATGATGGCAGTGCGCTCCGGCTCCTCGTAGAGATCGTCGTCGGTCTTGCCGATCGCCGGTCCTCCGTAGTCGGCGGACCAGTTGGACCAGGTGTAGCGCAGGTCCCGGTCCTGGCTGAACACGAGGATCTCGCTCGAGCGCAGCGCGAGGTTGAAGCGCTGCACCGTGGCCGACAGACGCCGGCTGAGATCGGCCCGCATGGACTCCAGACGTTTCGCGCGGGTGATGTCGATGGCCGTCCCGACCAGCCCGGTCACCTCGCCGCCCGGACCCAGCACCGGGGTGACGTCCATGCGGAACCACACCGAGCCGCCGGCTTCGGGAACCTCAACCTCGAAATTGACGGGCTCGCCGGTTTCCAGGGCCCGCTGCTTGTGCTCGGCGATGATCTCCAGCGGCCCTTCCGGAACGATGTCGGCGTCCACGTGTCCGACGACATCCTCCGTCCGCAGGCCCAGGCGGGGATTGTGAACCCACGTGTAGCGAAGCGACTCGTCCTGCGCGAACACCGTGATGTGCGCCCCGCTCGTGGCCGCGTCGTAGAGCTGCTTGATCTGGTCGAGTTCGGCGGTGCGCGCGCTGACCTGCTCCTCCAGATGGCCCTTGATCTCCTCGAGTTCCTGGTAGGCCTGCTTGCGCGCCTCGACCTCGGCGAGAAGCTGCCGATTGATGGTCTCCATCTCGCTGATCGACGGGAGCCGCGTCAGCGTGGGCAGCAGCCGCCACAGGATCACGGCCGCGATGATGGAGATCAGCGCGGTGGCCGCCTTCGACAGCCCGTAGAGCCCGTAGGCCGGATACCAGAGGGTCAGGACGCCGCCGATATGCGTAACCGCGCAGGCCAGGATGAAGGCGCAGAACAGGACGACCACATGGCCGGTGTCGCCGGTGAAGTCGCGCCGGCGGCGCGCAAGCGCCAGGATCGCCAGCGGGATCGCGAGATAGGCGAACGCGATTGCCGTATCCGACACCGCATGGAGCGCGACCAGGTCGGGCCTCCACAACAGGCAATATCCGTGCGGCATGAAGCTCGCCGCACCGAACAAATATTGAACCACGCTTTCCATAGACCAGGCCTTTCGACCGGAGGGATGTCCCGCCGGCGAGATTCAGACGGTTGAAGCAAGGGAGCAAACCTCCCCGATCCGCAAGCCGTTTGCGGCAAAGGAGTTCCCCGGCGTTCGACAAAATGGGCGAAAATGTGGGATTCGGGCACCCCGCCGACGCTGCGACAGCCGCAACCGGCCGGGTATCCCGGAAAAAAGGTGGGAAAGTCCGGAGCTGGAGGAAGCCCTCCGGGCCGGCTGGCACCGACCATAGAAATTCGGCTGCCGGCTTTCGAGCCTGGCGAGAGGACGGGTCCGGCCCTAAGCGGTCGCGAAGCCGAGCCGGCCAAGCGCCGAACGCAGGGTTTCCCCCGAAAACGGCAGATTCACGGGCTCCAGCCCCGCACGGGACTTCGTTCGCGACGCGTCGGGCACGAAGCGCAGGATCGGAACCGCCATGCCCTGAAGCGTCTGCTCCAGTCGGCTGCGCGCCGCCGAGGGAGCGAGCGAGATCATGGCCAGATGAGCGCCTCCGGCCAGCAGCGCTGCGAAGGCATCGTCGGCGGTCCGGGCAAGAAGCACGTCGTCGGCGATGCCGAGTTCACGGACGGCCGCATCGAGTTCGAGGGCGAGCGCCTCGCTGTCGACAGCCAGCAGGACTGCGTTGGTCGGCTGGGTCAAAACTCTTACTTTCAACCGAGGAGAAGAGATGCCGACGCCGCCTACCACCTACGAGGTACATATGGACGGGAAAGGCCTCGACCGCGTAAAATCAGAATGAATATAGAACCGTCTGATCGGGTCCGTCTTTTAAGAATCACATCACCGCGGCGACAAAACGATGCGCACCGAAGGAACCTCATCCTCGACCAAAGTGTCGTCGTTCAAGACGAGCTGTTCGTCATGTCCGCTGCGCACGCGCCCGTGCTTCCGCGAATTCGACAAGGACGAGCTTGACTTCGTGAACTGGTTCAAGCGCGGCGAACTGGTCGTGGAGCCTGGTTCGGCGGTCGTCCAGGAAGCCTCGACCAGCCCCCACCTGTTCACCGTTCTGGAAGGATGGGCGTTCCGCTACAAGACGCTTGCCGACGGTCGCCGACAGATCCTGAACTTCGCGCTGCCGGCGACCTGATCGGGCTTCAATCTTCGGTGTTCTACGTCATGGACCATGGCATCGAGGCGCTGACGGGCATGGTGCTCTGTCTGTTTCCACGCACCGAGTTCATGGCGCTCTACAAGAACCAGCCCTCCCTCGGCTACGACGTCACGTGGCTGGCCGCTGAACAGGAACGCCTCCTCGACGCGCAGCTGGTCACGGTGGGACGGCGGACCGCCATCGAGCGGGTGGCATTCGTGGTCTGGTATCTGTTCGATCGAGGCCGCGAGCTCGGCATGGTCAAGAACGGCAGGATGGTGTTTCCGCTCACCCAGCAGCACATGGCCGACACGCTCGGCCTGTCCCTGGTTCACACCAACAAGACCATCAAACGTCTGCGATCCACCGGCACCGTGCGCTGGAGCGAGCGCTGGCTGGAGATCGAGGACGAGGCCCGCCTCATGGAGATCGCCAACGTGGAGCAGACCGCCCGGCCGAAACGGCCATTCATCTGACCGCTTCGCGCCGAACCGGGTCCGCTGCCGCGTTGCCCATGAAAAAGGGGCCCGCACCGATGCGGACCCCTTCAGTCATTCTGCTGCCATGAAATTTGGTCAGGCGGCCTGCTTGTTGAGGCCCGACTCCGCCAGACCGGTCAGTTTCTGGTCGGCGGCGTATTCCTGCTCCAGGTTGGCGGCGAGCAGCTTGGCGATATCGGTCTTGTTGAGCCGCTTCGCCCACGCGATCAGCGTGCCGTAGCGCGTGATTTCATAGTGCTCGACGGCCTGGGCAGCGGCGATCATGCCGGCATCGCGCGCATCGTCCTCGCGCGCCTCGTCCATGATCTCCTTGCCTTCTTCGAGGATTCCGTCGATCGCCTCGCAGGTCACGCCGCGCGCCTTGAGGCCGAGAGCCTCGAACGCGCGCTCCAGATTCTCGATCTGGCCTTCGGTTTCTTCGCGGTGATGCTCGAACGCTTCACGCAATTCCGGTGCACTCGCCTTGCGCGCCATCTTCGGCAACGTCTTCAGCACCTGCTTTTCGGCGTAATAGATGTCGCGAAGGAAATGGACGAACAGATCTTCCAGATTTTTCATAGCCATTGCGGGTATCCTTTTGCGGGCGCAAGCCGGGTGTGACCCCGATGTGTCGGAGAGACGGAACGGCCTTTCTCCCACCGGTCGGCGGAAGGAAATCCGCGTCTCACGCTGACGTCGCCCATCTGTGCTGCTGAAATCTTTTTCGGTGCCGTTCGAAGACGGCTGAGGAGCGACGGCGCGGCCGAAGCCGCGCCGTAAGCCGGGTCGTCAGTGTTTGGCGAGCCAGTCGTTGATCTGGCGGTGCGCTTCGTCCTTCTCGACGCCGTACCGCTCCTGGATGCGGCCGGCGAGACGGTCGCGGTTGCCTTCGACAACGGCGACGTCGTCGTTGGTGAGGCGGCCCCACTCGGCCTGAACCTGACCGGAAAACTGCTTCCACTGACCTTCGATCTGATCCCAGTTCATGATCATCCTTTCCGAGTCGGCTCCGCGGCCCCTTCGGGTGCGTACTCGCGCGACTCCTGACAAATGAGATTGTGTGCTTTTCTTGACCGGACACCGTTCAGGGCGTCCATCGACTTGATAACGTCGAGATGGTCGCACCGGTTCCGAAGTAGATGGCAAGTCTGTACGAAATTCCGGGCGCGATTCAAAAATGTAAACGGGATTGCCGTATGGCTCTGCATCAGTCGGCAAGTCGCCCGAGCGTGTCGGCGACATGGGCGCCGCGCTGGCCGAGCGGACGGTCTCGGCCGACCGTGGTGTCCTCGGCCGTCTGGTGCTCGAGCTCGGAATTCAGCTCCGCGCCGATCAGGAAGATGTAAACCGCCGCGTAGATCCACAGCATCAGACCGATCGCGGCGCCCAGCGAGCCGTAGGTCGCCGAATAATCGGCAAAGCGGGACAGGTAGAACGAGAGGGAAAGGGCCGCGGTGATCCAGACGGCCGCGAACACCACCGATCCCAAGGTGATCCAGCGCCAGCGCGCATCCCTTCGGCTCGGGCCGATCCGGTAGAATACGGAGGCCGCCGCGACCATCAGGCAGAAGAAGATGGGCGCCATGGCGATGCGCATGAAGAAGTCGACGCGCCCGTCGAGACCGACCGCGACGAGGACGACCGGAAGCACCACGATGCTGTTCACCGTGATGACCGCGAACAGAATGATGCCCAGCGTCACCGCGAACCCTGTGCCGTAAAGGCGCGGCAGAGACCGCTTCTCGGTTTCGCCGTAGGCGACGTTGAGGGCATTGAACAGGGCGAGCACGGCGGTGTTCACGCTCCAAAGCGCCACCGCCGTCGAAATGAGCGCGGCAATGCCCAGACTGTCGGGCCGCGCCTGGGCGATGCGTCGAAGCTCGTTCGACAGGAGGGTCAGCGCATCTTCCGGGACATAGCCGGAGAGCCACTGCAACTGTTCCTGAAGCGCGCTCGTATCCGTCAGGAGCCCGTAAACCGACACGAGAGCGACGATGGCGGGAAACAGTCCCAGGATCGCGTAGAAGGTCACACCTGCCGCGATCAGCCCGACCCGGTCGAGAATGATCCGTTTGTAGACGCGCCACGCCACGTCGCGCCACGCCCGCCAGGGCATGGCGCGCGGGTCTCTTGCCTGCCGGCCGCGTCCTTGAACGAGCTCTTCCTCGGTCACGTCTTCCAGACTGGTGACGTCCGTCCGGCCCACGGCCGGCTCGGACGAAGCGGTTGTCATGAGATTCCCCTGCTCGGCCGCGCCCACACCGTCAACGGACGAAACCCGTCACCGTTCCCCGCGCCTGCTCGCTTGGCCCGGCCTGGAACCAGGTGCCGCCATGGCGGTTCATCCCGCGTCGGCGTATCGTAGGGACAAACGCCGCCCGAGAAACGGAGTCAGACGATGGCCAAGTCTCATGGCAAGCAGGTGAAGAACGACGAGATGTACGAAGAGCTGCGCAAGCAGGGAAACAGCAAGGAAAAGGCGGCCCGGATCGCCAACGCCAAGGCGGCGGGCGACAAACCTTCCAAAAAGGGCGGCAAGGCGCCGCCTTACGAGGAATGGAGCAAGGAGGATCTCTATCAGCGGGCCCGGGAAATCGGCATCGACGGCCGGTCCAAGATGTCCAAGAGCGACCTGGTGAAAGCCCTGCGCGCCCACTGATGCGAGCAGTCGCGACATGAGAAACGCCGGCCACCCTCTGGATGACCGGCGTTTGTCTCATGCGACCGGTTGGGGGATCACCTGATCGCCCCTTATGCCGCCTTGCGCTCGTGGCGGCCTTCCTCGACCTCTTCGATGATCTTGCCGACAAAGGCGTCCAGATCGCCCGGATTGCGGGACGTGATGATCCCTTCCGAGACCACGACCGGCTCGTCGCGCCAGAGGGCGCCGGCATTGATCATATCGGTCTTGATCGACTTGTAGGATGTCGCTTCGCGACCGCGTACCGCGTCTGCTTCGATCAGAAGCCAGGGCGCATGACAGATCGCCGCGACCGGTTTGCCGGTGTCGATGAAGTGGCGAAGCACCTTCATGACGTCGCCCTCGACCCGCAGCAGATCCGGGTTGATCTGGCCACCCGGCAGCACGATGGCATTGTAATCGGACGGGTTCACGTCGGAGACCTTGGCATCGCCGGGGACCTCGTTGCCCCAGTCCGTCTTGTCCCAGCCGCGGATCGCCTTCCCGTCCAGCGTCGCAACATGGACGGTCGCACCGGCGTCACGGAGCTTGGTCAGCGGAACTTCAAGCTCGGACTGCTCGAAGCCGTTGGTGGCAACGATGAGGATCTTGCTATCGGTGATTTTCGGCATTGCGGATAACCTCCAATTCGGCTTCGCGGCGCAATCGCTGCCGCGGATGAACGGTGCCAGCCCGTTTGACCGGCGAACGCCCGAGCCGGCTCTGTGGTTCCAGACAGAGCTGTTCCGGCCGAAAGTGAACCATTCGCGGGGAAAGGGCGTTCGTGTGAAAGCGCGCGAAT
The DNA here is from genome assembly GCF_030814015.1 of Amorphus orientalis. Taxonomy (NCBI): domain Bacteria; kingdom Pseudomonadati; phylum Pseudomonadota; class Alphaproteobacteria; order Hyphomicrobiales; family Amorphaceae; genus Amorphus; species Amorphus orientalis. The sequence continues at coordinate 1,385,329 of NZ_JAUSUL010000002.1, forward strand.
CATCTGCCCGCGCAGTTGCCCATGGGAGAATGGAGATGGCGCCCTCGCGTCCGGTCTGGAGTGGTCAGATACGCCTCGCGCTCGTGTCGGTGCCGGTGAAGCTCTACAGCGCGACCCGGTCCAGTGCGAAGCTGTCCTTCCATCAGATCCACGAGCCGAGCGGAAAACGCATCCGCTATGAAAAGGTCGTGCCCGGCATGGGGCCGGTTGAGCGCGACGACATCGTCAAGGGCTACGAGGTCGAGAAGGGCAAGTACGTCCTGGTCAGCGACGAGGACATCGACGAGATCAAGATCGAGGCGAAAAAGACCCTCGAGCTGGTCCAGTTCGTCGATGCCTGCGAGATCGACCCGATTTATTTCGACCGCCCCTACTACGTCGTGCCCGACGACGATCTGTCCGAAGACGCCTTCCGGGTCCTGCGCGATGCCCTGCGCCATACCGGCAAGGTCGGTCTCGGCCAGTTCGTGATGCGCGGGCGGGAATACATCGCGGCGCTGAAGCCGTGCGGGTCGGGCCTGATGGTCGAGACCCTTCGGTTCAAGGACGAGCTTCACCGGGCCTCGCCCTATTTCTCCTCGCTCAGCGACGAGGAATCCGACGAGGAACTGCTGTCGTTCGCCGAAGAGCTGATCGAGCGGAAGAGCGCGCCTTTCAAGGCCGACGCGTTCCGCGACCGGTACAACGAGGCGCTGAAGGAGCTGGTCGAGCGCAAGGCGAAGGGCCGCAAGCCGGAGGTCGCCGTCGACGAGGACACGAGCGACGACAGCAACGTGGTCGATCTGATGGCGGCCCTGAAAAAGAGCCTCGGCGAGAAAGGCGGGAGCGGGGGAAAATCCGGCGGTTCGCGGTCCTCTTCGAAACGGGCGAACGCGTCCGCCGGCAAGCAGTCGAGCGCCTCGAAAGGCAAGAGCACCGGCACGAAGTCCGGGTCCTCGAAAGGGTCGTCGGGCGGCAAGTCGGCGTCCGGCAGCACCCAGGCGAAATCCTCCGGATCCGCCAAGACCAAGACGCGCCGGACGAAGAAATCGACGGAGAAAGCGGCCTGACCGCAACGTCCCATGGCCGATCTCTCCACCTACCGCGCCAAGCGCGACTTCTCCAAAACCAGAGAACCGTCCGGCGAGCTTGCCGAGGCGGCGGACGGCTTCTTCGTGGTGCAGAAGCACGACGCGAGCAGGCTCCATTATGACTTCCGGCTCGCGATCGGCGGTGTTCTGGCCAGTTGGGCGGTGACCAAGGGGCCGAGCCTCGATCCCTCGGAAAAGCGGCTTGCCGTAAGAACCGAAGACCATCCGCTCGACTATGCCGACTTCGAGGGCACCATCCCGGAAGACCAGTATGGCGGCGGGACGGTGATGCTCTGGGATACCGGGCCGTTCGTGGCCGAAGGCGATCCGAAAAAGGGCCTGAAAGAAGGCAAGTTGAGCCTGGTTCTCGACGGCGACCGGCTCAAGGGCGGCTTCTCGCTGGTCCGGATGAAGCCGCGCCGAAAGTCCGACAAGGGCCGGGAAAACTGGCTCCTCATCAAGAAGGACGACGCGGCCGCCGTTCCGGAAGACGAGGCGGATATTCAGGACACCGACTGGAGCGTGAGCACCGGCCGGTCCATGGACGAGATCGCGGCCGGAAAATCAGCGCGCCGAAGCCGCCGACCTGGTGCGCAGTCACAGCGTGCGCGCAGTGCGCGCGCGCAGCAAAAAAGCGCAAGCAAAGGCCGCTCAGGCGCGCACAGCAGCGCGCGCGCCGCGGATACGTCCGGCACGCCTCCGAAGTTCCGCAAGCCCCAGCTCGCGACCCTGGTCGACGGGGCTCCCGACGGCGACGACTGGATCTATGAGACCAAGTTCGACGGCTACCGGATGCTGGCGGCCTGCGACGGGTCCGCGGTGCGCTGCTACACCCGCAACGGCAAGGACTGGACGGAGAAGTTCGGTCCGATCCCCAGCGCGCTGGCCAAGCTCGGCCTGACCGACACGCTCCTGGACGGCGAGGTGATCGTCGCCGACGACAGCGGCCGCAGCGACTTCGGAGCGCTGCAGCGCGCCCTGAAGGAGGATCCCTCCTCCCTGGCGTTCATGGTCTTCGACGTTTTGAAGGCCGATGGCGAGGACCTGACCGGCAAGCCGCTCCGCGACCGCAAGGAGGTCCTTGCGAAGCTCCTGAAGAAAGCCCGCAAGCCCATCCACCAGTCGACCTTCATCGAGGGCGACGGCAGCCGGATCGCGCGGCTTGCCTGCAGCCGCGGCTTCGAAGGCATCGTCGCCAAGCGCGCAGGCGCCCGCTACCGCTCCGAGCGGAGCCGCGACTGGCTCAAGATCAAGTGCGTGAAGCGGCAGGAATTCGTGATCGGCGGCTGGTCGCCGTCGAGCAAGGAGCGACCGTTCTCGTCGCTGCTGCTCGGCGTCCACGAGGACGGCAAGCTGGTGTACAGCGGCCGGGTCGGTGCCGGCTTCGACGACGACACGCTGGCGGACATCGCCGGCCTTCTGAAGAAGCGGGCGCGGCGCACGGCGCCGTTTGCCGAGGTTCCATCCGACATCGCCCGCGATGCCCGCTGGGTCCGCCCCGATCTGGTCGCCGAGGTCCGCTTTACCGAGACGACCCGGGATGGCGCGGTCCGCCACGCCGTGTTCGAAGGCCTGCGCGAGGACAAGCCGGCCAGGGAAGTCGTGGCGGAGACACCTCAGCCCCCGCGATCGTCGTCGTCCAAGGCCGGCAGCGGTTCCGGTAAACCGCCGGCCGGAAAAGGGAAAAAGGCCATGAGCGACGGAGACGGCGAAGACAAGGTGGCCGGCGTCCGCCTGACCCATCCGGACCGGGTGCTGTTTCCGCAGATGGACGTCACCAAGAAGGCGCTGGCAGACTATTTCGACGCGGTGGCGGACGTGATGCTGCCGGAACTCGCCGACCGCGCCGTCAGCCTGGTGCGCTGCCCGGAAGGCCGTCAAAAGGCCTGTTTCTTCCAGAAGCACGCCGGCGCCGGACTGCCGGACGCCTTCACCACCCGCCCGATCAAGGAGCGCTCGGGCGAGACCAAGGACTATCTGCTTGTCGCGTCCCGCGAGGCGCTGATCTCCTGCGCCCAGGTCGGCGCGCTCGAACTCCATGTGTGGGGCAGCCGCACCGATCGGATCGAAAAGCCGGACCGGCTCGTGTTCGATCTGGACCCAGGCGACGGCGTCGATTTCGAAGCAGTGAAAAAGGCAGCGGTGGATCTCGCCGAGGTGCTGCGCTCGGCCGGGCTGGACTCCTATCCGCTGCTGACCGGCGGCAAGGGCATTCATCTGGTGCTGACGCTGGAGCGGCGGCAGGACTGGAGCGAGGTGACCGGCTTCGCCCGCGCCTTCGCCGCCAAGATGGAAGAGCTGGACCCGAAACGGTTCGTCGCGTCCATGGCCAAGAAGAAGCGGACCGGCCGGATCTTCATCGACCATTTCCGCAACCAGTTCGGCTCCACCGCGATCGCTCCGTTTTCGCCCCGCGCCCGGGAAGGCGCGCCCGTCGCCGTTCCGGTCTCCTTCGACGAGTTCAAGAGCCTGAAGGCGGCCAGCCAGTTCAGCCTGACCGACGGCGGCGCGGCGATCGCCGAACGCGCAGAGGCCTGGCCCCCGGAGAAGGAACGCCGGCAGCGGCTGACGGCCGCCGCCTATGACAGCCTCGGGCTGGAGCCCGTCGACGACTGACCTCCTGGAAACTCCCGCTTCGGTTCGCGCGCCCCATCGGATACGACTGGCCGGAACCTCCGAGGAAGGGAGCCCGGCGCCGATGAGCCACTCGACCGACGACGCGCGACGCCTGCTGGACCACCTGTTTCGGGCCGCCGTGGACCGCGCCCGACCGGACACCTCCCTCGCCGGTCACCTGCCCCCGAAACCCAAGGGCCGCACCGTCGTGATCGGCGCCGGCAAGGCCTCGGCTGCCATGGCCCGGGCTCTGGAAGCCGCGTGGGACGGCCCGCTCGAAGGCGTGGTCCTGACCCGGACCGGCCACGGCGAGGACACCCGTCAGATCCGCATCGTCGAGGCCAGCCACCCGGTTCCCGACCAGGCCGGCGTCGACGGAACGGCGGAGATGCTCGCCTGCCTGGACGGCCTCACCGAGGCCGATCTGGTGATCTGCCTCCTCTCCGGCGGCGGCTCGGCCCTTCTCGCAGGCCCGCCGCCCGGGGTGTCGCTGGAGGACCTGCAGGCGCTCTCCCGGGCACTGCTGCGCTCCGGCGCGCCGATCTCCGACATGAACACGGTCCGCAAACACGTCTCCACGGTTGCCGGCGGACGCCTGGCGCTCGCCGCCGCGCCGGCGCCGATCGTGACGCTCGCAATCTCGGACGTTCCGGGCGACGACCCGGCCGTGATCGCCTCCGGGCCGACGGTGGCGGATGCCACGACCGCAGCCGACGCACGCGCCATTCTCGAAGCGCACGGGATCGCAGTTCCCGCCTCTATCACCCACTGGCTCACCGACCCGGCAGCGGAAACGCCCAAGCCCGACGACCCTGCCCTCGCCCATGCCTCGTGCCGGCTGATCGCCACACCGATGATGTCGCTGGAAGCCGCAGCGGCGTTGGCCGAAGAGAAAGGCATCCGGACGCTTGTTCTCGGCGACCGGATCGAAGGCGAAGCGCGCGAAGTGGCGAAGGTGCTGGCGGCCATCGCGATCTCCTGCGCTACACATGCCCGCCCGCTGTCCGCGCCGTGCCTGATCCTGTCGGGCGGCGAGACGACCGTCACGGTTCGTGGCAACGGGCGCGGTGGCCGGAACACGGAATTCCAGCTTGCCCTGGCGCTCGCGCTCGACGGCCATCCCGGCATCTCGGCGATCGCCGGCGACACCGACGGTATCGACGGCTCGGAGGACAACGCCGGCGCGCTGGTGGACCCGACAACGCTCGCCCGTGCCCGGGCGGCAGGCCTCGATCCGCGCGCCTTCCTCGCCGACAATGACGGCTACGGTTTCTTCTCCGTCCTCGGCGATCTCGTCGTCACCGGTCCGACCCGGACCAACGTGAACGATTTCCGGGCTATCCTGATCACCTGACCGGGACGCCGAGCGCCTGCCATATGGCGAGATGATGGGACGCGCGGCGGGGCGTGATCAGCCGGGCCATGCCCCAGGGCGACATCCTCGGCTTCGCGCCGCCGCTGTGCCTCACCAGGAGAGAGGCCGACACCATCGTCGGCCGCGACCCGCGAGGTCACGGCGACCTGTGACCGGGCCTGGCGGACGGCGGCGGCTTATGCCGCCCCGGCCCGCACCAGCGGCTTCTGCAGAAGCGCCAGCGCCCCGCCGGCCAGAAGAATGATACCGGCAGCGGCAAGCCCGGTCCCGACGCCGTCCGTGGCGTCGGCGATGTAGCCGGCTGCGACCGGCCCGACCAACTGCCCCACCCCGAAGACGGACGTGAAGAGCGCGATCGAGGCGCCCCACTGGGGCTCCGGCAGGTTGGCCCGGCCGAACGCGGCCACCGCCCCCGGCGACATGAAGAACGACGCGCCGAACACCAGGGCCGAGACGATCACGCCCGGCGGGCCGGCGACCACCAGCGGCAGCAGCGTGCCGATGCCCGTCGCCGCGTTGGAGAGCGCCAGCGGCGCGCCGCCGGAATAGCGCACGTGGACGCTCCGCCAGGCGAACGGCGACACCATCACCGCGATCCCCATCAGCGACCACATCACCGCGACGAGGCCCGCCGAGGCATCGGTCTCGCGCATCCAGGCGACGATGAAGGTGATGTAGACGATGTAGCCGACGGCGAAGAGGAAATAGGCGGACAGCTCCGGCAGCATCGCCCGCCACGGCAGGCGCTGGCTGGTGTCGACGCCGCCGCCCTTGTCGGCCGGCTTCACCTCCCGCGCCGCCCAGGCGACCGGCAGCATGGTGACGAGGCTGGCGATGCCCATGCCGACCCAGACGGAGGGCCACGCGCCGGGCGCGCCGTCGAGGACCAGGGGCACGGTCGCGCCGGAGGCCAGCATGCCGAGGCCGCCGCCGCCGAAATAGAGCGCCAGGGCGAGCGCGCTCTGCATCGGCGCGTTGCGGAACACGGCCGCCGCCATCGCGCCGCCGGCGATGAAGGCCGGCGCGCCGCCCACGCCCGCCAGGATGCGCCAGACGGTCAGGAGCCAGAAATTCTCGGTCAGGCCGGAGAAGAGCAGCGCGAGGGCGGTCAGAAGCATGCCGCCCACGAACATGGTCCGGGTGCCGATCCGGGCGATCAGGGTGAGCGCTATCAGCGCGCCGATCAGATAGCCGAGCGCGTTGGCGGTGTTGATCCAGCCGGCCTCGGTGTAGGTCCAGCCGAGATCGGTCCGCATCGCCGGCAGGATCAGCCCGTAGGCGAAGCGGGCGAAGCCGTTGCTGACGGCCGGCGCCAGCGCCAGCGCGGCCACGAGACCCCATTTGCGCAGCGACGGCGCGGCGGCGGTCATTGTCCGCCCGTCCCGTGCACGCCGCCTTCCCGTTTCCCGGCCATTGCCGACCTCCCCGCCTTCGACGTCTTCTTGTGCCCCTCTCCGTCGCAGGACGGAACAACTGGAGGGCCGAAAGGGTTCGTAGGCCAGACACACCCAAAGCGAAAGATCGAGATCATGTCCTCACGACCCGCGACCTTCGCCGCCGCTCTTCTCGCCACCCTGATGGTGCCGGGCGCAGCGCTTGCCGCCGACGCCGACAAGACGGCCGGTGGTCAGCCCGCCGCCATGGCCACCTTCATCGACACCGAAGGCAGCGAGATCGGCACCGCCGAGATCACGCCCACGGGCGACGGCGCCCTGATCGAGGCCGAGATCGAAGGGCTTCCGGCCGACAGCTGGGTGGCGTTCCACATCCACGAGACCGGCACGTGCACCGCCGACGACGGGTTCAAGTCGGCCGGCGGCCACTTCAATCCGACCGACGCCAAGCACGGCTTCCTCGTGGACGGCGGGCCCCACGCCGGCGACATGCCGAACCAGTATGTCGACGGCAACGGCGTGCTGCGCACCCAGGTGCTGAACACGGCCGTGACCCTCAACGAAGGCGACACGGCCATCCTCGGCAAGGCGATCGTCATCCATGACGGCACGGACGACTACGAAAGCCAGCCTTCCGGCGATGCCGGCAGCCGGATCGCCTGCGCCGTGATCGAAGGCCAGACATAGGACCGAAGCCGCCGCGGGCGGCGATTGTCCGTCGCCCGCGCGAAGCATCGCCCACTTTCCTTCGCCGGCCTCCTGTCGCACCATACCGGTGACAAGGGGTGAGCCGGGAGGGAGGCACCATGGCGACGCTGCTGGTTTTCGAGTTTCCGTCCGAGGGTCCGTTCGGCGATGAGGCGGCCAAGGCCTATCGCGGCCTGGCCGAGGACATCTCCGGCGAACCCGGCCTGATCTGGAAGGTCTGGACCGAAGATCCGGACCGCAAGGTCGCCGGCGGCGCCTATCTGTTCGAGACGGGCGAGCAGGCCCGCGCCTACACCCAGAAGCACTCCACCCGGCTGGCCGGCTTCGGCATCACCGGGATCGACGTGCGCTCGTTCGAGGTGAACGAAGCGCTGTCGGCGATCACCAGGGGGCGGTAGATCCTCCTCGCCTTCTTCCGCCCTGCCCCCGTGCCTATGAAAGCCCGATGGCCTGACGGACCGGGGGCGACAGCTGCAGCACGAGATAGGCGGCGTAAGCGGCGAGGAGCAGGCCGCCTTCCCATCGGTTGATGCGCCAGCCCGTGACCGCGAAGGCGACCAGCGCCAGCGCGCTCGCCAGCATGATCCAGGCATCGAAGCGGATGATCTCCTCCGGGATCGGGATCGGCGACACCAGACCGGTGACGCCGGCAATGCCGAGGATGTTGAAGATGTTGCTGCCGACGATGTTGCCGAAGGCGACGTCGCCGTGGCGCCGGATGGCCGCCATGACCGAGGTGACGAGTTCCGGCAGCGACGTTCCGACAGCCACCAGCGTCAGCCCGATCACCGCTTCCGACATGCCGAACCGGCGGGCCAGTTCGACGGACGCATCGACCAGAAAGCCGGCGCCCACCACCACGCCGGCGATGCCGCCGACCGCCAGCAGGGCGGACACGGCCAGCGGCCTGTCGGCCGGCTCGTCCGCGGCGGGCTCGGGCGCGGCCTGCTTGCGCTCCGACAGGTAGGTGTAGAGCGTGTAGGCTGCGAGAAGCACCACGAAGACGGCGCCCGTCGTCCGGCCGATGGTGCCCACCATGCACAGGATCACCAGCAGCACGCTGGCCATCATCAGGACCAGACCGTCCCGGGTGAAGGCCTTCCGGGACGTGGTCACGGGCAGAATGACGGCCGACACGCCGAGGATCAGGAGGATGTTGGCGATGTTGCTGCCGACGACGTTGCCGATGGCGATGCCCGGCGCGCCGATCATCGCCGCTTCGAGGCTGGCCACCAGCTCCGGCGTTGACGTGCCGAACCCGACCAGGGTCAGCCCGATGACGAGCGGCGAAACGCGAAAGCGCCGGGCGACGCCCACGCTGCCGTTCACCAGCGCCTCGCCTCCGCCAAGCAGGAGGACGAGACCGATACAAAGAAAAAGCCATGTCATTGGGATGATCCGGGTAACGCCGTGGTCGGCACGATGCCTTCGGCTCCGGCTAGATGGCCCGGGCTCGGCCGAATTCAAGCGGCCGTTACGGGCCTGGTAGCGAAACAATTTTCAGTCCCGCTTTCGCCGCTTCGGACCGTCCCGGTTCCCGGACGCCATCCTGGAAACCGGATCTATCCGGCCTCCGCAATCTTGCCCGCCGGCGTCCAGGTCAGCTTCGCGCGAGCCTGGGCCGGTACGTAACAGTCCGTACCCATGTCAGGCGACCGACGATCGCAGATCGCGCCTCAACGCCAACCGGCTCGCATCACCCATGATCGACTATGTTCTGCCCATGTTCAGGAACATGACGCTCATAACGACCGTCATGGTTCTCTACGTCGTGGTGCCAAAACGAACGAACAGACTGGCGGACCCCAGCATTCTGGGAGCGGTGCTGGGCCTCGGCGCGTGCATTTCCATGCTGGATCCGATCCCGCTCACCGACGGGGTCTTCGTGGATTCGCGATCGACCATGATCCTGCTGTCCGCCCTTTTCGGAGGCCCGATCGCAGCAATCATCTCGGCTTCGCTGGCCGCAGCCCTTCGCATCTATCTCGGCGGCGCCGGTGTGGTCCCCGGCGTCGGGTCCATCCTCATTTCAGCGGCAATCGGCCTGCTGGTCTATTATGGCAGCAAAGGCCGCGGCGAACCTGTGAGGATCAAGAGCGTACTGATCCTGGCCGCCCTGTCGCCATTGTCCTTCGTGGCGGTGTTCGCTCTCCCGATCGAGATCGCGCTGCGTGCGATCCAGGAACTGTTTCTTCCCACATCGATCTTTCGGGCGATCGGCGTCCTATTGCTCGGCGGGCTTCTCCTTCACGAGCAGCGGCGCAGAAAAGTGGAACAGCTGACCCGCGAACAGGCGACCATGGACGAACTCAGCGGGCTGGCGAACCGGAGATCCTTCTACCTGGCGCTCAACCGGGCGCTGGAGCGTTCGCAGCAGCGATCGTCGCCGGTTTCGGTGGTGATCACGGACCTGGATCACTTCAAGTCGATCAACGATCGCTACGGACACAACGTGGGAGATCGGGTGATCCAGCATTTCGCCGCGGCTCTGAAGGACAACATTCGGGGCAACGACTTCGCCGCGCGGATCGGCGGTGAAGAGTTCGCCCTCGTCCTGCAAGGAGCCAACCGGCAGGAGGCGGAGAAGATCTGCGAACGGATCCGGTCCAGCATTGCCGCCGCGGAACTGACCATCGGCGGAAACACGATCTCCTATACGGCGAGCTTCGGCATCGCCGACAAGACGGCGACTGCCGCGACGGCGGATGCCCTTATGTCGGCCGCCGACGCCGCGCTCTACGATGCCAAGGTGAACGGCCGGAACGTGGTGATGAGCGCTCTGACGCCGCGCGATCACGCTGCGCTCTGCCTTCTGGACAGGGGGACCGCCGCAACGCCCGCCTGAAGCTTGGCGGGCAGCGGCGGGGCGTCCGGACAGCCGCAGCGGCAGGGTCGCAGGCCCGGGTGGCTTCGCTTCCGGCATCGCACCGGCAGGCCGAAGACGCCCAACTTCCATCACATCGAGACGGCATAGTGCGTCAATCTGCGGTTGATCGATCCGGGAACCGGGGTAGGCATTGCCTTGCCGGAGGTCGTCTGCAAGAAACCGGAAACGCAGGTCCAGACCAAGCCGGAGCCAGAACATTGAAGACTGCGATTGTGGCCGGCGCGGTGCTGCTCACCGCCACGGGGGCCCTGGCCGACCATGCCACCGTCATCGATGGCGATACGATCCGGATCCACGGCGAAACCTACGATCTGTACGGGATCGACGCTCCGGAGCAGGGCCGGACATGCAAGACCCCGAAAGGCGGCACCTGGCCGTGCGGGGAGGCCGCCACGCTGACGCTGCAGAGCATCGTCGCGGGTCTTGAGGTTGCCTGCGAAGAGCTGGACATCGAAGCGGACGCCAGAGCCCCGGAGAAAGTCGCCAAATGCAAGGCTGCCGGGCAGGACATCAGCCAGGACATGGTGCGGAGCGGCTTCGCCTGGGCCGATCTGCGGTACAGCGACGCCTACGTGAAGGATGAGTGGATCGCCAGATTACGCCGCAAGGGGATCTGGCGCGTACCGACGCTGCCCCCCTGGGACGACGGGTCCTATCGTCGTGAGCATCAGGCATCGTCCGGTCCAGACGACCCCTGAGGGGCGCCGGACCCGACGTGCTCAGAAGGCGAACAAAGGTGTAAAATCGCCTGTAAAAACGGCCATCTCTGACCGATGCGGACTTTCCCTAAGCCTTTGGAATTAAATGGCGACCCCGGTAGGATTCGAACCTACGACCATCGGCTTAGAAGGCCGGTGCTCTATCCACTGAGCTACGGGGCCAAACGGCTTATTTTCAGTATGTTACCGAAACGCGCCGAAATTCCTAGTCACTCTTTAGTCTCAGATTTCGGCTTCAGCGACCTGTGAAAATATGCGCCGAAGCTCATAGCACGCTCACAGATGGGGCACCACACGAGGCTTCACGCGTCTTGTTGACGGCCGCGCTGCTTCCCGCCCTTCACCGCCCACCAGAAGAAGCGAGAGAAGCTCCGAGCCCCCTCGCACTCGCGGAAGAAGGCGTAGAGGTCGGCGGTCGGACAGTCCTTCAACAGCAGCGCGACCTCCGCGGCCGTCGCGAGACGCAGCTGCTTGGTCGTCCGGTCGTGGATCTTGATGACGCGCTTGTCGACAAACTTCTGAACCATTTCATCCCGCTCGCTGCGGATGTTTGGACCAGCAGGGCGCTGATAGCGGGACATATCGAGGTGTGAGGCGAGAGGCTTCATAGGCTATTCGATGACGGACAAAAGGAAGTCGAGTGTCTCCTCGCTCTGGTCGCTGAGGGGTTTGGTGAGGTTGTAGTGATCAAGCACCGACTTTCTAACTTGCTCGCCGTTATAGAGTGATGCCGGTATTGCGGCCAACACATCCTGCAAGGTCGGTGGGATACCGAGGATTTTAGTCAGACGATGGTAGTCAGTTTTTCTAGGTTTAAGGTATATACGCAAATCAACTGCACTTCCTAATGTTGTGCATATATACTTTTCTCCGTCCATGTTCTCTCGTTCGCCGTAAATGACGGTAGCGCAAGTGTTGTTTATTACGACCTCACACCCAAACCGCAGCTCCATCAGCCACGGACAGTGCTTGTTAATGCGAGTCCGTAGCTCCTGATACTTCTCCCTCTTTGTTGCCGCCGCCGGAGCAAACGACATTGTCTTAATTTTCTTTGTCATAGGCTAAGTTGGTCTACGCGGCGGGCGTGATGAACATCGTTCCGCACCGCTTACAGGCCTCGTACTTTCGACCTGCGCCGTCGACCTTCTGGCGCATATCGTGATCGCGGGCTCCATCCTGGCGCTTCCGCTGGCAAACTCCATTTCTCATCATAGTTCATGTGATTAAGTTCTATTATCTGCGATGTGGGCACAGAACGGCTAAAAGGCCGTGTCTATACGCACCTTGGCCCCGAACGCTTTTCAGCGGTTTTCTCTCCGCGCGTTCTCACCCCAGACTGTACGGGATACCGGCTTTGCGGGTCCCGCCGTACTTGTGTGCGTTCGGGGATCTAAGGCTACGCACACAGAGGCCTCATGCGACGTGGGCCGGAGGATGCTGCCTCCGGACATCGGGCTATGAGTTCTCACATTTAATGGCTTCCAACGGGAGGCTGCGAGATCCGGCCACCCTACCCCGTCAGATACACAAAAACCTCGCCGAAGCGAGGTCAGAGTGATGCCGTACCTGATAGTACGAAAGATGGAACGAAACTCGCGCCCTCTTTCCTACTTACGGTTCGACCGTATTGTACTATCAAATTTGGCATACACCAATAGTACCACAGGACACTAGTGCAGCAAACGCCAGTGGGGATAGGGCCCACCCGTTATCACTCACAAGTCGTCGGCGGCGTCTTCCGCGTCGACCTCTTCCTCTTCCTGCTGTTCAACAACAGCTCGCGGCAATTTTGTCAGCGGCCGGTCCGCAAAATAGTCACCGATACGCTGCAGCAGCAGGTCAGGGGTAGCAGGACTCTCAGCGAGCTTCTCCGCAAATTTCCGCCCCGGATGAAGCACATCCCAAGGAGACCGATACTGAGTGGAACGTCGCCTACCTGGATCTTTGTTTCCAAATCCATCAATTGCTCTGTTCCAGATCGGCTTGAACGTCTCGATCAGCATATTCTCGCCGAGTGGTATCCAAATATCATCGACCACCAAATGCCGGACGAAGAAGTGCTCAAGGTTGAGGTTTTGGGCTTCATCAATTGACGCAGCATGCTGCCTCAGGCGATCCGCCAGAGCATTCCCCTTTGCAGCAATATCTGTCGCCAGACCGCCTTTTCGCCCTCCCCTTGGGATTGCTTTGCCCACATAGATGGGCTGGGTCAGCTCGCCGTTTTGGTTGGCGTTAGCAACTGGGGCATACGCAGCAAAATCACCGGTGTAGTAGATAACGTACACCCCTGCTCCGGTGATACCTCCAACTTCGGCTAGTGGAGCAGCCGGTCGAGCGAGGACCTCTGATTCAATGCTCTTCGCAATATTAAATTTGTCGAGCGGATTATATGACTCCGTCTTCGCCATCAAGCCGGCTCCAAGTGCCGAGCCACATGCTCACCGACGGTCCGTGCCAACACTACGGGGACCGCGTTCCCCAGCTGGCGCATGGTCTCTGACCATGATCCATGAAAGCGAAAATCATCCGGAAATGTTTGGAGTCGCGCGCTCTCTCGGACAGTGAAATAACGTACCGTTCCGTCCGGCCGCGCGAGCATATTTTCGCCGCCGGGAACGCCGTGCACCCCTGCCTTCAAGGTCTTGGCGGGCTCGTCAAGCGGGCTTCCGGTGTGCCCCGGATAAGACCGCGCACCTGGCTGGAAGCGGTGGTTGAGAATAGAGGAAGCGAGCTTCGGCCGCTTTTCTGGGTCCGGCAGATCATGGATCGCATCGCGGACGGTGCGCCAGGGAAGCGCGGACGGTGCTTCGGAGATACGGCGCGCGCGCTCGACGGCACGTGGGGCCATATACCGACCTGACTTGGGGACCTGATGCCGTTCCCAGTATTCTCCGGTAGTTTGGCTCCACAACAACGCATCCGCGGAATGCGTGCCCTCTGGGAACGTCCACTCCACGCCCAGATCGTCACGGAAGCCGACAAAAACCACACGCTCTCGGCGTTGTGGCACCCCAAAGTCAGCGGCGTTGAGGACTCGAGTCACAACCTGGTAATGCAGGTCATCTCGAACGCCGCTCGTGTGGTGACGCTCAAGGCGCGCGAAGTGGTCAGCCCATGGCTCGTCGGCCTTGGCTGCGATCTCGGGATGCTCTAGCTGCAGACGGATGTACTCGAAGTAGTTGCGGAAGGCGCTCCGCGTCAGTCCCTTGACGTTCTCAAACACGAAGGCTTTCGGGCGACACTCCCTGACGGCTCGGATAGCCTGCGGAAACATATCCCGAGCGTCGTTGTACGACCGGTGGCGTCCACCGAGAGAGAATGGCTGACACGGTGGACCGCCCGATACGAGTTCGACCTGCCCCTCGTAAGGGCTGAAATCCACCTGTGATACGTCTCCCTCGGTCAATCGCCAGTCCGATACCGAAGGGATGCCATGCGATTTGTTTTCCCGTATCGTGTCGCAGCAATAGCGATCCCATTCGACGACATTCACAGGATGGAACCCTGCCTCATGGAGGCCAATACCCAGTCCTCCGGCACCCGCAAATAGCTCTATTGACTTCATGATTCAAGAAATTCTCTTACGTTTTTGCGCAGCATCTCGAGATCCCCTATTTGGCATTCCCATACAACCATCACCCCCCAATTGAGATCAGCTAGTTGCTTTTGCCGTAAGACGTCCCGCTCCCGATTGCCCTCGAGCTTCGGTAGCCAGAAATCGAGTCGCGACTTCGGTAAGCGAGCGAGTTTGCACGCGTCGTCCGGGTGTCTGTGCCAGAAGCATCCATGGACGAAGATCACTTTCTTGCGGCCGGGAAACACAAGGTCGGGACAGCCTGGCAGATCCCGCCTGTGCAGTCGGAACCGATAGCCCATACGGTGCACGAGACTCCGGACGACCATCTCGGGTCTCGTGTTTTTCCCCCGAATGCGCTTCATCCTTTCGCTGCGATCGTGCGGGTCGAGGGTATCCATGCTTAGAGGCTAGCAAAGAGCTACCGATTCGTGTCCCCCCTTTGAATCGCGAGCAGGCGGGCTTCGCCGGCTTCCGGACAGAACTACCCGACCAATGGCGACAGAGCGACCTCCACTCGCGGCCGTGCCTTATCGTACCCCTTCACGATCGTCAGACGCTCTATCTGGCTATCGTCCTCATACGCGATGCCGGTGAGCGCGTCGGCCCAGAGCTTATTGAAATTGTCGATGTCGGCCTTGCGACGCGTGCCGAAGAAGAGGGTCACCTCCACGCACAAAGGGCCAGCGAGCGGCGGTCCGCTCCACTGGCTCCTTGCCTGCCACTGGTAGTCCTCCTTGAGGGCCTTGCCTGCCGCCGTCATGTAGCCAGCAGGCCTGCCGAATTTGCAGTGGTAGTGGTATATGTGGCTTGTGCTTTTCGGCTCTCCGAGTAGCGTGATGGTCACGCCGCCAGTATATCATCTGCAACTTTGAGGAGGATTTATTGTCATGCTGACTGATAAGGCGATCGAAAAGGCCAAGACGACCGTTCGCTATAGCATTGGCGACGTTCTGCATGAGCACAACGATTGCGTCCGCATCGCGTATGAATGGCTTGACGCTCAGACCAAGCTAAAGTCCGCCAACAGAAAGTTTCGCCCCCTCAAGCACATCATCGAGAACTGGGGCGGACGTTACGTCTCCCAGACGGACGTGGATCTCGCCGCACACTTACACCCTGACATTTTCGGATCTTACCCCTACTACAACATATCGTCGAAGTTGACGCGGCCGTCCGCGCGTCGCCTATCCAGCATTGGCGAGGCAGGCACTCAGAGATACGAGGAGCAGCCCGGTAGCAAGACCTACGCTTCCAGCGAGGTCTAACACAGTCCGGAACGTCCGCACCGCCATTCCACCGACGATCTCAATGTGCTGGACGCGTTTCGTCTGCGGGGCTCCGATCGCATACTTCGTGAACGGTCGTGCGCCAGGGTACTTGAGCTTCCCGATCTCCTGCACATCAACGCCCTTGCGCCTAAGGCCAGTGATGCGGGCCGACGGGCACTCGATGAGGAGATCACGCTGGATGTCGCGTGTCGTGCAGCCACGGTGGTCGCGGATGTAGGCGTAGACCTTCTGCTCTTGCGGGGTGAGCTTCATAGGCGATCGTCGGTTATCCCCATATCCACATGCTTATCCACACATGAGGGACATCTTTCGGCGGGAAGCGATGAGAAGACGACAAACGTCCTCTGCCAGACGAACCGCTCCCCTCGATCAACCTGCTGCTTAATCGAGGCGCAGTCCGGACACTGAGCGACAGGCTTTTCACCAATTACGGTCTTACCCTTCATACTAATTCTGCTGCCGCAACACCGCCCTCGCCTCGTCCACGCTCACTTGCATGGCATCGGCCATGAGGCGCACGAACAGGTCGTGCAGTCCCACGCGCGGCGTTGTCGGCTTATCTAGTAATAGTGGTCGGGTCATAGGTCGTCGTTAGAATGCGGGCTTTTCGTAGTTGTCCGGATACTCCGGCATCTTCGGCGCCGCGTCGTCTTGTAATGGTGCCAGCGTTTCCGCGCTCGGCATCGCGTCTTCTTCGATCCCGAGAAACGCGAGCCAGTCGTGGAAAGTGGGGAAGCGGGGGTCCATGCTCCACTCCGCTTTCCACTTCTTGTACAGCTCGGGGTTCGGCATCGGCGCACCGTTCTGGTCGGCGTAGAAGCGATACGTCTCGTTTAACTGCCGCACCTTGCCCTTGGACGATAGGGGAATGCGCTCAGGGTCGCCGTCGCGGTTTTCGACGATCTCGTTGTTGAAGTCCCGCATGAACAGGAACTTGCGCTGATCGCTGCGCCCTGGTTCCCGTGGGTCGATGCCGTACTGCCAGTGGCAGTAGCTCGGGACCACTGCGCCAAAGAGATAGCCGCGCCCCTCTTTGCTGTCCTCGACGACGGGCGTGATCTCGAAGGCGTTGTGCGTCTTCAGCCATTCGAGAAACAGCGCTTTGCTGTACTCGCTTGGAATGCGGAAGCCCGTGCGCGTGTCGTTCGGGACTGCGATGATCTTCATAGGCTATGCGGCCGCGGCCGGAGCGTCCTCGCCGTCGATGCTCGGGTTCGGTGCGAACGGGTCCTCACCCTTGAAGAGGCGGGTAATGTCGAAGCCGTTCTTGACGGTCTGTGACCAGGCTTCACGCGCTTCCGCAGGCGCATCGCTGTGCGGCGATGGGTTCACGAAATACTCGGTGTCGAGCTTCTCACCCTGCCGGCGGATCGTGATGTTGTACCGGAGTGGGCTTCCCCAGTCCTCGTTGCGCGCCAGGGCCTCCAGCGCCTTCTGCAGCGACTTCTGCGTTACCTCGAGGATCTGGATCGACTTGGTCTGGAAGTTCCAAACCGGCAGCATCCACACGTGAGAAAGCTTTTGTTCTCGGAATTCACGTAGGTCTGTCGGCTTTTCGTTCATCTGAAATCGAAGTGGCTTGTTGTGCCCCTCTTCATCGATAGTCCACGCAAGCCAGCCGAACGCCGGCTTATCCATAATACGGAACTTGTTGTCCCCCTGCTCAAGCTTCATGTACTGACTTTCGCCCTGCGGGACTGAATAGTCAGACGGAAGGAAGCTATCTACGTTTGAATTGTCTGGTGTCATGTTGTTTGTATTTAACTGGTGTATTTAATGCCCTTTCAATGCCCCACCCCTGTCGTATTCTGCTTCGTAGGGTCGAGAATGAAATTCCCGCCCTGCGTGCCCACTGCGACTGAGTGAGCGCCTCACCTCGATAACAAAGAATTTTGCTATCTCTTCGGTTCTGCTGCTGCTCCCATTTAGTCACCCAACGGCAATTGGCTTTTGAATACCCTGCGTTCACATCGATACGGTCAAGCGTCGTATTGTTCTCACCGTACCGTCGACAATGCGCGGTATAAGACCGGTACATATCGTTCTTGAACGCCTCGAAGGACGACCACCTGATCGAGATACCGCGACCACCATAGTCCCTATAGTGGACGTGGTTCTTGTTCCGGCAGCGCTCCTGCATCTTAGTCCATATCCGGTAGAACCGCGTACCGGTCATACCATGTGTGCGCCAAGTGTATCCCATACATTTTGGTTAGTCCCTCGGATGCTCCTGATCGTTCCACGGGAAACGTGCTTCGTCTCCAGGCAGATCGTACGGCTGAGGCTGAGGCCAATAGGCGCGAGCAGTCATCGAGAGTTCAATTGCCCGTCGATCCGCGTACGGAATGCGGTGCTCCTTGCGCTCTATCGCTGCTCGCACCTTGGCCAATCTCTGTTTGATGTCGCTCGCCATAACGATTGGAATATCAGAAGATCCCGAAATACCCGCTGACGATGCCCGCGATGAAGGACAGCAAGCCCGTCCAGAGGATGAGACGGAGCACGTCGCCGCAACTGACCTCTCCGTATCGAGGTAGCGCGAGGCGGTCGTGCCGGCTCTTGTGGTCGCTCCAGTCGGGTCGCATGTCGTTGGTGAATTTCATATGTTCTACTGCTCCCTACGATTTCTAATGGCATCAACCATACGGTCGTAGGGCAGTACGGTGAGCGCTTGTCGGATCACCTCGCTTTCACTCACCCTTTCCGTCTTTCCGGAGAGGCGTCGCGCTAGGCGTTTCACAAGGCGATCAGACTTTTTGTCGAAGTAAAATGTCTTTTTCAAAATCATATATATTATTTGTAATACTGTAAGTATACGCTACGCCGTATATACGTCAAAGGGAAGGCTGGGGATAAGAAAGCGCCGGACAATGCCAGCGCTTTCGACCTTGTATGAGGCTCTATCAGTATATCACCCGCGCTTAACGAAGCCGTGATACCAGCCCAGTGAGGACAGCCACGCGATGATCGACACCGCGAGGGTGTTGAGCGTAGTAATGAAAAGGCCATCGTCAAACTCCCCGCCCCCGACCCAATACGTGAGGCAGATGTAGACAAGCGACACGCCTGCAGCGAGGGCGCGGATCAGAGGCCGACGAGATCCCCTCATCTCCGAAATGGCCGGTAGCTTTTTAAGGCGTCCTGTTATGAATGAAATGATGGCGGGCGAAGCCGCCATGATGAATGATGTGATTGTAGTTTCGAGCATACGTTATTGGTTTAACCGGTAGTAATAGATCGGGTAGCCGCCCTCCTCCGCGTAGCGCCGGTGCCAGCTCTCGATCGTGTAGTTCTGATTGAAAGTGCCGGTACCGCTATCGTTCGACATGACGATACCGTCCTTGCCGACGATCCCCACGTGCCCTGGGAACGGCGCGTTTCGAACCGTGCCGGTTGGCGCGATGACGATGTCGCCGGGACGAGGCTCGGCTACGGCCGTAAACTCGCTGCCTTTCCTGAGGCGCTCCCAGAGCGTCCATGTGCCAGTGATGACGGGGAACTCGGGTAGCACCTGGCGAATGATGGAGGACACCGTCTCCGCGCAGCCCAGCTCATCGGGAGCAGCGTCGTTCGGTGAGGCGTCCGTGCCGAGAGCCGCCATAGCGGCGCGGTACAGGTCATTCTCTTCGGGAACGGTGATCTCTTCGACCTGCCGGCTGATCTCGATGAGGCGCATGCGCACGTAGACGAGAGCGCGGTCGGTCAGCGTCAGCTTGGACAGGCGCTTGCGCTTCTGGATGGCGGCGGAAACGTAGAGCTTCACCTCCTCGAAGGCGCGGTCGTACTCGTATTCCTCAAAGCGAGTATCGCGGCCATGGACGACGTCCTCATCCCAGTCGTCGACACCGACAATGCGGGCTAGCGATATCCCGAGATAGATCCGGACGATGTCGTCGAGCATGTGCGTCAGCTCATGCTCAGCGACCCGCCCATAGTGCCGGTAGCGCTTCACAATGGCGGTCAGGTAGCTCGAATAAACCTTGTGGTATTGCCGGCCGACGGTAGTGCGGCGCACGGTTTGCCAGTCCTCGGGCTCTATGAAGAACTGGACCGCGTCGACGGCCTCAGCGCGGCGGCCGTAGGTGTCACGGCAGAAGCGGGCGAGCCACCCGAAATCGATGTCTCCCCCGCTCCACGGGATCGTGTCGTCGAGGTGGGCGTATTCGAACGTGAAGCCACGCTTTTCGAGGATCGCTTCGTAGTCGGTGAGCGGCTCCGTCCCTCGCTTCGTTACGAGCAGGATGTGCATAGGCTAATTGGTTAGGCGATCAATCTTCTGCTCGATGCGGGCCACGGTGGTCTCCAGGCTGTCGAGCTTGGCGTCGCGGGAGCCAAGAATGTCTTCGAGCTGCTCGCGGGAGATGCTGACTGAGTAGGAGCTGTCGAGGCGTTCTGAGAGCGTGGCGATGTCGGCCGCGTTCTGCTTCACCTGAGCGTCGAGCTGCGCGGCGTACCAGATTGCGGCGACCGTCTGCGCAATCAGTGCGAACGTGATGAAGCGCTCCCAGCGGATGACGCCGGCAGCTCTGCGTTCTGATGGATCTTGGTCACCACCAATCATATAGCATTATTCTATCATTAAGTTCACACAGCACCCGCCCTCAAGTATCGATGGGTGTGGACGCATTTTACCAGGTTGCAGAAAACCAAGATATGTGGTTTCGTATTCGGATATGAAACAATTTATTGAGAAGGCCACGATTGCAGCGTCGATATTAGCACTAGGTACATTACTGATACCGTACTATATCATCAAAAAAATACTATTTGGCCGCATCTAGGAATATCTTTTCCTCATCCAAGAACCTGTCTTTGATGAAGTCGGCGAGCAATCCGGCCGCGCCTGCCGTATCTCCGGTAAGCGCTCGCGCGGCGTCTAAGCCAGATTTCGTCACTTCCTGGCGGAATAGATTTTTCTGTCGTGAGTTACCAATCAAGTCGGTAGCAATCGTCATCATGGTTGCGTCGTCCATAAGGTCGATGCCTGTGTACTCCCGAATGGTATCGACAATTTGTCGTGCCTCTCCTCCACGTCCGGATAGAACAAGACGGAGCAGGTATTCACCACCGGCGCGGCGGTCCGTGTAGGAACGCAGGTCGCTGTAAGCGTCCATGAAATCCGAGAATCGTTTTAGCTCTGCGGCCTCGGATTTTCCAACTATGCCAGCCGCCACATCTGCGATCTCTTTCCGCATTTGCCGCGCAAGAGGATCAACCTCATTCGATACCTCTTGTGCGCGTTTTCCGAAATTGATGCGGGAATCAAACGCAGTCCGCGCTTCAATGAGATTCATTAGGCTAGGCGATTGTTTAACGACACCGATGTTGTCGTAGAACTCCTGCAATGCGTTAATATCGCCGGTGCCTGCTTTGGTGATGGTGCCTGGCTTCTTCCGGATTCGACCATTTCTAACCTCAAGATTAAGCCGGTCGAGTTGGCTGGTGAAGGTTGTCTCAATGCGGTTCACTGCGTCGATCGGTGCTGTGTAGGTACCGAGTTTCTCACGCGTCGCGCCAATCTTTCCACCAGTCTCACTCAACAACGACTCCATCTCATCAACGGCTGATTGCGCTTGTCGAGCACCGTATTCGTAAGGTGTTGGCGCGGTGTCGTCGGCATTGCGAGCATGAGCCACGTCAAAATAGTCACGCAACTTTTCCTGCTTCCCAGCGATGCGGCGCTTTACATCGGGTTGAATGCCCGCCCACTTCTCTTGAAGGGTAAGGTCCGGCGCCGAGGATACAGCCTGCCTACGGACATCAGCCGGTGTGGAGGCTCCTGAGCGGTTGCTGGATGGCGGCGGAGGAGGAGTATCAACGGCACGAGAATTAGATAATGCATCATCGGCTTGGGCGATAACGTCATCCACCGACGATACAGGGCGCGTAAATAGCGACTTTGCGCGAGTGAGAGTATTTACGGTGCCCTGAGCACCGGCAATGTTGCCGGCAACCTCTCCCACTGCAGCGGCCGTTCCAAGTGCCTCCTCGGTAACGCCCAGATCATTTGGCTCAAACTCATAAGTTCCATCCGGCTTTACGACGAGATTACCGGAAGCTCCACGGAACAATTCCGTCCCACCAATCGCATCGGTTAGTTTTTTGAATCCGCTACCAACAAAGTCACTAATTTTCTGGACACCGGCACGAATCGGTTCTGGGGCTGCCGCTAGTACAGTCTGCGGCACCGCAGACGCGGCTGTGGCGACGGCTTGTGTCCCGCGCCGGATAGCGGATTGGCCTGAAAATTGACCGTCTCCACTTATATTTTGCTCAACACCTGCACCTGCGGTATTGATGACATCTGAGACTCTCTCAACGACGCTCGCCTTGGTCGCGCCTTCAGGACGTTGAGATTGCTGTCGGAACTTGCCCAAAGCAGCAAGCACCTGCTGCCTCGACTTCCCCTGCTCTTTGCCGTATTCGACTATCTGTCGTTCTTGTTCTGAAAGTGCCATACTAGTAGAAGTTAGCGGGATTAAAGGTCGATTGTGAAGCAATCCCGAAGATACTGTTCACCTCTGAAATTTCGTCGTCGCTCACGTCAAAGTAAAATTTAGCTTGCTCGTCAGTGAGACCGTATTTATCGATTGCTCGCTGGAACGTGCTTTTAATGTTTTCAAGCTCCTGCTGAAATTCTCGCTCAGATGTTCCCTTTCGCAGCTTCGTGGCCGCGCCACTAAGTATCTTGACGTCGGTCTCCGAAAGGACGCCTGACATGAGGTCAAGGTTCTCGAGTGTAAGGCTATTGACTAGCTGATCGTATGCGGCATCAAAGCCAGTAGCACCTCCGGATATGTAGTTGTAGGCTTGCCCGAGTGCACCTCCTTGAAAGTTTACAATGCGTGATCCGATCGGACCGACAGACTGACTAAATGCTGGATGATTGAGGACCTCATCAACCATCTGGATGTTTCGCAATGCCGCCTCAACTTCCGCCTCCTGTTTCTTCTGCTGCAGCTCCTTAGCTTCCATGCTTTTATCGTCTGCGGCGTCCAGGGCCTCTTGGCGAGCGCGTATCTGGTCATACGCGTTTGCAATACTCGCCTCTGCCTGCATCCGATCGAGCCGGCCGATGTAGTCGCCAGCAAGAGACAATGCACTTTCCGACGTCTGCGCTTGTGTGATGCGCGTAACGACACTGTTCGGCGCGCCGTTGATGGCTGCCTCTTGGGCGAGTGCGAGCACCTGCTTTCGCTCATCCTTTCGCTCAGCCAAAACACGAGCACGCTCGCCGATGTAGAGGGCGAGATTGTCCGCGGCCTTCTTGTCGCGCTTCTCCAGCTCCTCCTTATTCTCGGTGTATTCAAACTGGAGGCGCTGCAGGTCCGCCTCCTCATCGGAGAACTCGCGCTCAACGGTGCGCTCGGCCGTCTGCTCGGCAAGCGTGATGTTGCCCTGGAGCGCCTGTGCAACAGACGTCAGCGCACCGATCATCACCGCGCTCTTCCGCTGCAAGAAGTCCTGCCGGCCGGTGATGAACTCTTGAGGACGCGCAACCCCCTCCTCGTTGACGATCGCCTCGTTGAAATCTCCCTGGAGCTGAGCGATCTGCAGGTTCAGCTCCCGAAGGCGCTGCCGATCCTCGGGGAGGCCAAGCTCCTCTTCCACCTCCGTCTGACGGGCTCCGCGTGTTCCCAGCGTGTCCATCGTGTCGGTGATGTCGCCGCGCAAGCTCTCGCGCTCTTGGTCGAGCGCCGATGTGTCGGGCGACAGAGACTTTACGAACGCACTGAAGTCGGTGAGCGGCGTTGCCGGCGCTTCGGTGAGGTTCGTCGTGGGCGACGAGAGCGCTGAGGCAGAGAGCTGATTTGCGGCGCTGAAGGTGGGGGTCGTGAGGTTCACCTGTGGTGCAGGCGAAGTGGCGGTGCGATCCGCATCGCCTTCGATCGTATCGATCGCCTTCTCTCGTAGTGTGTCGGTGAGAGCCATAGACTATTCCAGTATACCAAACTCCTTCAGCACATTTTCGATCTCAGCCTGCCGCGTGCGGATATTGGCGATGATAGTGTCGCGGCTCATGTCGTCGATCGCGCTGTTATCGGCGGCGGTAAGGCTGTCGAGTACCTCGATCTGATCCGTGAGATTGATCTCTTTGCTGTCGAGACCGGTGTGGCGGTGCTCAATGAACTCGCGCTTTAAGCGATTAAAATTCGAAACGAGTTGCTCAAATGAAGGCATGACTAGGAAAGTGATAGGGACAATAGCTCGGGCGTCTGTGTGCTATCCGCGGCGGCGGTCAACTCGAGGCGGAGCTGGATCGTCGCCACATCGCCGGTTTGTGCGACGTCGTTGATCTTCGAAACAGAACCATAGGTCGCATAGTCGAACGTGCCGATGTCACTCCACGGGTCGTCGAGCTGCTCGCGAAACTTGAGCCGCACGCCTTGGCCGGCCGAGAGCTTCTTCGCGAGGTTGATGTTAGCCTGCATGAAGGATGCCTTCTCGAGCGGCGTTCCTACCGTGAAGAGCGGTGTCTCGAGCACAGTCGTGTAGCCGTCGCAGCGAATATCGGAGATCAGATCCACACCGTTGTCGGTGCCATCCGTCCAAGAGGCGAGATACTGCCCCTCCCCGATGTTGAGGACCGATCCGATCTCTACGCCATCGTCGCCGGCAGAGAGCACGTTCTTGAGCGTCATGGCGCCATCCTTGTAGCCGTAGACGCCGCAATTCTCTGTGCCGCTCGTTGGAGTGCCGATGCCGAAGAGAAGCTCGCCCTCGAGCGCGTCGACGGCGTCAGGATGAAGATCCAGCTCCGCGGCGATGGTGCGGACCTCGCGCTGAAGCTCAAGCGTGGTGAGGTTTGACGCGTAGACGCGACCATTCCGACGATCGACCAGGGAATAGAGGACGTTACCGTTCTCGATCGTCTGCCAAATGCCGTTCCCCTTCGTCCGCTGCGGAATATTGAACGACGGCGAGACACGATCCCACGGGAATAGCTCCGCGCGGTTGCCGCGGTTCCGCACCTCCGAATAGTAGGTGCCGATGACGAGGTAGGTGCCGATCTCCGCGAGCGTCGACGCAACATAGCCTTCCGGAAGGTCGAGCGCCGTAGCGTTGACGGTGTAGGTGTTGCTGTCGTTCGGATCGAACGTCTGGCCGGCAACCTCTTGCACGGACATGATGTACCGGCCGTCGGTGATGTAGAGGACGTCATCCTGGCCGACGCGCATGACATGCGGCAATCGGATCAGGTTGCGTCGCCCCTCCTCGAACTCAGCCCAATCCTCGTACCAAAAGCTCTCGATGTCATAGACGTGCAGGTGGTCGTCGTCGGCCTGGAACAGGTGCTGCTTCCAGAAGCCAAGGCCCTGGCAGTCGGACGCCTCGGACCAATTGACCGCGCCGTTCTCCTCCTGGCTCCAGGTGCCGTCTGAGACCCGTCGGTAGAGCAGCCCGCTATCATCGGCGCCGAAGACGCGATTGTTGCTCTCGTCGTGGCACATGAAGCGCATGAACTCCTCAATGACCTCGCCGCTCTCCTTCACGGCCTTGGGGCCACAGCGAAGCACGCCTGGCTTTGAGAAGATGTCCGCGTTGCGGACCATCCCACAGCCGACAAGAGCCGACGGCGCTATGCCGTCCCTCCACGTGTCGTAGTCGATTGTGAGGACGCCATTCTTGAACATCTAGATAGATTATTAGGCGAGTGCGGACGACGAACGAACTCGGAAGATATTGCCGACGTTACCCGCATTGCCATCATCGCCCGGATCTTCACCGCCTGCTCCGGCGCCACCTGTACCGCCCGCGCCAGCAAGAGCTTGAACCGTCCCTACTGTGATTGAGGTGTATGCGAGCACAATAACTCCTCCGGAGCCACCGGCTCCGCCGCCACCTCCACCACCATTAGATCCTCCATCGGATAAAGCAGCACCACCATTTCCTCCATCGCCGCCATTCGCTTCGATAATCCCGTTGTTGACGACCGAATTCGCGATGATCCAGACCACCCCTCCGGAGCCACCGGCTCCGCCGCCACCTCCACCGGCAGCGTCGGTTACACCTCCACCGCCGCCACCTCCACCCGAACCGGCTGAGGGCGAAAGGCTTGCGCCACTTGTTGCACCAAGGAAGTTGAATAAGAATGCTGCCCAATCTTCCGGCGTATTCGCGGCAACGACTTCGCTATCGCCATCACCTTTGGACAGCGATAGCGTCTCAGGAGTTGCCGTGCCGGCAGCTCCAGCGGCGCCTCCGGATCCACCACCGCCAGATGCTGAACCTTGGCCGGCGCCGCCAGCCACACCGCTGACACCCAGCGAAGGGTTCGCAGCAACGCCATTGTCACCGGCGCCGCCATTCACACTCGTTGCGGTACCACCACCATTTCCTCCATCGCCGCCATCCGAACCGGCCGCCAAAGTCCCGCCCGCGGCGCCTCCTCCTCCGGAGCCACCGGCTCCGCCAGTAGTCGAACTTGGCGCGTCGCCGCCGACACCGCCCGGACCACCGTTGTTCCTAATCGTTCCATTGTTAGTGAGTGTGCCTGAGACATAAATGCGATACCCTCCAGTATTAAGCACCGCACCCGCCTCGACTATCAGATTCGTATAGTACTTATCTTCAGTGAGAGTTACAGAGCCCGAGATCGTTGCTTCGCCGTCATGGCCGTCTCCAAACGGAAGAACTCCACCGCCCGCTCCAACAGCGTTGTCAACATAAGACTTAACAGCTCCTTGGGTCGGTAGCCGACTGTCGCTAACAGCGGCCAACGTGGGATCGTCGTCGACGACATCCGGCCGAAAATTGGTCGTGTCGATGTTCTCGATGGTGTTCTCATCGGCATCGATTGTCTTGTTCGTGAGCGTGGCCGTCGCTGCATTCTTGGCAGCGTCTGACGTGTTGTCGACGTTCCCGAGGCCCAGCTGTGACTTGGTCACCTCATGGGGATTGTCAGTATCCGCAATGTGCGCGTCGGACGTCGCTTTCGATGCCGCCTTGTCGGCTCCGGTGATGCCCGAGAGCTTGTAGTCGTGGGAGGTCTGGACCGCTGAGCCGTCAGCACCGACCTTTGCCTCGAGCGCCTCAACGGCGCCGGCGATGTCGTTGTGCTCTTCCGGATGCGTATCCTTTACCGGCGTTGTGTTCGCCCAGTCCTTCTTATGCGTATTGAGTGATGTAGGAAAATTTTGCGCCACGATAATGAAGAATTAAACGGCCTCTAGATCCCAATCGGTGACCGCACCGAGTTGGCCGGCATATACCGGAAGGCCATCAAAGAACTCCGCCCCGGCCGTCAGTAGCGCCTGTCCAGCAAACCACGTGCTTCCTGGAAGGGCCTCATTTGTCCATTCGGCTAGTGGCATAATTATATCACTTCAGCAGCCGGATCATCGACCTGGCTCCTGTGCGTTTCCGGGTTCATCTCCGCGAAGCGCTTCTTGTAAAAGCCCTTGATCGCCAGCTCGTACCGAGCCCAGCGCCGCTCTTGCAGCGTGGTGTTCTTCAACGTCTTGTCACCGCCGATGTGGACGGCTGCACCGGTTGGCACCGCGCCGTGAAACTCAGAAGCAAAGCCTGGCGTCTTCGTCGTGTCGGTGGAGACGAACTGCATCGTGCCGCGGTCGAACTGGACCCGCAGCGAGGCGTCCTGCCCGTAGCTCGGCCCGGGGTAGAGCTTCAGGATGCCGGCAACGAGCCGGTAGTAGGTCGGATTGCCCGGTGTCGACTGAAACTCGTTCTCGGCGTGCGTCGCTGTGATCTCCTCGAGCGTGATGGGGTCGAGGTCACGCCAGAAGCCACTCTCGTCCTTTACGGACACGCGGCGGACGGTCAGCGCCTCTGAGGGCAGCGTGTACTTCTGCTGAGAGGCGACGAGCGCAGCCGTGGCGGACGGCAGGTCGGTCTGATTGCCGTCGTCGAATTGCCAGCCACCGTACGCCTCAAAGATCCAGGACCAGATGATGCGGAGCGCTTCGTTCGCGGCGCGTGTGATCTTCTTCAGGTGAGCAGTCGGGTTCAGCCCCGTCGCGTCGACGACGTATGAGACGATATCCTGTTCGTCGCTGTGGGAGTTAAATTGCATGGATGCTGTAAACTAAATAATATCATAGCAAAGTGGGAATTTGTGAGTCGGCTGTTTGGTACCGGAAGAAGCGACGGGGGCAACCTTGGCCAGCGATGCACTTGAGAAGAATGCCGCCGCCGATACTCAGTGGTACGACGATTTCATTCCGGCTCGAGGTTACAGGCTCAGGCTTCAGTCTATCAAAGCGGTGTACCGAGAATTCCAGAAACTCACTGATGCAGAAGGCACCCGCATACTCAACGATATGCCCAAAAACGAAGGGGAGACAGACGAAGAACTCGCCGCACGAAAAAACTCCATCAAGGAAAATGCATTTCGAGTTACAGTCTCGATTATTGGCTCCGATGGTGAATCGACATACGGAGAATTTGAATCAATATTTGATTCAGACAGCATTCCCAACCAAGTCAAAGCAATATACTTTACAAACATTACCGCCTTCAGACGAAACGCAAATGGCACTGATCCGCTAAATCAGTTCACAGTTACGCTGAGCTTCGAAAAGCCGCCGCTCTTCGATCCGCAGACACCGGTGTCACATGCCACACCGAATAACAGCCATGTCGAAATTCGCGCTCACGACAATGGCTATTTTCGCGCAGCACGAAATATCGTGGATAGCAAGCTTAAAGCCGATCGAATGTGGCATGCGCCACTCCACGGAAAAGGCATATATGATGCGGGACTGTGGTTCGTAGCACTGCCTCTTTCCCTCTATTTCGCCACCATCTATATGGATTATTTTTTCCCTCCCGATGGCACCTACTCGAGCTTCCGCATTCCCTTTTACGTCTACGTTGTCGGGCTCGGATTGGTACTCTACCGGATACTCACAGGGTATTTCAAATGGGCATTTCCCGTGAACGTTCTAGAAGAGAACAGGGACAGCGCAACAAAGCACCGAGTGCTGCTCGGTGCGATTGTCGTGGGGATTATTGTGTCGACAGTGAACTCTTTGGTCGAGAGACTGCCCTGGTTCTAGTCGCTCTTCGATGCGTTAATGCGCTTGATGAGGTCGGCCTTCTTGCCGCTCGTGCTGAGATCGAGCTTCTGCGCAAGCGCTTTGAGCTGCGGGACGGTCATCGCCTTCAAGTCTCCAGCGGCAAACGCATCTCCCTTGGTGTCTCCAGACGCATCACCAGCGCCCTCCCCTTGGTCAACCGATGCATGGGTGTCCGGTAGGTCGGATTTCGCTGCATGCGTGTCAGGGAGCCCCTCTGGCCCGTCTTCCGGCTTCTTTTTCGGCTCACGGTAACCCACGGCCTTCTTCAGCTCGCCCTCGCTCGGCATATCGGACAGTTCTTTGGTCCGGAAGCCGCGGTTCACGTGCTCTGCGACGAGCGCGCGCTGAATAACAAACTCCTTGCCGTCGCTGCGCACGACGGTCACGACGGCCTTAGTCTTTTCCATA
This sequence comes from Amorphus orientalis, assembly GCF_030814015.1. Classification (NCBI taxonomy): domain Bacteria; kingdom Pseudomonadati; phylum Pseudomonadota; class Alphaproteobacteria; order Hyphomicrobiales; family Amorphaceae; genus Amorphus; species Amorphus orientalis. The sequence goes on from NZ_JAUSUL010000002.1 coordinate 1,414,412, forward strand.
GGGTGTTTTAAGTTATGGGAGAATTCCCGCTTCATACATTAAACTTCTGACGAATAAACTCGCGGTACTCCTCCTGGCGCTCGATCTCCACCTCAAGGGCGTCGACCTTCACCTTTTCCCGCGCGTATGCCTGCTTATCCTCGTCCGACGCGTCGTCAGGCGGGACCGGCAGCTCCTCAAGTTGCAATCGCATATACTCGAGTGCAAACTTCTTCTCTACTATAGCACTATCAATACGGAAGGCTGCATCTGCCTTCACCGCCTGCTCATAGGCCAACTTATCATTGAGCGGGCTTTTCACTCCTTTGTTTCCTTTTTCCATGTTGTTTGAGTTTACGGATATATGACTGGTAGTCCCGATCGTTCTTCGGGTGCGGAATGCGCCCCTCAGCGATCGCCTTGTCGAGTTCTCGCTCAACGTACGCGTCGACCTCCTTCGCGACCTCAGGGTCAACAACGATCTGTGTGGCGTCGTAGAAGCCGGCGTCGATCATGTTCTGAAGCCGGCCAGCCTCTTTGAGCGCCTTGTCCCGTTCCTCGCCCTCCAGCTGCTCCGCCTCCTTCCGCAGCTCGGCCACAGTCTCTCGAACGCGGATACGCAGGTCGGGCGCCACATACTCACGCTTGAAGAGCCGGTCCCGCAGCTCCTTCGGGACGGAGTCGTTGATGTCCTGGATTATCTTGCGGGTGCGCTTGTTCATGATCCGCCGATGAGATTGTTAAGCGCCTTCTGCTCGTGCGGCTGCAGCGTGTCGCGGTTCAGCACGCTCATATTGCGGGGCATGACCGACGTGTCTGCCGCCTTCACCAGCTCGTCGTAGAGCTGGGCCTCGAGCTTTCGGCGCTTTGCCGTTGCTGAGCGAAGGGGCGCATCCTGCGAGCGGTCGCCCTTGTTGACCGCCTGATAGAGGGCTGGGTCGACGGGGACCTTCTCCTCGAGCGCCTGCTTCATCTTCCGATAGAAGGCCTCGGTGATGGCGCCGAGGTACTGTGGCCGGTGCTTCCACTGGCCATCCGACGCGTACAGCTCCCATGCGGCAGCGCCCGTGGCCATGGTGATCTGGCCGTTAAACTTGCGAAATAAGTAAATCATGGTGTGATGTTGAACTGTGGATAAGTTGCCGGTCGTTTCCATTGCGGACCGCCCAACCGCAATGGATGGGAGGGCGGTCAGCGACCGGCTGTGAGCCTACGACTCGTCGTCGGCCACGCTCTCTTCCTCGTCCGCAAGGATCGTCACACCTGCTCCTGGTCGGAGACATGCGACGCCGTAGATGATGTCTACGACTGTGAGCCAAGCGAGGTTCTGCACGAGGTAGTCGGTGGCGATGTCGATGCCGTTCTCGCCATCCGTGTGCATCGCGAACGCGAACGCATCCTCATGCAAGAGCATGTTGGACACGACGGTCGCCGCGACAGGGACACGCGGAGAGACGTAGAGCGGGATGCCGTAGAGCCGGCCCATGTAGGACTCGGACACGGCATCAGCGCCGAAGTTGCCGTCCTTCACCGGCTGCATGCCAGACTTCTGCTTCTCGTAGTATTTCGAGATACCGAGAAGCTGCATCCAGTAGACAGTCGGATGGAAGAAGAACGCCATCTTCGAAAGCTCAAAGACTGAGCCATCCGTGTTGGTAAGCGTGTTGATCGAGGATCGAACGGTGAGGTCCGATACCGCGGTCGTGCCGCTGCCGACGTCCGTCGTCGTGAGGGACGATACGAGCGCAAATAGGCTCGTCTCGACAGCAGCAATCAACAGGTCACGCGCCTGCTCAGCGTATTTCTCGTTGAGCGGGTAGAGGCGCGAAATCTGCTTCATCGTCTTCTTGCCGATCACGAAGGCGATGTACTTGTGCGTGTTGACGTCCAGCGTCTTGTTCGCTGGAGCCGGCGACTCGTCCACGACACCTGCACCCTCGGTCGACTGCGTCTGCACGCTGAAGACGTTGGTGTAGATGTTCGGGACGTTGATCGTGTCACCGCCGTCCACCAGAAGGTAGGACAGGTCCTGCGCGAAGTTCAGAATAGACATCTGAGCTTGCTTCAGATCGTGAATGATCGGGGACCAGACCTCTTTGATGAACGGGTCCATGTTCGCCTTGGTGAAGGCGTCAGTGGGTGATGCGAATGCCACGTTGAATTATGGATTAGCCGACGTTGTGTCGCTTGCGGGTTGCATCGAACGCGCCTTGCTTGTCCGCTTTCGATGACTTCGGGTCGGTCGTGACCTCACTGAAGGTTTTACCCCTGTACACAACGCCAGCGCCGCCCTTCGGCGTGTTCGCCGCGACGCGATCCTTCGACTGGAGAACCTTGATCATCGCCTTCACTTCGGGACGCTTCAGCACCTTTTCATCAGGCACCTTTCCGCCGTTGTAGCGGAACACTGCGTCCACCTGCTCCGGAGACAGCTGGTGTTCGTAACCGAACGACCGCTTCTCCTCAGACTGAATGATCTTCTGGCCCCACTCGGGGATTTCCTCGCCTTTGGGCTGCTTGGTAGTGGGCTCCTTTGGCTGCTTCGGCGCCTTGCCTTTGCCTTTGTGCTTGGCAATCGCCTTCTCAGCCTTCTTGAGGCGCTTGATCGCGTCCTCATGAGAAAGGTCGGCGTAGGGATCATCACCTGGCTCGTCCTCTTCCTCCTCTTCGGATTCATCGGCCTCGTCAGGCTCCTCCTCTGCTTCCTCCTCTTCCTCGTCGACCTCCTCCTCTTCGGGAAGGTCCTTGTCGATTTCTTGCTCTACCATAATCGCTAAAAGGGTAAACCCGATTTGCTAAAGCGCGGGCTCGCTCGTGTAATGCGTGGTTATTCTGCCGAACACCCACTAAACGGCTAGTCCAACTGCTCATCCTCTGCGCGATGCTCTCGCACACGACTGAGCGGCTGGATCAGGTTCTCTTCGATTATATCAGCTGCGCGGTTCGCCGCCTCGACAGCTATGCCCATGTCGACGTTCGAGCCTTTGAGCTGTCGGGTATCGGTGAGGTGCGCGGTGAGGCGCCGGAGATAGCCGACCAGCACCTCTCCCTCGCTACTCTCAGCGAGTAGCTCGAGGGTCTTCTGCTCCTGTTCGTTACGCTGCAACATCGATTGAAGGGGTTACGGGGCTGCTAGTGGGGACCGGCCGTGCGGGTGCCTGCTGCGGGAGCGCTGGCTGCTGCTGCGGCTTCATGCCGGCGATCATGCGGAGGTTCTTGCCCGACAGCGCCATGATCTGCTCGAGGACCTTCTCAGACCGAGGATCTCCTGCCTGCTGCAGCGCCTGCCAGAAGGTGACGAGCGTCTGCATGTCAGCGCCGACGTTCTCCTGCTCACCGGTGATGATGAGCTTCGTGTGGTATTTCACCTGGTCGTAGAAGCGATCAGGGATGTCGACGACAAGATACGGCGAACGCGCCAGCTCCTCCCGCAGCTCCGCCTCGATCTCGGCCTTCGACACGACCTTGCCGGCGAACACGTTCTGCGCCTTTCGGTCGTTGACCTGGGTGTAGATGAAGGCCTCTCGCAGAAGCTCCGCATCCTCATCGGTGTATGCAAACGTGAGCGAGTGCTCCTTGCGGGTCTTCTTCTTAAAGATCTCGACCTGCTGATTGAAAAAGGCACGCTTCAAGAACAGGCCGAAATTCTCCCGCTTCTTGCCGTAGTGCTTCTGGAGTGTCCGGTCGAGCTGCACCTGTAGGGAGAACGGCGTGCCGGCTTTCGGGCTTTCGCCGGTCGCCGCCTCGTATGTGAAGGACGTCTTGTCGGCGTTGTTCTCAATTGTCTGGTCCCAGGCATTGAAATCACCGAGGTGCTGGGTCTGCGTGTTCACGGGGGTGATTTGTCCACCAGGACCGACCTTGATGACGGCGCCGTCCGCCACCTCCTTAGCGAGATTGTTCGCCACCGCATCGTCAGTTGAGGTGAACATCCGCTTCGCAGCCCAATACATGGACTTCTGACGGAGGTGCGTGGAGACGTTTCTTGCGAGCTGGTTCTGGAACTGGTTCTCCATCTCACCGACACCCTGCCAGCGGCCATCCTGCCTCTGCCAGTGCGCCTCCTCGTACGGGAAGTCGTCCTCGTCAATGAACTCGGCAAAGACGAGCGCGCCGTTCTTCTCCTTCTTGTGGATGTCGGTGTTCACGACCGATATGCCGAGGCGCCACTCGTCCCAATCGCCATCCTCTGGCGTCTCGTCATTGGCGAGCTTGACGTGCGCCGGTGTGATGAGGCCATAGCGCTCATAGACGGCTCCCTGCAGGTCACTCTCCTCCAGCCCGCTCAGGTTCCAGTCTGGGTACGCCTCCATCTCCTGGGGCGTCATCTGAAGCGCCTCGATCGCGTAGCCGCCACTCATCGCCGCCTTCTTCAGGCTCTCAGCGTTCTGCGTGTTGATGAGGCGGCCGATCGGCACGCGCATAATCTCGTCGCCGACACGCTTCCCGACACACGTGCCATACCGCGGCAGGTCGGCGCCCCAGCTGTTGATGACCTGGCCGTAGTCGTTGTCCTGCACGTACTGCTGGAAGTCGCGCGACATGAGCCACGGGGACCAGAGATCGGAGGTGCTTGGGAGAAACAGGAAATTGGCGATGTCGATGTCGATCTGCATCTCCGCCACGTCTGTGCGGAACTTGCCCTCGTTGAGAAAGATTTTTTGGCGCCCCTCGCTGTCGTACTTCCCGCTGCGGAACTGCGAATTGTAGTACAGGTCGATGAGCGCAACGTTCTCACGCTGACTGAATTCATACGTGAACTCCCGACGCCCCTGCTCCTCAGGCACGACAGTGATTGGAATGCGCTTCGTGTAGAAGTCTGCAATCTCCTGGCGGATTTGCTTAATGAGATCGCGTTCGCGTTTCATGCATTGAAATTATATCACGCGCTTACCGACCAAGATGGTAGCGGTTACGCGTCGTACCTGAATAGTGTACCGAGTGCCACTCGTTGGGGTCACGATCCTCGGCGTGGAGGTATGGCAGTATTCTCGCATTTTCAGGCGGGTACCGCTTCAGCATCCGGCCCATGAAGACGTTGCCGGTCGTATCCACAGCCTCCCCGAGGTCGGCGGGTGAGAGCGCAGCCAGCTCGTCGATGCAGTGACGGAGAAATGGGATACCCTTCGCCGCGGCCATCACCGGCGCGGCGTTCTCAGCGTCGTAGCGAGCAAGCAAGAGCCGCTCATGAGCCGTCGGCTCTCTGGTCCCGATCTTCGCCAGCAGCGCCACATGATGTTCGGTATAGAGGTGGCCCGTATTCAGCGCGAACAGCTCAATGTCGCCGTGGAATGGGTCATCCTCGTCAATGCTGCGGAGACATACCGAGTCCGCACCTGGCATGTAGCCGCCCTCCTCATAGAGGATCTCGTATCGGATTATGTCGGCAATGACGTGCCACGCAAACAGCGTCGCCTTCTCGCCACGAAACACCTTGCCACGGGCAGATGCGAACGTGTCCTGCCCAAGCTGCTTGAGGGTGAACCCGCGTGCCAGATGGCTCTCTAGTGATTGTCGGCTAATGAGGATCTCTTTGCCATCATCACGGACCACCGTCGCGACATCAGCGCATTGCCCCTCCACCTCCTCAGTGTAGCGGCGCACATACTCATCGATGAGGTGTTGGTTCTTCCACGTCCTGCCAAACACACGTTCGTTATCCCACAGCTCGTAGCGCCATGTGGGGTTCAGTTCCCGCCACGTGTCCATCCACTTAGTCGGGGGCGGCAGCGGTCCGATCCACACCTGATGAATGATTTTCGGTATTTTCATAGTTAGTCGAGTTCGGGGTTGGCTCCAGCAGGTGACGGGCGGCGCTCACGATTCAGAATGATTGTCACCGGATCCTGTGCCTTCTTCACCACGTCCTTGCCTTGCAGCTCGAATAGCATGCGCATCATCAAGATGTCCGCAAAATCAGGCGATCGACCAAGGCGCTCTTTGATATCGCTCTTCGGGATGACCGCGTGCTTCGTGCTTTGCCCCGACATGTCCACACTTAGTATGTGATCGAGTTCCTCTTCCAGATCGCTGAGTGCGCGCTCCTCGGTGTAGCCCTCGATGTTTGACTTAAAATATCGCAGGTCAATCGACATGAGGTGACCATTTACCAGTTCTGCGAGCCGGAAGTAACACTGTGACCTCAGGTTGGCGAAGTTGGCGGCCACCATTTTTCCAGTCAGACTATCGACTATCTCCAGCGGGCGAGATCCGCCCAAAAACCCCTTAGTACCGCGCAAATTGTCAACCACACCGCCACCAACCCCATCTTCGTCTGACAGGATGTGCGAGAACGGGATGCGGCTTTCCGCTGCCTGGTCCTTGATCTGCTTGGTCGTGACCTCGATACCCTGGTATGTGTTGACGGTAAGGCCTACCAAACACAGGCCTTCAAACTCTCCGAGCACGATCTTATCTCCACCGAACCGTGCGATGTCGTTGATCAGAAATCGGTTTGTTCCCGCATCGATTGTGTTCGTCTTCAAGTCGAGGATCGCGTCGTAGTCCATGAGCCGGTTCGGGTCGGCGTCGTAGTCAAAGTTACCGTACAGAAGCCGCTCCCGTGTCACCTTGTCAGCACGCTTCAGGTTTTCGATATAGGCATCCGGCAGGTGTGGATTGTCTCCTGGTAGTGCGCGGATGAACTGGCGGTGGGGCGGAAGCACACCCTCCTTCCACGGCTTATAATAATTGCGATGAACGTGTCCCTTATTCGGGTTAAACGTCTCCAACCAAAAGGGCTTCACCTCCAGTCCGTCCAGCTTGTTGTGCCGACCAACACGCGTCTTCAGGATAGCAATCCCCTTCTCAGGGCTTTCGTTACTCTCCTCCGCCCACGCCCACGTGAGGTTCAGCGAACCAAACCGCGTAAACTCTGGATCTTGTGGGGATGCCGCCATGTCGAGCAGCAAAACCTCCGAACCGTTCGCGAAGCGAATGATGTTGTCCTTGGCATCGTAAGTGTAGTCCGAGCCAAGGTCGTATCCGATCTCCGCGAAGATCGTGAACATCTCCGCAAGAGTAGTGATTCTAAGCGTCTTCAGCTCCTTTCGGCCAATTGCACCTCGCGATGTTGGGTACTTTTCAGCGATGGCAATAGCGAGGTAGCAGCCTAGTCGGGTCTTTCCGCCTCCAGCGGCACCGCCGTAGCCCAGCTCGGTTACACTTTCGCTTTCATAAACTTCCCACGCCTCAGATTGCTTAGGAAGCAGTTGTATCTTTGCGGTGCTCAGAAGCCTTTTGAATAATTATCGTCTTGATACCCTCACCGTCTGGACCACTATGCTCATTCAGACGCGGCAAAATGTTTGTGGATAGCTTTAAGATGAGGGCCTTCTTAAATTCCTTATCGTCCTTGTACTCTTTGCTATTTCCTTCAAGTATTTCCTTTATTTGCGTCAGCGCGAGGGAGCGCACTGAAGCCGCCAGCTCTCTATCCTGAAAACTCTTTCCTCCCTTTCCTGTTCCACTTGACTGCTTCGCCATAAGAGGGGCAACAAACTTGACGCCTTAGTAATATTATATCACGCTTCGTACACCGATCGCTCTGGAAAGCGTGCGTGTAGGTAGGACTTGAACGACTGCCTCTTTATCATCGCATTCGATGACGACAGGTAGTCTGTCTCAGTGATCTCCTGCCCCACTTTGTGCTTCTTCACGTCATCACGCTTCCGTCCACCGGACCTGTATAGGTTGTGGTAGACGGTGCGCATCATGTACTCACGTCCGTCGAAGCGATCGACCATCTCCAACAGCTTTCTCTTGTTGTAGACGGTTGGCACGTGCAGTTCGTAGAACTTCGGCCGCGTGATCCCAAGGCTTTGAAGTAGCTCCCTGGTCGACACCATCAGCTCCCAATAGGCGCGGCGGTGCGGGAACGTGGCCATGAAGGCGTCCATGTCGCCCTGGTGCATGGGGGCGACCGTTTCCTGTGGCGAGAGCACATAGAAGTCGTCGTTCATGAGAATGAAGTCGTCCGAGACGCGCTCATCTCGTGCCGCTGCCAATATGTTGGCTCGCGCATTGGCGTACTTGGTGTCGCGCTGAGGGAGCGAAATGTGGGTCACGTTGCGGACCCACGGCTGTATCTCGCCTGCGATAAAGACGCTGTCGTGGGGGAGGTTCACGAGCGACCGGAGGGAATAGCGCAGTTCCCGATTGTGACCGGCTCGCCTCAGTGGATAGACGATGTCCATAAGACACCGCCATCATACCATGCAGACTGAAGCGTGCGGAATCGAACCGCAGCCACCGCAAGCAAGTCCCAGACATCATGCGCCGGAATTTCACCGGCCAGGGAATCGAACTCCTGTTGCTTGTCGCCCCACACTACGGAGCAGATGGCGCACCTACCGCTTCAGCTGTGATTGTATCAGACAGCGGCTTTACGTATTCTTCTCTCCGGGGAATGGGGAGCGTGACATGATTGGGGCTATTGCGAAGACAGCGCGTGGCGAAAGACCACTCGGAGTAACTTACTGGCTCTGGTACATCGTCCCAGGCATTCCGATCGTCATCATCGATGCGGTTTCGATTGCGCTTTCCGAGGAATATCCGGAAATAATCTACTGGAACGCATTTGCGTTTTGGGCCGCCTTCATACTGCTGCTGACAGCAAAGGCCTTTCTGGTCTACCTGATCGGATACGGAGTCATCCTTTCCGCTCGCAAACGCAAACCGACCGGTTTCTGGGGCTGGATCGCGATCATTATCGTTGTAATAAATATGATCCGGCTTCCGGTTTCGTACTACACCTCGCTGATGACCGCCTTTGAACCGCCTGACCCTAGCGACGCACAGAGTGTCCGTGTCTATCAGGAACAGATGCTCCGACAAGCTAGGGCGCAGACCTCTCTTCCAAAACAAATCGATTCAGTGACCACCCTGGAGGGATTCACTTTCGATGGATTGACCTTCGTCTACCAGTACGCCCTCGACGAGGAGTTTGGTGATCGACTGGACATCGAACGCCTGAAGACACATCGCCTTCCGGAACTCTGCAAAACATTTGCATCCATGCAAACCGATGGCGTGTTGGAGCGCGTCCGCTACGAGTATTCACTCCACGGAGAGACGGTTTCGATGACGATCGATCAGAGCGATTGCGACGGAAAATAAAGCCCCTCTATGAGGGGCTAAGGTACTCCACCGCGTCCTGCGCTCGGGCAGCAGCCGTGAAGATGGCCTTCTTGTCGCGCTTCAGCACGTCGAGCCAGTTGGCCAGATACGAGGCGTGATCGTCCCGCACCTCCGGCGTGATAGAGAGCTTGGCACACAGGAACGCAGCACCCAGCTCCGCAACCAACTCCTCCATGGCGTACCGGTCACTGCCGAAACGCCCTGTGAGGTCACGAGCGAGCCGATGTGGCGCGCCCGTCCAGTGGGTCAGCTCGTGCGAGAGCACACCGTAGAAGGCCTCCGTCCGGCTCCTGGTCTCCGTATCGAAGAACCGATCGCCGTCCGGCATGTGGATCTCGTCGAGCGAGGGCACGTAGCAGGCACGCCCACCGCCCTCCTTGATGGTAGCGCCCGTCGACTGAACGAACGCATCCACCGCCTCGAGGCGCTCAAGGGGAGACATTTCGGGACGAGTGGGTGCCTCGTAGCCGTCGACCTGGCAGGCGTTGAACACCGCACTCCATTTGATGACGTGCCTGGTCTGCTCCTCGCCTTGGTCATCCTCGTAGCGAACCGCCTTGTAGAAGACGATGAGGGAGGACTTCTCGCCCTTTCTGACCTGGCAGCCAGCCTCCTTCCATTGTTTGTAGGTGCCCCACTGGGCCTCATCGAAGCCGCGGAGCTGAGCGACGCACCAGAGCGAAAGGATGTTCACGCCCTGATACTGCTTGCCGCTGACAGCGTTCTCCGGCAGCTGCCCGCCGAAACGGTGCCAAGGCATCTGCATTTCGGCCGGATTGGCCTCGATCGCGTCGACGATCGTCTGAGTCACGTGCTGGTATATGTCAAAAGACATGTCTCACCTCCTCTGACAGCCAACGGAATGCGGGCTGTGGAGAGGAGGCGAGGCTCTGGGGCCATTGTACCAAAAAGCCCCCCGTCTCAGGACGGAGGGCTAATTGGATACGACCCGAGGATCTGAAGACTGGTGACCTGGTCAGTGACCGTACGGCGCGACCGCCGTGCCGGACTCCGATCGATGGATCAACCTGACGCTACCAACTCGATTGATAGTAGATGTCGCCTGGCACCCCACGTTCGCAGTCGTCCACCATGCGGGCGGCCCAATCACGTGTCGCGACCACGTCCTCGAGATAGTGCTGATCGTACTCGGTGCTGCCGAAGAAGAAGCCATCTTGCGTTGGAAGGAGCCGTTTAGCGACGCTCGGGTCCTCAATCACCTTGCCGGGTAGCCTCCGCTCAACACCGTCGGGGTGATCCTTGGTATATGCCGTTCCGCCGTATATGCTCCCCTCAATTAGCTTCGATGCGTCTATCACCTTCGTACATACCCTGAGCAGATCGCGCACTTGCTCACAAGCTACGTAGTACTCTCGACAATCGTCCTGACCATCCTGCACGTTTTTGACGAACCACGCATGAATGTGGTTTGCCTTACGCCAATACATCACCTTTTCCTCGACGGAAGAGATGCGCTCTGGTTGAATGCCTCGCACCGGCTTTCCGCCACGAGCAATCGTCACCTCGTACTGAGCATCTGAATCAAGGTGCTCCCACCTTTCTACATAGATCCTCCTCGTCGCATACATATCTAGTCCCATAGTTCTTATTGTTAGGCTTGCTAAGGCTGACCAGAAGCCAGCCATTGCACTCGTATCAGCCCGCGAAGCTCTACGTAAACGTCTGCTATGGGACGCCTCGAAATCGGGTGGAGTAGAATGACGCGCAATGAGGAGACATCACATCGGCGTGAATCGTATTTCTGCCGAAATTGAAGCGCATAAAAGAAGCTCCCCAGTGCGGGGAGCTTTAAAGTCTATAGGTGCCATTTCGGCGGCAGCTGGACACTACCTTCAGCCGGAATGGACACGTAGCCTGCGAGACCCGCTTCCGTCCGAAGTGGGATGGCGATACGCCCCCGGTGGACGCCACGCGGGGCGAACCCGATGCCTAGGGCCTTGGCGGTTTCTGGTGGGAACCCCAGGGCCTGTACGGCGTCGTGCTCGTGTTGCAGGTATGGAAGCGGTTTGAAGCCACGTTCGCCGCTCCTCGTTTCCTCCTTCTCTTCGGGAACTGGTGCGGGAACGGTCTCCCGCTCGCCGTCGAACAGCTCAGGTGCGAAGCGCTCTGCTAGCTCCTTCACGGCTGCGTATTGGCCGGACTTGCGGACGTGGGCGAGAAGGCCGATGCGATCGCCGCCCTCGCCGGCCGCGTGGCAGTAGAAGCAGCCTGGATCTCCCTTCTTATCCTCAACGTCCAAGCTCACGACGAGCGCGCGCTTGCCGCCGCCATGGACGGGACACTCGCCGCGATACTCGCCGGCGCCAACCTTCTTCATTGAAAGGCCGGCATACTCCATCACCTGCTCGATGGAGACCGCACGCTTCACCGCTGCAAAATCTATGAACTTCGGCTTGGTCATCACAGACCTCCACAGTTGTACAATCCTTTCCCATTGTACCACCCACACGGAATAGCCCGCGTGGTACTATTAGGAAGGTAGTACATCAATGGAGAGCACGATGTCGGATAAGCCGGTGAAGAAATTCCGGATCGGCTACGTCGAAGCCGCGATCTGGGAGAACGAAGGTAACGGCGATCGCACCTTCCACAACGTCACGCTCCAGCGGAAGTACCGCGACGGCGATGACGTCAAGAACACGAACTCGTTCGCGCACGCGGATCTCCTGAACGCCGCGCGCCTCCTGCAGAAATGCGAGGCGTGGATCAGCGACCAGTAATCCTCCCAACTCACCACCTAGCTTCGGTTAGGTGGTCTTTTTTAGTGCCCACGCACCCTTCCCTGCCCGAGCGAGCGGCTCTTCGAACAGATGCGTCATGAGCTTCGGGGGATAGAACGGCGTCTCAAACGCGTTCTCGAGGCCGACCGCGATATACGGGCACGGCCCGATCTGCTCGCCGATGATGCGGAGCGCGCTCTCGGCGTTCCCTGGGTTCACGGTCACGTAGAGCAACATCATCATCGCTTCGCGCTTGTAGGCGTCGCGGTATAGCTTTCGGCCAATGACCTCACGGTACTGGAGCACAGAGCGCTTGAATGACTTCCGGCGCCAGTCAGCCGTCTCCCCGCATTCGGTGTCGCGATCTGCCTCGAGCGCATAGGCGATGAAGGAGCCACCGCCGTAGTCGATGGCGAAGACGGCGTCCGGTGTCAGATTGCGCTCCCGACGGACACCATCAAAGACGAACGGCACGTTCTCGATGCGCGCCGAGCCGGCCCTGGCGAGATACTCGTGGGGCGGGATGTAACGGTAGCCGTTCCGACGGCACATGATGTCGATCGTCGCCGTGATCGAGCTGATCATGAACTGGTGGACCCAGTCGTTGCCACTCGGCCGGACGGCATCAACCCACAGCCCCTCCGCTTTGAGATATGCCTTGCCCTTCTCGGTGAGGTCGTAGACGTGGAAGTGGCCGTTCCGCGTATCCGGATCGGTCGCTCGCTGCTGGATGGGCTTGTAGATCATCTGCCCATCGAACAGCCTGAGGATCTGCTTGTTGAAGTTGTCTCGGTTCTTCGCCTTGTCGTAGGTCAGCTGAAAGAGATACTCCGACGAAAGTGGACCGTGCAGATTGAGAAACTGCATCCACTCGACATCGCGTCGGCGGGCCTTGAAGCTCCGGTTTGGCTTTGAGGTGTGCGAAGAGAAGGTTCGTCGCCCGAGTGTATCGGTCTTGTAACGCATTGATCCTATTATACACGGCGGCACTGACCGATCTGGGCACGTGCGCTGTGCATCCCGACCTTCCGTTGCTTGACACGGGAAGGTCAGATCAATTCGTCCAGTCCATCAACGTTCGGAATGAGTGGCCGTAAGACGGGAAAGTGGCCGCTGAACCAGCATGAGTAGACATCAATTCTCGTTACAGCTCACTCGACGGCTCGACCTCTTCAGCCGTCATCTCCGGCTTCGCCTCTGGTGGCTCAGAAGGATCGATCGAAGGCTCGTAGCCGTACCGTCGCTCCATTTCCGGCCGAATATCGTCTGAGCGCTTCGGTGCGCGCTCAATGACATTTGGCGGGGCAGAGAGAGAATAGGTGCCCTTCCCCTTCAGATAGGCGGCGAAGCAGTGCGGCGGCTGATCGCGGATGAAGTCGGCCGTCGTGTGCATCACCGGCGCGAGCGCCACGGCGTCACGGCCGACCCCGCCGGCGAACTTGATCGCCGTGTTGGCCATGATCGACGCGTACATGGCCGGACTGGTGATCTGCTCGAGATACTGGTGCGCAAGGATGATGCCGATATTGGCCTTCCGGGCCGTCTCCAGCATCTTCGCCAGGTTCTCGTCGAAGTATGCCGTGGCTTCATCGACATAGAGGTAGACGGGCCTCCTGGCGCTTGTGAAGCGCCGCTGGGCCGCCTGCAGGATCTGGGCGATGAAGATGCGGCCAAAGAAGCCCGACGCCCCCTGCAGGAGGTCTGCGTCGGTGTCGATGAGGATGAGGCGGCGCTCCTCCATCTCCGCGAACATGTCGACGGGATTGCGGGTCGCGGTGAAGATCCGCGCAAACGTGGGGTTCTTCATCATCGACCAGACGCGCCAACTTATCTCGCGCTTCGTCTCCGTGTAGGTCTTCTCGCCAAACTCGGTCCGGAAGAACTCACGGGCGGACGGCGAGAGCTGCGCGATCGTCTCCTCGAGCGCCTCGTGCCCCTTCGGAGCGAGCACCTTGAGGAAGGTATCGATGTTGCCACCTGGGACCGCGATCACGAGCTGAATGGCGTACTGGAAGACGAGCTGCTGTTTCGGGGTGAGGTCCGCGGCAATGAGTGAGCCGAGCACGAACTCCAAAAGCTCGATCGTGCTGTTCACCAGCCGCTCGTCGTGCCGCATGCGGTCGTAGCCGACATCGAAGAGGTTGATGCCGAGACTGTGGTGCGGCGTCAGGTACGTGACGTCAGAGAGCGGAATATCGAGCGCGGCCAGCTTCGGGATCATCTGCCGCTGGCTGTCGATCACGATGGCGCAGCAGTCGTCGTCGAGATCCCGCGAGATGAGGTACTGGATGAGGCTCGTCTTGCCGTGACCCGAGCCCCCGACAATGTGCATGTGCTCCGTGCGGCGCTCCAGGTCGATGGCCTCGATCCGCACCGCAAGCGGTAGCAGCGGCGTGTTCTTGAGGTAGGCGATCGCACAGTCGTCGCCGGCATATTCCGACGGCATCAAGCCCTTCTGGGCCTGCAGGTTGGCATCAAGCTGCCGGCGGAGCTTCCGGAAGAAGTCGTGGTCCCCGAAGAAGCCAACGATCAGTTCCTCGACCTCGCCCCTCTCAAGGACGCGGGCGGCCTGGAACGTCCCGCCGCCGACCTCATGCCGCGGCAGCGCGGCCATCAGCACATCGACGAAACGGTCGACCTGCGCCCGGTCGTGAGCGTTGTTGATGTAGGCGGTCAGACGATCGCGATACCGGGCTGCCTCGACCGAATTGCAGATCGGAGGCGGTTCCTCGGGCAGTAGGAAGCCCTCGTCCAGGTAGAGCTTTGAGGCAACGCCGATCAGCTCCTCGTCGCCCAGCTCCTCAACGAAGCGGTCGTAGTAGCGCCCAACGTCGGGCGGAGCGACCTTCTTGGCCTCCGCATAAAGCGCTTGCGTGCGCTCGCGCGCATCCTTCTCCTTCTTCTGCGGCGAGTTCCGGTAGTAGACGTACGCCGCGATCGGGACCAAGCCGATCCCAATGAACGGAGCGGCGATCGCCCCGATCACCAGGAGGAAGATTAACGCACCGATGAACGTGAACGCGAGGATGATGCCGACGACATCCTCGAGGTCAGAGTTCAAAGGAGCTGCTCTTCTCTTCGACCGCCTCGTTCTCCATGATGTAGGCCTTCAGCTCCGGCAGGACGATGCGGAGTTGCTCCTCGTACTCCTTGGCCTCGGCCGGGGTATAGAAGGAGTAGCTGTCGGCCTTGAAGAGGTCGCGGATACGCAGGTTGAAGATGTCCGCCATACCCGGCGTCCATTTTCCATCGTCGCGATGCGCTGGCACGCCTCGCTCGACTACGATCTCAGGACCAAGACCGCGTTCCTTGATGATCTGCGTCTCCTCATCGGAGAATGTCACGTTGAGATCGACAAAGAAGAAGGTGCGCTTCCGGATCAGCCCCAAACGCTCCTCACGATGCTCAATGTTCACCCGCATGTAGCCCTCCCAGCGACGCTGCTATGTGTTGTTCCACAGCCTTACGTTTTGAACTGTAGACTCGCCTAGATTGCTCTACAACCTTGCGCACACGCGTATGGCGTCCTGGGGTAAACAGCGGAACCCGCTCACGTCTGAGATCACCGTCGAACACCATCGCCTGATAGAGCGGTAGCTCATGCATCTTTGGCAGTGTGTTGTTCTCTGGAATGGTGCGGTGAAGGTAGTCGCTATCCTCAATGCCCGTCCGGAACATCACGCGCCGATCGGCATTCCCGATGAGCGAGGAACGCAACTCCTGCGAGAGCTGCGCGAGGTACTGATTGGCCGCGGTGACCGACAGACCATAGCGCCTGCCAGCGGAGACGAGCTGTCGGAGGACCGGCGTATCGAAGTGGTACGCGTCGTCGATGTAGATGCCAAAGGGGATGGGGACCGAGCGACTGTAGGCGATGGCCTGTACGTGCGCGAGGAAGAGCGATCCGAACATCGCGGTCTTGTTGCCGAGCTGCCCCTGCGGTAGCCGCAAAAGGACAATCTTTCGGTCAAACATCATGCGCTTCAGATCGAACGTGCTCCGCTGTCCGATAATGTTGCGGATGCGCGGGTCCTCGCTGAATTCGCCCGCCTTGTTCTCGGTCGAGGATATGAGCTGCTGCCAGTCCTTGTCCTTGAGACCGCTCCAGTAGGACCACTTCTCGCCAAGGACGGGGTCTCGGACATGCTCTAGGACACGGTCGCGGAACGCCCTGTCCGTGAGCATCGGCTCAATCATGAGGAGCGTCGCGTCGGGGTACTCAAGCAGCGCCGCGATCGTGTTGTACGTCATGCGGTCGAGGACCGGCGTGGCCACGCGATCGTAGTTCCAAATGGCCTTGATCGTCTGCGAGAGAATGGCGGCGAGGAGCGGCTTGTTCTCGGCGTTGTGGAGCACATTCCAGCCGACGGGATGCTCGACATCCGTCGGGTCGACGACGAGGCAGTCCTGGGTGCGGTGCTTGGGGATGCGGGAGAGCAGTGCGTCTGCCGCGCTGCCGACAGGGTCGAAGAAAAGGACACCGGCTCCCTGCTCGATGTCCGCTAGCGCTTTGTGGAGAAGGTAGTTGGTCTTCCCCTGCCCTCCGAATACGTGCTCCATACTCCCTTATGGCAGCACCGGACTGAGCGTTTCCCGCGTGCTCAGCGGAGTAGCAAACTCCTCGGGAATGGTGCGGTCGGGTACTGCCGTAAAGGAACGGTCCACTGTCATTGTATCAGTGAACGGTCCCGCGGGTAGCGGGATGGTCGGTGTCCGCACGGGCGATACGCCGTGACTTCCGCGTTTCTCCCCGCTGGGTCGACCGGTAGGCGAGCCGAGGGGCGCTAGGGGCCGAGCGATAGGGAGGGCCAGAAAGGGGGAAGTCACGGCGTTAGCCGTGCGGCAAGGTAACTGGAATGAGGTGGAGTGGAGCGGTATGTGCACCCACGCCGCTCTACCCACAGTAATAGGGTAAGCGCGTGGGCAAAGAAAAAGGGCTGAGTTTGTGGCTCAGCCCTTCGGTCAGCGGCCCTTGGCCGGCTTGTAGACGCCGGCATCACCATCGATGGAACCGGACTTCTTGAGGTTCGCAAGCGCGTTGGAGACGGACTGTCGTCCACGCTTGTCGGTCGCAGCCATCTGGGCGAGCAGGTCGGCTCGCTTGATGCCCTGCGGATGCTGCTTCACGATCTCGAGCACTTCCTGGCGGATACCCATTCGACGGGTGCCCGAGGATGCACTGGCGGTCTCGCCGTCTGACACGAGACGGTAGTTGAAGCCGAGTGCGTTGAGTTCTTCGACGGCCTTCTGCGCGTTTGCGAGAGCTTCGCTCTTGGCCTCCTGCAGGAGCTTGCTCCGCTCCTGGTCCAATTCTTTGATACGGTCGAGTACGCTTGCCACTGTGACCTCCACTGTGTGGGAGCGGGTTCTATAGGCATTGTACCACGCAGCGGCAAGGTGGGGGTGGCGGTTGCAATCCACCACCCCCGATCTCCTCACGAGGAGGAGATAGTCAGCGGACGTTGAGCACGAGCTTCGAGCCAGGCCATCACTTCCGACTCCCACCAAGCGACACGGTTCTGACCAAGCGTGATACGCTTCGGGAACAGATCCGCATCCTCCCAGCGCTGGAGTGTTGCGGGCGAGATGGACACCAGCGCGCAGACCTCCCGCTTCTTCAACATTCTCGACATGACGAACCTCCGGTAAGGAGGATCGTCATGACGACCCAGGGGTGACTAGCCCATGAGCACCGCGAAATTGTAGGTGGTTATTTTCTCGGGATAAACCCGTGGGGGAAATAGTGCCGGTAGAGGTAGAACACACCGGCCGCTCCGATGAGCATCATGAACAACGACGAGCCCGCTCCTGGGTCGGTCTGTTCAGGGCCGAAGCCAACGAGATATCCGAACCCCACAAACCCGATCAGAATACCAATCCACGCTAGTGCTTTCATAGTTCCCTCCCAGCAATCTTTAGTTACATGAGGGAGCGTATGAAACTCTCGTATTCTTGTACAGCCGCACGTTGCTCTTTCAGAAAATCGTGGCGCACATAGATTGCGGTGACGCCAGAGATCTGACCGGAATAGTGCGCGAGCAACGCCTCAACGATGTGGATCGGAGTACCGAGACGGGCGTGGACGGTAGCGAAGGTCCGCCGCAGATCGTGAAGCACCCAGTCGGTTACACCAGTCTGCTTGTCGAGGCGCTCTTTCGCCTTGCTCCACGAGTTGAATGAGAACTCCTGAAGGTACGGCTCGGTCACCTCGCCATACGGAATGGTGTGGACCTTTCCCTGCTTCATCACAGAAGCGGGAAAGTGGATGGTGTCGCCCTTAATCCACTCGGTATCAAAACGAGCAATCTGCCCTTTTCGCTGGCCGGTGAGGATGAGGAGTTTGACGATGTCAGAGAATGGCTTGTGCTCGTACGCCCAGAGCTTCTTTAGCTCCTCGTCCGACAGCACGCGATCGCGAATGCCATAGACGGTCCGCATGTGCTGAAACGGGTTGCGGTCGTACAAATCCTCCTTCATCGCCCAGTTGAAAAGCGCCTTGTACGCCTTCACTTCGTGAGGCGTCGCGGCGAGCGACTTGGTCACCTTCTCCAAGGAGATATCGGGGGCACGTTTCAGGACGTCCGCGTACCGCGCCACGCTCGATGGCCGGAGGCGCTCCTCGCAGTCCTCTAGGAATGCCGTGACAAGCTCTGTGAGCCGTTCTGAGCGGTTTTGGGCTGGTTTGTGGGCTAGGAGGCGCTTCGCCTCCTTCCGCGCGTCTGAGAGGCCGATTTCGGGGTAGCGGCCAATGCTCTTCAGCCGTCGCTCTGTCCCGTACATGACGATGAACGTCTTTGCCCTCGTTCCGACCGTCAGGCCAAAACCTGGGGTCTGCTCATCCCAGTACCGTTTCTGGCCAGCGGTTAGGAGCGGCAGCTTGCGGATGGCGAGGTCGGTCAAATGCAGTCGCATCTAGTCACTCTTAGTCTCAGAAATCACGTGCATATGGGTGATTTCGAGTGAGGTGGAATGACGCGATACTAGCGAGCTTTTGGCGGAAACGCTAGGATTTCGAGGTGCAATGAGATGCTATGGAGAGCCTATTCATCGGCTTAGAAGGCCGGTGCTCTATCCACTGAGCTACGGGGCCGGTCGCGAGGGGGCCATCGGGTGCAGACGCCCTCGTCGCCGGCTTTGGTAGCCGATCCGGGCGCGAATGGGTAGTCGCCATCCCCTCGGACTCCCGCTTTCGCGTGCAGCGAGCGGAGGTCGGGTTGAGCGCGCACCCCACCATGACGCCCCGTTCCGACCCTACGGATCGATCCAGCCCGTCTCGAGCGCCCTTGCCCAGTCCGGCCGGCCCCGCTCGCGGGCGAGCCGGGCCATGTCCACTGAGCGGTACGGCACCTGACGGAAGGTCACCGACCATCCGCGCGGTCCCTTGTCCAGAATGGCATAGGAGGCGTCCGGCGTTCCGGTCTGCATGATGTGCGGAACCGGATGATCGTCCTCGTAGCCCGGGCATCCGACGCTTCCCGGATTGACGATCAGCGGGCCGTCCGGAAGCCGCACTGCGCGCGGAATGTGGGTATGGGCGCACAGGACCAGCGGCTCGCCGACATCGCCTAGGGCTTCGCGGATCGTACCCCTGGCCGCCATGGTCGCGCCCGCCGGCCCGGAAACGGTCTCCAGCCAGTAGGTCGTGTCGCTCGCCGGCGTGCCGTGGCACAAGAAGACCTCGCCGGCGTAGACCATCGTCGCCGGCAGGTCGCTCAGCCAGTCCAGATGGTGCGGCTCCAGCTCGCTCCAGGCGGCCCTGTCCGAGAGGCCCATCTCCTCCGGCGCGGTTTCGGCCAGCCAGCGATCGTGATTGCCCCGGATGGTCGGCAGGTCGAGGTCCATCAGAAGATCGGCGGTAAGCCGCGCGTTGAGCGGACCGCTCAGAAGATCGCCCAGATTGACGATGTCGGAGAGGCCGTGGGCGGCGATATCCGCGAGCACCGCCTCCAGAGCCAGGTCGTTGCCATGAATGTCGGCGATTGCCGCAAACCGCATCTCTGCCATCCCTTGTCCGTGTGGACCGGCGCCGGCCAGGCCATGTGACGACAGCTTACGCGCTTTCGGTCATGGAACGGCGCGGGATATTGCCGAGGGCGCGCATTGTACGGCAGCCGCTCAGTCCGGCAGAGCCCGGGGTCCACAGGGCCAAAACCGGGGGCACGTCGCATGGCCCTGGATCCCCGCTTTCGCGGGGATGAGCGGAGATTGGGGTGGGCGCCGCAGCTTCCCTAACACGACCTGTCCGAACTGCCCCATCAGCCCGCGACCGCGGGCCGGCCGGTCAAGAGGCGCGGAGCGGAGCGACCGGGATCCTGAGAAACTCCGCCCTTGCGGAGCCGGTGCGCGTCAGCGCACTCGGCGTGAGCAAAAAAGTTCTTTCCCACGCAATCCCGGACGGAAAACCGCTGCGCACTTTTCCTGGCGTTGCTTGTCAGCGCGCGACCGCGCGCCGGCCATACTTGGCCGCGCCCGCGCAGCGGTGAGCGAAGCGAACTCGCGTGAGCGAGAAGAAACTAGTGACTCCAGGGGAAGCGGCGGTCGGCCTTGAAGTTGTCGGCGTAGGCGACGCGGCGCGGAGCGCGCTCGTGCGGCTCGTGCACGTGATAGGCGATGCCGTGCTTTTCCGCGTAGGCGATGGCGGCTTCCTTGGTCGGGAAGCGCAGATGGATCTGGCTCTTCATGTCGCGCGAGGAGGTCCAGCCCATCAGCGGATCGATGGTGCGCGGCTCTTCGGGATCGAACTCGAGAATCCAGCGATGGGTCTTGGCACGGCCCGACTGCATGGCCGTCTTGGAGGGCTTGTAGATGCGTGCGCTCATGCGATCCTCGAACGGTCGGACTGGAATGGGTCTCAAGACCTGTTTTGGCGCGCAGGGGCCGCCGCGTCCAGCCCTTATGACGCGCGCGCGATAGTCGGGGCAGCAAGATTCGAACTTGCGGTCCAATCTCGAGAAAACCGGCGTTCAGTTCGCAGAATTTTCCAGTTCGGTGCAAGCTCCAGCAAAGGTACTCGTCGAGAATCTTACAACTAGGGATCGTTCGCAATGACCCAAAAAGACGAGAAGTTTATCAGGGCAGCGCTCGTGGTGACCTACATCGAAGATCGGATTCGCCTTCTGGAAGACTTGGTCCAACGCGCCCCCCTCGGCGGTCGACGCCAACGAGACAAATTGCGCGGAGAAATTGGTGGCCTTCGGGAGGCGCTACGGATAATCGACGCGTGCGCTTGGCCCCCTGCACGACGGGAAGACATTGATAGCAGTTCATGACGGAATGCTCTCAACCGTCTCTCAGCGTAAGAGGTTCCCCGCGCAAGTCGGAACTGGACGGAACGACCCGGCAGTCAATCGCATTGTGCGGCCACGCCGCCGCATCCAGCCCTTATGACGCGCACGCGATGGTCGGGGCAGCAAGATTCGAACTTGCGACCCCCGGCTCCCAAAGCCGGTGCTCTACCAGGCTGAGCTATACCCCGACGACGCTCTTCCGATACACGGCCCGCGCAACGCGGGCAACAGGTGGGCGCTCGAATCGGGCGGTCACCCGTCCCTATTCGGCGGCCTCTACGCGGGGGTGTTCGATCCGGTCGCCGGGCTCGATGTCCAGCCGGTCCGACGTGCCGGCCAGCACTTCGAAAACGAAGCGCACCGGCTCGCCCGACGGGACGGAATCGGTCGAGAACGGCGTCGTGTCCTCGGCGATGCGGACGATGGTGCCGTCCGCCTTCGCGAAGATCATGTCCAGAGACAGCGGCGTGTTCTTCATCCAGAACGAGGCCGGCTGCTCTCGGGCGAAATCGAACAGCATGCCGTGGTCCGGCGCCATCTCCTCGCGGAACATGAGGCCCTGGGCCCGCTCCATCGGATCGTCGGCGATCTCGATCGTGAATTCGTGGCGGGCGTCGTCTGTGACGACGACCAGCGTGTCGGCTGCGGCCGCAAGGCCCGGCGCGAGGAGCGCAGCGACGAGGACGAGAACGCGCGACAGGGCGTGCATGGCAACTCCGGACATGGACCGACAGGACGCCGACACCATGCCCGCGCCCGGGCCGCCACTCAAGCCGGCCCGGCATGCGACACGGCCGTCGCCGATCACAATCGGCCGAGCGCCTCGGAGACCTTCACGCGCCGGCTCTCGGCTTCCTCGCGCCGCTCGCGCTGCTCTTCGACCACCTCTTCCGGCGCCCGCTCCACGAAGGACGGGTTGGAGAGCTTGCCGTCGATCTTCTTGATCTCGCCGGCGAGCCGGTCGAGCTCCTTCTTCAGGCGCGCGCGCTCGGCGTCGATGTCGACCACGCCGGCAAGCGGCAGGCAGACGGTGACGTCGCCGAGGATGACCTGGGCCGACTGGGGCGGCGGCGCATCGGCCTCTTCGATCGTCTCCACCCGGGCGAGCCGCTTGATGGCGGCTTCGTGGGTGGCGATCCAGCCGCGCTCGGTCTCGCCCGCGCCGACGAGCACGACCGGGATCTGGGCGCCGGCCGGCACGTTGGTCTCCGAGCGGACCGACCGGATCTGGGTGATGAGCGCGACCAGCCAGTTGATCTCGCGGGCGGCCGGATTGTCGGCAACCTTGAGATCCGGCCAGGCGGTCAGCGCCAGAAGCGCCGGACGCGAAATGCCCGCCTCCTCCGCCGTCCGCGCCCAGAGTTCCTCGGTCAGGAACGGCATGAACGGATGCAGCAGCTTGACGATCTCGTCGATGACCCAGGCCGTCACCGCCTGGAGCTCGGTCTTGGCGGGGCCGTCCTCGCCCTGGAGCGTGGGCTTGGCCAGCTCCAGGAACCAGTCGCAGAAGGTGTGCCAGGTGAACGAATAGACCGCGCCCGCGGCATCGTTGAAGCGATAGGCCTCGATCGCCTCGGTGACGGCCGCGCCGGTGCGGGCGGTCTCCACCAGGATCCACTGGGAGAGCGTCTCCTTCGCCGTCGACGGATCGAAGTCGGCGACCGGACGGCAGCCGTTCATCTCGGCGAAGCGGGCGGCGTTCCACAGCTTGGTGGTGAAGTTCCGATAGCCCTGGACGCGCGCCGGCGAGAGCTTGATGTCGCGGCCCTGGGCGGCCATGGCCGACAGGGTGAAGCGCAGCGCATCGGCCCCGAACTGGTCGATCAGGTCGATCGGGTCAATGACGTTGCCCTTGGACTTCGACATCTTGGCGCCCTTCTCGTCGCGGACGAGGGCGTGGATGTAGACCGTGTGGAACGGCGCCTGATCGGTGAAGTGCAGGCCCATCATCATCATCCGGGCGACCCAGAAGAAGATGATGTCGAAGCCGGTGACCAGCACGCTGGTCGGATAGTAGCGGGCAAGCTCCGGCGTCTGGTCCGGCCAGCCGAGCGTGGAGAACGGCCACAGCGCGGAGGAGAACCAGGTGTCGAGGACGTCCTCGTCCCGGTAGAGCGCGACCGTGTCGCCACCCGTCTCCCAGGCGGCGACGGCCTCCTGCTTGGCCATGAGGGCGATCGGTTTGCCGAACCGCGCCTCGGCGGCGGCAAGCGCCTCGGCTTCGGTCTTGGCGACGAAGGTCGCCCCGTCGGGGCCGTACCAGGCCGGGATCTGGTGGCCCCACCACAGCTGGCGCGAGACGCACCAGGGCTGGATGTTCTCCATCCACTCGAAATAGACCCGCTCCCAGTTGCCGGGAACGAAGGTGGTGTCGCCCTTGCGGACGGCTTCCATGGCGGGCTTGGCGAGCGTCGCCGCGTCGACATACCACTGGTCGGTCAGGAACGGCTCGATGACGACGCCCGAGCGGTCGCCGTGGGGGACCATGTGGACGTGATCCTCGATCCGGTCGAGAAGCTCGCGCGCCTCCATCAGCTCGACGATCGCGTCGCGCGCCTTGAAGCGGTCGGCGCCGTTGAGCGCCATGACGTTGGTGAAGTCCGGATCGGCGGCGAGGCCTTCCAGGAAGGCGTCGTTGTCGGCGAGGAAGAGCTTCGCCTCCTCGTCGAGGATGTTGATCATGCGCAGATCGTTGCGGCGGCCGACCTCGAAGTCGTTGAAGTCGTGGGCCGGGGTGATCTTGACCGCGCCCGAGCCCGTCTCCGGATCGGCATAGTCGTCGGCGACGATCGGGATGCGGCGGCCGACCAGCGGCAGCACGACGTGCCTGCCGATCAGGTCCTTGTAGCGCGGATCCTCGGGATGAACCGCGACGGCGGTGTCGCCCAGCATCGTCTCCGGCCGGGTCGTGGCGACGACGATGTAGTCGCGGGTCTCGAACTCGGTCGGCTCACCGGTTTCCTCGTCGAAGGCGACCGGCGCCTGATAGGTGGCGCCGCCCTCGATCGGGTAGCGGAAGTGCCAGAGCTTGCCCTTCACCTCGATCTGCTGGACCTCGAGGTCGGAAATCGCGGTCAGGAAGCGGGGGTCCCAGTTCACCAGCCGCTTGTCGCGGTAGATCAGGCCCTCTTCGTGCAGCTTGACGAAGACCTCCAGGACGGCGGCCGACAGGCCATCGTCCATGGTGAAGCGCTCGCGGCTCCAGTCGCAGGAGGCGCCGAGCCGGAACAGCTGGTTCTGGATGGTGCCGCCGGATTCCGCCTTCCAGGTCCAGATCCGGTCGACGAACGCCTCGCGTCCCATGGCGCGGCGGTCCGGCTCCTGGCGCTCGGCGAGCTGGCGTTCCACCACCATCTGGGTGGCGATGCCGGCATGGTCGGTGCCCGGCTGCCACAGCACGTCGCGGCCGCGCATCCGCTCGAACCGGACGAGCACGTCCTGGAGCGTGTTGTTGAGCGCATGGCCCATGTGCAGCGAGCCGGTGACGTTCGGCGGCGGGATCACGATGGTGAACGGATCGGCGCCCTCGCGCGCGCCCGCCCCGGCGCGGAAGGCACCGGCGTCGTTCCAAAGGTTGGCAATGCGCGGCTCGACCGCCGCGGCGTCGTATGTCTTGTCGAGCATGGGAATCCCGGAAATTGGCGAAACGGGCCGACCGATCCGGTGTTCAAGCCCAAACCGCCCGATGCCGTCAACCACGGCTCGCGCTATTCCGGATTCCTTTGACGATGAGACGGCATCGGACGCCTGTCTCAGGCCCGGTTTTCCTGGACCGCGGGCGCCGGGGCCGTCCGGCCGATCAGCGCGGCTTGCGGGCGACCCGGTCGATTTCCTGCTGGACCATCCGCTCCACGAGATCGGGCAGATTCTCGTCCAGCCACGCCTGCAGCATGGGTCGCAGACAGTCCTGGACCACGTCCTCCATGGTGCGGGCGGACGCCGGCGCGGCCGCAGCCGGAGTTGCCCGGGGAGCGGACTGGGCGTGCATGCTGCGGGCGAGCTCGTCAAAGGCGGAGCCGACGGAGCTGGAGCTGCGGTCCGACATCAGCCGCCGGATCTCTTCCCGGTCGGCATCGAGATCGGCACGGCGGGCGACGGGAGCCCCGAAGGCGGCGGCCGCGAACATTTCGGGCGGATCGACATAGCCGCCGCCGGTGTCCGGAGCGTTGTCCTGCCCGTCAGTCTCGTACCGCTCGGCCTCGCCGGAGAAGCCGTAGGCGTCGTCGAACCGGTCGTCGTCGGGGAACCCACCGGCTTCATAGTCCGCGTCCCACAGCGACACGGTCGGCTCCGGGTCCTCTTCTTCGAGCGCGGCGGAGAAGGCTTCCATCGCCGCCGCATCCCAGGCGGACGCCCTCGGCGCCTCCGGGAACGCTTCTCGGATGCTCTGCTCGATGAGGTCGGGCAGCATGTCCAGATCCAGGCCCGCGAGATCGTCTTCCGGCTCCGGTTCGGGCTCGGGGGTTGCCCGGGCCGTTGCGGCCGGGGCGCTCGCCCCCGGGGCAGCGGCGCCATCCGTTCCGGTGGCCGCCAGCGGCACCGCTTCGCTCACCTCGTCTTCGTCCTGCGAAATGATGCGGCGGATGGATGCAAGCAACTCATCCATCGACGGATCGTGCTTTGCTTGGGCCATGGCCATAAGCAGTTCCCCGAAATCGCGGTCGTGTCCCCCGAACAATCCGCCAGGCGCGAATCATTTCTTGGCTGTCATGATATCAGCTTCGATTCACGGGACGAGGGGAAAGCCGGCCGATCTGCAAGTCTTCGGGGGCAAAAAACAGATCTCGCCACCGAGACGGTGCCGGCCGGTCGGGACCGGGTGAACGCCACCCCCGGACGCACGAAGACCGGCGCAGCGCTCGCCGAGCCGGTCTCGCATGGTCTCCGTCGTCGGGCAGTCAGGCCCGTCAGCGGCCGTCGGGCGTCCGCAGGCCGTACCA
This sequence comes from Amorphus orientalis, assembly GCF_030814015.1. Classification (NCBI taxonomy): domain Bacteria; kingdom Pseudomonadati; phylum Pseudomonadota; class Alphaproteobacteria; order Hyphomicrobiales; family Amorphaceae; genus Amorphus; species Amorphus orientalis. The sequence goes on from NZ_JAUSUL010000002.1 coordinate 1,440,497, forward strand.
CTTGTCCTTGACGGCCTCGTAGTGCTGCGTCGGCTGATAGCGCACCACGCGCAGGCCGAGCTTCTCGACGCCGAGCTGACCGGTGGCCGACAGGAGCGCGTAGGCCGCAACCGCCTTGTTGCGCTCGGCCTGCACCAGGGTCACCTGGGCGCTGACCAGATCGCGCTGGGCGTTCAGGACGTCCAGGGTCGTCCGCTGTCCGACGCGCTGCTCCTCGATCACGCCCTGGAGGGCGAGCTGCTGGGCGAACACGCCGGTCCGGGCCGCCTGGATCGAGGCGACCGACGACTGGTACTGCGACCACGAAGCGACCACGTTCTGCCGCACCCGGTCGCGCAGCAGGTCGACCTGAATGCGGGAATAGCCGAGGTCTTCCTTGGCCTGCCGGACCTGCGCCGACACCCGGCCACCCTGATAGATCGGGATGTCCACGTTCAGCGAGACCTGCGCGGAATCCTGATAGTCCGCATTGCCGGTGTCGTAGGTGCGGCCCGCCTGACCGGTCACCGAGACCTCCGGCAGGAACTGGCCCGAAAGCGCCTTCACGTTGAACAGCGCGACGTCGACATTGTGCACGGCCGACTGGATCGCCGGATGGGCGTCCTGGGCGGTGGCCAGCGAGCCGTTGAGCGACGGCGGCAGCTTGGGCGCCAAGTTCAGGTTGTCGACCAGATCGCGCGCTTCCAGCCCGGTGATCTGGCGGTAGGTCGCCTTGCTGGAGGCGAGGCTCGCTTCGGCGAAATTCAGATCGGACACGGCTTCCGCGTACCGGGCTTCCGCCTGGCTGACGTCGGTGCGGGTGCCCTCGCCGACTTCCAGCCGATCCTTGGACGCCTTCACCTGCTCGTCGAGGAACGACACGTCGCTCTGGCGCAGCCGAACGATCGAGGCGTTCTGGATCACGTCCTGGAACGCGGTGGCGGCATCAAGAAGGACCGCCTGCTCGGTGTCGCGCAGGAGCTCACGCTGGGCCCGCACGGCCGATTTGGCCTGCAGAACGGTGTTCTTCGTCTGGAACCCGGTGAAGATCGGCTGGGTGAAGCTCATCCCGACCGTGAGCGGGTTGTTCGCTCCGCTCGTGTTGAACCGCTGACCCGTGCTCGCCGCGGTCACGCCGTTGAGCGACGTGTACTGGGACGATGCCGAGAGGTTCGCGAACACCTGCGGCCGGATGGCCGACTTGGCGATCGCGACGTTCTCGTCGATCGAGCGCAGCTGAGCCCGCGCCTGGTTCAATTGCGGATTGTTCGAATAAGCCGAAGACAACGAATCGGTCATCGTCTGAGCGGCAGCCGGGCCAGACACCAGGCTGATCCCAAACAACGCCCAAGCCAGCAGCCCCAGCGAAGAACGTGGCGATCCTGTACGCAACAAGCCCCCCTTTTCAGGAACGTCGTTCCTGGAAGCGGTATTTAACGGACCATTAAGGGATTGGTGTAGCCCCGATTCCCTCAAACGTTAATCCGCAAGCGCCGATTCAGAGTCCTTCGGCGACGCCCTGAGGCAATTCGGCAACAGCACGCAGCGGTTTCCGCCGGGCCTGTCGGAGCGGAGGACCAGGCGCGGCGCGGGACGCACGGCACCCTCCCGCCGGCCGACATGGCCGACCGCCGCAGGAGGCCTGAAAACCCTGGTGAACGTAAGGTCTAGAAGGTGAATTCCGGCTTTTTCTCGAAGCCGGGAAGGATCGGCGCGGCGGCATTGAAGGACGGCCAGTGGCCGGTGCGGTCGCCGCTTCGACGGTAGACCGTGGCCATGGCCGACAGGCCGCGCCCGACCACCGCAACGAGCCGTCCGCCGTCCTTGAGCTGGTCGAACAGCGGATCCAGCCCGGTTTCCACCGCGCCGTCGACGACGATCACGTCGTAGGGGCTTTCCGCCGGCCAGCCGGCTTCCAGCGGCCCGGTGACCACGGCGGCGTTCTCGATGCCGAGTTCGGTCAGGTTCTCCCCGGCTTCCGCGCCGAGAGCCTCGTCGCACTCCAGCCCGACGACGGCATCGGCGAGCCGTCCGAGCACGGCGCAGGGGTAGCCGGTGCCCGCGCCCACGACGAGCACCAGGTCACCGGACTCGATCTCGGCGATCTGGAGCATCTTGGCGAAGACCGCCGGGCGGGTGAGATAGCGGCCGAGCTTGCCCGGCTCGGGATCGGTGATCGCAACCGGCTCGTCCAGATAGGCGAGCGATCGCCGCGCCTGAGGCAGAAAGGCCTCGCGCGGGATTTCGTTCATCGCCCCCTGAATGCGGTAGTCCGTGACATCGAACGTCCGCAGCTGGTTTTCGACCATTCGGGTGCGCAAGGTGGCGAAGTCGACCATGATCAACCGTCCGCGGTCTAGAAGAGATCCAATGCCATTGCCTTAGCGGGGCGGCCCGGCGGAGGCAAGCCAAGCGTGGGACGCAGAGGCCACGAGGATGACGAAAGGGTCCCCGGATCAGCGTGTTGCCTGACCCGGCACGCCCTCCACCCACCGGCTTTCCTTCAGGCTCAGGCCGCACTGCCCGTCGGAGATGCCGTGGCGCTCGGCGTAGGCTGCCACCCGGTCCAGGTAGTCCGGCTCGAACGGGCCGGCGAGCGTCCAGCCGACCGGCGTGAAGGTCGCCATCCCGTTCACCGTGGGAAGCCTGAGATAGGACCCGAGCAGCATGGCGTCGACGCCGTGGGAATAGTAGCGGTCCATCGCCTCGTTGCCGAAAGGCCCGACGCGCGGCTCGTAGACATAGAAGCTGCGACACCCCTCCGGCGGCTCCGGCACGCTTTCCAGGAATGCCTGCTCGGCATGCCGGTCGAGTCGCAGCGTGCTCTCGTCGTGGCCCTGCTCCAGAAGGATGAAGACCGCGACCGCGACCGCAGCCAGCGCCGGCACCCATCCGCGGCGCGCGGCCGCATCCAGGCCGTAGGCCGTGACAAGCGCCACGACCGGCCCGGCGAAGAGCAGGAAGCGCACCGGCAGCCGGATCGCCGAGCCGCCGGGGATCGCGACGAACAGCGGCTGGAACAGGGCGAAGCCGCCGATCCTGACGGCGCAAAGTCCGAGGACCACGGCGCCGGCCGCCAGACCAAGGGCCAGAACGCGCCGATCGGCGCCGGCACCGTCGACCGTGGGGCGATCGCGGCGGCAGGCGATCACGAGCCAGACCGTGCAGAGAAGGAACGCGGCGAGAAAGACCGGCGAGAAGCCATAAGGATCGTTGGGATTCGCCGTCTCCGACAGGCCCATCAGCGGCCCCATGAGGTCGCCCCAGATCCAGTTGCTGCCGCCGACATTGATGAGTTCGATGACCGGGCGCGCGCCATGCCACATGCCGGAGACGCTGTGGCCGCTGTGACCGGACTGGCTGTAGAGCGCGAACACGGCGACGGCGGCCACGGCGAACCCCGCCGCCAGCACGATGAGCGCCGGTGAAGGCCGCCGAAGGGCCTGCCAGACACGCCCCCGAAGCGCCGGATCCGCGATCATGGCGGTTGCCATCACCACCAGCGTGAACAGCACGAACGCGAACAGCGAATAGAAGGACGTCATCGCCCAGACGAAGAAGAAGACGACGGCGCCCACTGCGGCAAGCATCGTGCCCGTGCTGCGCGGCGACCGGCCGCCGCTCGACGTCAGCCCGAGAAAGAGGGGCCAGACCAGCAGGATGCCGATCGGGAAGAACGCGGCGAAGAGAAGCTGGGCGTGCACCGACCGGATCGTCAGGGAATTTGCCAGCAAAGCCACCAGCGCCGCGAACAGAGCGAAGACGATGGACACGCCCAGGAGCCGGCGCGCGACGGCATAGGCTCCGACGAAGCCGATCGAACAGATGACGGCGTTGCTGATCTCGTAGCTGACGAACGGATCGAAGCCCACGGCGCGCGGCACCGCGTAGATCAGGCCGGCGACCACCAGACCGTCGCCGAAGCTCAACGTGTACGGATAGGGGTAGAAGTAGGGCGGCGAGAGGGGCGAATGGTCTCCGGAGACCACACCGAACCAGTGCTCCAGCACCGCGATGTAGATGCGGCCGTCGTACAGGTCCCCGCTGACCCGCGGCAGCCCCGCCTGAAGGGCGTTCCCATAGAGCAGCGCGAGCCCGGCCAGCAGAACGACTGCAACGAGAATGATTTCGAGCACCGGGCGGCGGGGCTGCGCCTCAGACATTCAAAGCAGTCCTCGATTGCTGAAAGGGACGCCTATTTCGCCCGTTGCGATCCGGCAATCAAGCCGGTACGGCCTCGCTGCGCGCCCGGCTGCCGCTCGACCGGCCCGCTCCCGGTATTTCGTCATCTGCTCGCCGTCCCTGGTGTCCGTCGGGTTCGTCGCGAGACGCCGGCGGATGGAATATGCGCGCGGTTGCGGATCGGAATTCCGGCTGCGACGTTTCCGGCATGCGTTTTCACCTCGCCCCTCAATCCGAAAGTCGACGCCCCAGATGAAGTCGCTCCATATCAGCCATCACACGCGCTACGCCTACGACCAGCCGGTCACGTTCGGCCGCCACCGGCTGATGCTGCGGCCGCGGGACGGCCACGACATGCGCATCCTCAGCTCCAGCCTGATCGTGGAGCCGGAAGCTCAGGTGCGCTGGGCCTACGACACGTTCGGCAACTCCATCGCCCTGCTCGATTTCGCCGAGCCGGCCTCGCGCCTCGTGGTGAAGAGCGAGCTGTATCTGGAGCGCTACGGTCTGGAGGACGCCGACCGGACCTTCGAGCCCCACGCCATCACCTATCCGTTCTCCTACGATTCCGACGAACGTATCGATCTGGCCCCCCTCCTCCTCATCCAGTGTCCGGAGGACCGGCCGATCGTGTCGCAATGGCTGGAAGGGGTGATGCCCGAGGTGCCCGACAACACCTTCACCGTGCTGGACCTGCTCTCCAGCGCGATCCACGACGGGATGGAGTACCGCCGCCGTGACGAGGAAGGCGTCCAGACGCCGGCCGAGACGATCACGGGGGCGAGCGGCACCTGCCGGGACTTCGCGTTCCTGTTCATGGAGGCCGCCCGCGACCTGGGCTTCGCGACCCGGTTCGTCACCGGCTATCTCTACGATCAGGCGACGGACGAGAATCCCGGCCTGACCGGCGGCGGCGCCACCCACGCCTGGGCGGAAGTGTTCATTCCCGGCGTCGGCTGGGTCGAGTTCGACCCGACCAACGAGATCGTCGCCGGCAACGAGCTGGTGCGGGTGGCGACCACGCGCACGCCGGAACAGGCCCAGCCGGTGGGCGGGTCCTTCTCCGGCGGCGCGTTCCTCGGCATGGAGATCGAAGTGGCCGTCACCAGCGGCGAATAGGCCGGCGCATCGGTGACGGATCGCCGGTGCGGCTCAGCGGTGCTCGCCGGAGGGCAGATAGGGCCGCAGCGCGTGGGCAAGTTTTGCCGGCGTCAGCGACTGCAGCCAGACGCGGCCCGGCCCGGCGAGGCGCACCAGGAACAGGCCGTCGCCGCCGAACATGATGTTGCGGACGCCCCGGATCGTGGTGATGTCGAAGGACACCCGCTCCTCGAACATGCCGACATGGCCGGGATGGACGAGCAGTTCCTGGCCGGCCTCCAGATCGTAGCTGACGATTTCGCCGCCGAGTTCGACGAAGGCCGTGCCGGTGCCGCTGAGGCGCTGCAGCACGAACCCTTCTCCCCCGAAAAGTCCCGCCCCGAGCGACTGCTGGAAGCCCATGGCGACGGACAGGCCGTGGCTGCCGGCCAGAAAACCGTGGCGATGGACCACAAGGCCCCGGCCATCGGCGATCTTCTCCTCGACGATGTTGCCGGGCACCGTCGCGGCGAAGGCGACCATGGCTTCGCTGCGCTCGGCCGTGAACTCGGTCATGAACAGGCCGCCGCCGGAGATCGCCCGGCCGAGCGCCCCGAACAGGCCGCTGGACCCGCCGGTCGCCGCAGTGGTGTGCATGCCGACGTTCGGTGTCATCCAGGACAGACGGTCCGGTTCGGCGAGGATCTTTTCGCCAGGTTCAAGCGTGAGGGTGAGGACGGGAAGGGTCGAGCCGGTGATCTCGCTGCGCATGCGTGCCTCCTGTTCACTCCGGAGCCCTTTCCGATCCTCCGGACGGGTCCGGCCGGGCGGAGAGGCTCTGGAAGCGGCAAACGAAACAAAGAGGTCGCCGACGCCCCCAGTCTCGCCCCGACAACCCGTCGGACAGAAGCAGCATCCGCGGGCGCCGACAACCGGAATTGCGCGGCATGCGGCGGCCGGCTGTCCCGGCCAGCCGGGACGGCGAACGCGCTCGAGCGGACAGGAGGCTAGGCGACGTCGGCCGGGAGGTCCGGGATATCGACGACCCTTCCGCGCGGAATGTCGCGGCTACGGTCGTACATCGGCAGGGCGCACGTCTTTCCCGGCCGGTCCGACCCGTCGAGGCACGCCACGTCGAGGGCCGTTCCAGGACCGAGATCCGGTTCGTCGAGCCGCACGATCGCCACGCCGCACGCCAGAAACGGCGACCAGGCGGAGGAACACACCCGCCCGGCCGGGACGCCGTGGCGGCTCAACCGGTCGCCGAGACGCGCCACGCCGCCGGGGACGCGAAGTCCCCAGGTCCGGCATCTGCGATCGGCGTTCTCAAGGGCCGTCTTGCCGACGAAGTCCGGCTTGTCGAAATCGACCATGGCGCCCAACCCGGCCGCGAACGGCGTGACCGTCGCGTCGAAATCGGAGCCGGCATTCAAAAGCCCGGCCTCGATCCGGCGCGCGCCGCCGATCGCCACGGGACGCAGGCCCGCTTCCCGTCCCGCCTCCAGGATGCGGTCTCCCACGGCGCCGGCGTCGATTTCAGGTCCGAGATAGATCTCCCAGCCGAGTTCGTTGGTGTAGCCGGAGCGCGTGACGACGACCTCCTGACCGGCGATCGTCACCCATGCGGCATCGAAATAGCGGAACGGATCGGGATAGGCGCCATCGACGGCGGCCTCGAGGATGCGGAGCGAGTCCGGCCCCTGCACCTGGCTGATCCAGACGCCCGGATCGCGGATGTCGACGTCCAATCCCCGCCCGAGGGCCATGAGCCAGAGGCTGAGGTCGCCGTCCGCCTGCCCGTACCAGAACCGATCCTCCGCAAGGCGAACCAGCACCCCGTCGAGGAGCAGCCCGCCCCGGTCGTCGCAGGCGATCTGGTAGCTGCAGCGGCCGACCCGGTTGCGGGAAATGTCGCGGGTGAAGGCGAGGTTCAGGAGCCGTTCGGCGTCGGGGCCGCGGATCTCGATGGGCAGCTCCGCCGTATGGCGGAGGATCGCCTGGCGCCGAAGCATCCAGTACGCCTCATCGACGGTCGAGAACGCCATGCTCATCGCCGTCAGGCGGCGGTTGTAGACGGTGTACTGAGGCCGGTAGGGGAGCTCCTGGTGCACCAGCGGGTGCGCCGCCATGGTGAGCCCGAATTCCGATTGCGCGCCGCCATCGTCCAGCGGAAGGACGGCGAAGAGAAGATCGGGGTGGGGATCTGACATGCGACCCTCGATCGGTTGGGCGGGCTCGGCTTCCCCCAGACCGTTCCGGCCCTTTGCCAGTCTCATCAGTATTGCCCGGCGGATTCAACCCCAGCGGGCGGACCAACCGACGCCGCCGCGGAGCGCTGCCCGTGACCGGGCCACCGTCGCGCACAAAAAAATCCGCCCGGCGAATGGCCGGGCGGATCGGAAACTGCTTCCCTGCGCAACTCTGCGCGGGATCAGGAAAATCTGGCGCGGATCCACTCCTGCGTGGCGCGCGAGACATGCGCCCACCGGGTTTCGGAGACCTGTCCGTGGCGATAGCGGCGGCGGCAATACAGCGCCCGGCCGAGCATCAGTTCATTCAGCATGGCAAACCTCCCTTTCACGCAAACTGCACTCGGGAGTAGAATGCACTCAGTACGTTTAAGTTCAATAAAAAAACGCAAAATGTGCGGATTTTTTTTCATCACGCATGCGTGAGAGAGCGCCGGACCATGCAGACCCGCCCCGGAAGGTGACCGAACAGGCCCGGACGGCAAGATCCGGAGCCGCCGCGCGCGCCTGCTCCGGTCAGGCCGGAGGCGAAAAAATCGGGGAGGCCGGCGCTTGCCGCTTGAACACCGGCCTGAACCCAAATAGGTATCCCAGCCGAGTGGCGACGTGGCGGAGTGGTTACGCAGCGGACTGCAAATCCGTGTACGCCGGTTCGATTCCGGCCGTCGCCTCCAACTCCCCTGCCCGGCTTCCCGTTCCCAAAAACGCACCGGTGGCCCGGTCCGGGCGGGCTCGAGGCGCCGCTCAGGCGCCGAGCCGCTCCAGAACTTGCCTGCCGGTCATCACGTCCCCGAACTGCTGGATGATGGTTTCCAGCGCGGCGCGATGTTCGTCGTCGGAGAGCGCGGCACAGCAGTCCTCGACCATCACCGTCCTGAAATCGAGCATCATCGCGTCGCGGGCCGTCGATTCGCAGCAGACGTTGGTCTTGGTGCCGGCGATGAGGATCGTGTCGACGCCGAGATTGCGCAGGATGCGTTCGAGCGACGACGATCCGGGAATGAGCGCGCTGTAGCGGTTCTTCATCACGGTGACGTCGGAGGGGCCGACCACCAGATCGCTCCATACCTCCTGGCGCCCCGGATACATGCTCTCCAGCGTGCGTTCGCGCACCTCGTCGGCGACGATGTGGCGGTAAAACAGCTCCCAGTCGCTGACGCCGTCGCGCTGGACGTTGGCGTGCAGCACCCAGATGACGGGGACGCCGAGATCACGCAGCCCCGCAGTGAGCGTGTTGATGGGCTCGACGATGCCGCGCGAGGCCGCCACTTCCGCCGGCGATCCGGGCGCGCAGAAGGTGCCCTGCATGTCGATGACGACGAGCGCCGTCCGCTTCGGGTCGAGACGGTCGAACAGGTGATACCGTCCCCGCCGCGCGATCACACGGTCCACGATCTCCTGTCGAACGGTCACCGGATGCATGGGGTACTCTCTCCACTTGGCGATACGGAACGGCCCGACCCGGTGGAATGGCCGGCCGGGATTCGGAAGCCAGAGTAGATCATATCCCGGCCCGGTTGACCCGCTCGATCCGGAGCGCCCGGCGTGGCAGGCTGGGCCACGCAGCGAGGAGAAAGACCGGACAGGATCATGCTCGACGAGACAGCGGTCCGACAGGCGCTCGAGACCGAGCGCGCCGAGATCGAGGCGGAGATCGCCGGTTCGGCCGACAGCCGCGCCACGGTGACGCTCGACCAGACCTCGGTCGGGCGTCTGTCGCGGATGGACGCCATGCAGGGCCAGGCCATGGCCCAGGCGGCGGACCAGCGCCGCAGGCTGCGCCTTCAGCGCATCGCGGCCACCCTCCAGCGGCTCGACGAGGGCGAGTTCGGCGCCTGCGTGGTCTGCGGCGAGGACATCGCCGAGGCGCGCCTCGAGATCGACCTCACGACGCCCACCTGCATCGGCTGCGCGAAGGGCTGAGCGCGGCTGCCGTCTGGTCGGACCCGTGTCCGGTCAGGCCAGCGTCAGAGCGAGGAACACCGCAAGGACCACCGCGATGGCGAGATCGGAGACCATCGCGATCACTTCCTTCGTGGTCCTTTCGGCGTTGCGGACGTGCTGGACGCCGGCCAGCGCATAGAACAATCCGCCGGCAAGCGCGGCCGGCACGATCCACCCGGGTTCGAACAAGGTCAGAAGGCCGAGCAGACCGATCGAGAGATTGGCGAAGCCGAGCTCGACCACGACCTTTTCCGCATCCCGGTCCGCGATCCGGAAAATGGAGCGCGCCGTGAACCCGGGATCCGTGGTCTGCTTCACGCCTGCCAGAAACAGACGGACGCCGACCGTCCAGAACACGAACCACTTGCCGATGAGTGTCACCGGATCGGAGCCGGGAACCGCGACGAGTTCGACGATGATGGACAGGATCGGCAGAACGACCATCAGGGCGATGACGATCACGAGGTACATGCTGTCCCCCCGCTGAGATCGATGGCTCTTCGGGTTGAGTCGCCTGCTGCCGGTCGGCCCGGCCGAGCGGCGATGCTCCCCCCTGCCATCATCCGCCCTGCGCGTCCAGCACCTCGCTCTCGGTCAGGCCCGGCAGCACGAAGACCTGGCCCGGATAGATCAGGTCGGGATCGCGGATCTGGCCGTCATTGGCCTGATAGATGGTCGTGTAGCGGAACCCGTCGCCATAGAAATGGCGCGCGATCGTCCACAGCGCGTCGCCGCGGCGAACAAGCACCCGGACGCCCTCGTCGTCGGACCCGAGAATCTCGACCTGCGGAACGCGCGAGACGGGGGCATCCGACGTCGCCGCATCCCCGCGACTGCCGATCTCACCCTGTTCGGCCACCTGGGCGGGGCCGGCATAGCCGAACGGCACTTCGGCGCGGGCGGCGACCGCCCCTTCCATGTTGCGCACCTGATCGGCGCGGATCGTGTAGCGGCCGGGATCCAGGTCCTGGGCGGTCTCGAACGTCCATCGGCCGGAGCCGCCGGCGCGGACCGCTCCGACGAAGTCCTCGTCGAGATAGATCCAGATGTTGGCGCCCGGTTCGCTGGTGCCCTTCACGATGAACCGGTTGTCGTCGGTGAGTTCCGCGCTCTCGATCGTCACCGGCACGGAGGGCGGCGTCACGGCGTCGCCGGACGACCCGTCGCCGGCCCGGGCGATCTCGGCATTGCCGCCGGTGCCGGTGAGGTCTGCCGATGCGACGTCGGTGGGGGCGGCCGTGCGCGTGGCGGACGGGTCACCCTCCTCTCCCCCCGCCGGCGCCGGCCGCGACGGGTCCGCCGTCGCCTGCGACGCATCCGTGCCCTGGCCGGAAGCGGCGGCGGCGGTGTCGGATTGAGGTTGGCTGTCGACCGTCGACTGACCGGAGGGATCGCGGGGCACCGACAGCGTTTCTTCGCTGACCTTCAGCCGCGCGATGACGGTGTCGTCGCCCTCGCTGTCGGCAGCCCCATCACCGGCGGTTGAGGGGGCGGTTACCGGCGCCTCCGCCGTGGCAGTGCCCGCGGTCTGGCTCTCGGCACCGGAAGTGTCCGTCGGCCCTTCGACCTGCCGGCCAGACGCCGCGGTCGACGCAGAGCCGCCGCTGTCATTGCCGACGCCATTTCCGGCCACCTGGGCCTCCGGCTTTTGCAACACCTCCACCGGCTGATCCGGCCGCGACAGCGCGACAAGCGGCGTCTCGTTGCCGCTTTCGGGGATCGAGACGGCCAGCCGGTCGGCGGACGCCTTCGGCGCGTCGGCGTCCTCGTGATCACTGTGGAGCGCGATGTCGTAGGTGCCGGGGGCGAGCGGCCTGTCGAGCACAATCACCCATTCGCCGGCCTGGTTCGCGGTGGTCGACGCAATGACCTCGCCGTTCGCACGCAATTCGATGGTCGCGCCGGGGCTGGCTTTGCCGGCGATCACCGCGTCGCCCGAGGGCTCGATGCGGACGATGTCGTAGGTGGGTGTCTGGAGTTCGAAGGTCTCAACCGTTTCGGTGCCGGTGTCCTGGCCGGCCGCCGCGGTCTCCGCTCCCTGCCCGGACGACGATGCGCCAGACGCCGTCCCGGCGGGCGCGGAGGACGAAGCAGTACTGGCCGGCTCCGATGACGTGGAGCTGCCCGAAGCGCTTCCGTCCGGCTGCGGATCGGCCTGGCCGCCGGCGGTCTGTGCGGTCGCATCCGGTCCGGAGGCCGTGTCGGCCTGTGTCCCGGCGGTCGTCCCGTCGCCGGCGGTTGCATCGGCCGCCCCGGTCGCCGCCTCATCCGTCGACCCGGAGCCCGGGGCGGGATCGGTGGAGGCCGCGGTTGCGTCGGCCGATGAAGCGGCGGTCCCACCCGAGGCCTCGGCGGCGGGCTCCGCCGCGGCGCTCTCCTGCGATGCGGTCGCGTCCGGCTGGGCCGGCGACGGCGCGAAGGCTCCGTCCCGATAGGCCGAATAGGCGCCGAGCGCCCCCACGGCGATCACGAACAGCACTGCCCCGGCGCTTGCCCTTGAACTCATTGCATTCTCCAGCGTCAGCCCGGCGCGGCCCCGTGCGCCGGCTCCCCATCAGCCGCGTCACCGTCCGGTTCGAATCGGCCGATACGCTAGACTTGCAGCGAACGCAATAGGCGCACTGATTGCAAGCTCTCCGCACGGATTCGGGGGCTCATAGCGCCGATTTCAGCCCCGGACAACCGCGGGCGCCAACCAGCGAGCGGGGTGGGTGCGTTCTTCTTGACGCCTTGCGGCGCGCCTGCCACATGCACCTTCATGTCCAATATGAAACGTATCTGCGTCTATTGCGGCTCCGGCCACGGCATCGACCCCTCCTACGAAGCAGCCGCCCGCGATCTCGGGCGCGCGCTGGCGTCGGAGGGCATCGAACTCGTCTATGGCGGCGGGTCGGTCGGCCTCATGGGCACCCTCGCCCACTCGGTGCTGTCGTCCGGCGGGCGCGTCACCGGCGTCATTCCCCAGTTCCTGAAGGATCGGGAGGTGATGCTGAACGAGGTGACCGAGCTCATCACCACCGGCGACATGCACGAGCGCAAGCGCATCATGTTCGAGCGCGCCGACGCATTCGTGGCACTGCCCGGCGGCATCGGCACCCTCGAGGAGGCCGTGGAGATGATGACCTGGTCCCAGCTCGGCCAGCACCGCAAGCCGATCCTGATGGCCAACATCAACCGCTTCTGGGATCCGTTGGTCCACCTGCTCGATCACATGCGGAAAGAGGCCTTCATCCGCCCGGGCCTGGATGTCGCCTTCATGGTCTGTGACGAGATCGGAGAGGTCGTGCCGCGCCTGCGCGCGGAAGTGGCGCGACGGAGCGAGCCCGAAGGCGACGACGCGACGATCGAGAAGCTGTAGCGGCGAGCGGTCGGCGCCGAAGGAAACACATCTTATTTCGCAGCGACACCGACCCTACTTGCGCCGGTTCCAGCGCCTGAGCACGGTGTCATGAGGCCCGACATCGACGGCGGTAAAGGTGTCCTCGTCCTCCTGGCGCAGCAGGATCCGATCCCCACCCTTGCCGTTAATCAGGAAATATCCGGAAAGTCCCTGGAATGGGCGAAATCGTAAGCTGTTCGCTTCTTGCGAGGAAACAAAAATCCGAAGCCGATCCTGAATTCCGCGTTGCCGGTCAGGCGGCAGGCTGGTCAAGGCTTTTGCGAAAGCCTTTGTGACCAGAACCTTCACGCAGCACTCTCGAATTTTCCTTTCACCGTCGCTGCGGTGTCTTCGGGAGTGATTTCGAACGCGACTTCTTCGGAGTCCTGCTTACATTCCGCGTTCAACGCGCGCAGAAACAGAGCCATTTCGAGCGTGGCATCGATCTCCCGGCCCGTGGTGTTCTCGATCAATTCGAGACATTCTCCGATCGGATGAGCATGGCTCTCAAATCGATGGCCGCCGGCCTCCAACTCGCCCCATAGGCGGCGGATGACGCCGGCATATTTTTCTGCGTCGCGTTCTGCTGCGGTCTCAAGGGATTGCGCAGCCTTCTCAAAGAACTTGAAATCTTGGGTCACATTTGGACCGCCCGCGTACAAGTCGCGCAAGGAGGCCTTTATCTGCTCTCCCTCTTGGATCCATTGATCCATTTGTTCCGCATATATCCGCGACCGTCGGGACAGATCACGCAGGAGAGCCTCACCTTCGTAACCGAACACGTCGATCTGTCCGACGATCGACGGCGGCGGCGATTGCAGCGCGTGAAAGACTGCTGTCTCTAGGGTGCTGTCCGTATTCATACCCACTATCCTACACGATCTGCCAAGAAATGGGTACGAAGCCGCGGAGCCGCCAGTAGTTGTTACTCCGCCGCGACCTGCAGCCCGTGGTCCGTCACCCCCTGCTTCATCAGCCGGTAGGTGATGGAGTCCGTCAGCGCCTGGAACGAGGCATCGACGATGTTGGGGGAGACGCCGATCGTGAACCAGCGGTGCCCGGCGGAATCGCCGCTTTCGATCAGCACGCGCGTGGTCGCCGCGGTGGACCCGTTGAGGATGCGGACCTTGAAGTCCAGCAGTTCCAGATCGGCGATCGCATCCTGGTAGGGACCGAGATCCTTGCGCAGCGCGTTGTCCAGCGCGTTCACCGGACCGTTGCCTTCCGCGACCGACATCACCGTCTTGCCGCCGACATCGATCTTCACCACCGCCTCGGAGACGGTGACCAGGTCGCCGATGGCGTTGTGGCGCCGCTCGACCATCACCCGGAACGACTGGACGTCGAAGAATGTCGGCACGGTGCCGAGCACCCGGCGCGCCATCAGCTCGAACGATGCATCGGCCGCCTCGTAGGCGTAGCCTTCCGCTTCCCGTTCCTTGATGTCGGAGAGCAGACGGTCCAGCCGCGGGTCTTTGCTGTCCACCTGGATGCCGAAGCGGGCAAGCTCGGACAGAAGGTTCGACTTACCGGCCTGATCGGACACCAGCACACGGCGGCGGTTGCCGACCACCTCCGGCGGGATGTGCTCGTAGGTCTCCGGCTCCTTCATGATGGCGGAGGCGTGGATGCCGGCCTTGGTGGTGAAGGCGGCGGCCCCGACATAGGGCGCGTGCACGTCCGGCGCGCGGTTCAGAAGCTCGTCGAAGCGGCGCGACAGCACGGTGATGTCGGCGAGCGCGTCGTCGGTGACGCCGACCTCGAACATGTCACGGTAGGGTGCCTTCAGCTTCAGGGTCGGGATCAGCGTGATCAGGTTGGCGTTGCCGCAGCGCTCGCCGATGCCGTTGAGCGTGCCCTGGATCTGGCGCGCCCCGGCGCGCACGGCGGCGAGCGAATTGGCGACCGCGTGGCCGGTGTCGTCATGGGCGTGGATGCCGATGTGGCTGCCGGGCACGCGCTCGCAGACGGTGCGCACCACCGTCTCGATGGTCTCCGGCATGGTACCGCCGTTGGTGTCGCACAGGACCACCCAGCGGGCGCCGGCCCGGTAGGCCGTCTCCACGCAGGACAGCGCGAAGTCCGGATCGGCGGCATAGCCGTCGAAGAAGTGCTCGCAGTCGACCAGCGCTTCCTTGCCGGCCGCCAGCGCGGCACCGACGGATTCGGCGATGCCGTCGAGGTTCTCCTCCAGGCTGATGCCGAGGGCGAGACGCACGTGATAGTCCCACGCCTTGGCCACGAAGCAGACGGAATCGGAGGCCGACTGCAGGATCGCCGCGAGCCCCGGATCGTTGGAGACCGACCGCCCGGCCCGCTTGGTCATGCCGAAGGCGGTGAACCGGGCGCGGGTCGTGCGCGGGCTCTGGAAGAACGCGGTGTCGGTCGGATTGGCGCCGGGATAGCCGCCCTCGATGTAATCGACCCCGAGCTCTTCCAGGATATCCACCACGGCGATCTTCTCTTCGAGCGAGAAGTTGAGGCCGTGGGTCTGGGCCCCGTCGCGCAGGGTGGTGTCGAACAGGGTAAGGGTCTCTTTGTCGCTCATCGGGCGACCTCCCATGTGGTCGTCGGCTTGCCGGTTTCCGGATCCTTGCCGTCCTTCAGTGTTATTCCGCGTCCGACGAGATCGTCGCGGATGCGATCGGCCTCGCCGAAATCCTTTGCCGCGCGGGCGGCGAGCCGCGCCTCGATCAGCTCGGCGATCTCCGCCTCCGGGACCGGCGGCGCGGCCTGCGCCGATTCCACGAACCCGAGATCGAAGCCCAGGAACAGGAGCGAGGCGGACAGGTTGGCGGCCGCGGCGCGATCCCGGCGACTGTCATCGCCGATGGATTTGGCGATTTCGTGCAGCCGGGCGATCGCCTTCGGCGTGTTCAGGTCGTCGGCCAGAGCCGCAACGACCTGTGCGTCGGGCTCGCGGCCCTCGGCGTCGTCGCCGATCCGCCGCTTCCAGCGCCGCAGGTTCGCCTCCGCCTCCTCCAGCGCCCGCACGGTCCAGTCGATCGGCTGGCGGTAGTCGGTGCCCAGCATGGCGAGCCGGAGTACGGCGCCGGGCCACGACCGGCCGCCGAACTGCTCGCCGGACAACAGGTCCCGGATGGTGATGAAGTTGCCGAGCGACTTCGACATCTTCTCGCCTTCCACCTGCAGGAAGCCGTTGTGCATCCAGACCGAGGCCATCCGGTCGACGGAGAAGCAGGCGCAGGTCTGGGCGACCTCGTTCTCGTGGTGGGGAAAGACCAGGTCGATGCCGCCGCCGTGAATGTCGAAGCGGTGCGGCAGCTTGCGGGCGTCGTCGCTGAGGTCGGCTTCCATGGCCTGCCAGAGGAAACGGTCGGCCATGGCGGAGCATTCGATGTGCCAGCCGGGACGGCCCTGCCCCTCGATCCCGGCCGGGCTCGGCCAGCCGGGCTCGCCCTCGCCGGAGGGTTTCCACAACACGAAGTCGGCCGGCGCCTTCTTGTAGGGCGCAACCTCGACCCGGGCCCCGGCGATCATCTCGTCCATCGGGCGCCCGGACAGGCGGCCGTACGCTTCGAGCGAGGGCACGTGGAACAGGACGTGCCCCTCCGCCACGTAGGCATGGCCGGAGGCGACCAGCCCGTCGATCATCGCCTTCATGTCGTCGATGTGCTCGGTCGCGCGCGGCTCGTGGGTCGGCGGCAGGCAGTCGAGAGCGGCGACGTCGGCGCGGAAATCGGCAAGCGTCGTTTCGGTCAGCTCGCGGATCGAGATGCCGCGCTCGGCGGCGCGCGCGTTGATCTTGTCGTCCACGTCGGTGACGTTGCGGACATAGGTGACGTGATCGTCGCCGTAGAGATGCCGCAGCAGGCGGAACATCACGTCGAAGACGATCAGCGGCCGCGCGTTGCCGATATGGGCGCGATCATAGACCGTCGGCCCGCACACATAGATGCGGACGTGATCCGGATCGATCGGCACGAACGGCTCCTTGCGGCGGGTCGCCGTGTTGTGGAGCTGAAGCGTCGGCGCGCGCGTCATGCGCAATTCCCTCCGTCGCCGGCCGGGTCCGCGATCTCTTCCGATTGTCCTTTGGAGCAGAAGAAGACGGCCACAGCCAGCGTGAGCTAGCTGAGAATAATGGTTCCGCAGATGATGGCGGTCGTCTTCATGCCTTCCGTTTGGGCGATAAGACCGCCGCCGTCAAGCCCGGGATTTCGCCATGCGCCGACGATGCAAGCCCGGAGCAGGCTCGCCGACGGGATTCAGCCGACGTTAAGACATTGCTGCCACGCTGCGGGGAAACAGGAAACGGGTGAGTGCCGCGAGCAAGGCTCCGAAGAGGACCGGCGCGGCACGGCAAAGCCCAGCGAGGCGTCATCATGGTGCGTACATTCGTCCAGGCCATCTGCGCCGCGGCGATCCTGACGGGGTTCGTCGTCGGACCCGCCGTCGTGTTCGCCGGCGCTACGCGACTGACCCGCGAGCCCACGATGCTGAACGAGCGCATGCCCTGCGGCATGACCGGGCTCGAGTGCACCGGGGCGGAGATGATCGCGGCCCGGCGCAAGTAGCGCGACCCGCCGGATCCATCCGCCCTGTTCCCGATTGCGGCCCTGCTGCCGCGGCGAGAAAGCCGTGTCTCCGCCGACGGCGAGCACGCGCGATCCGAACCCGCGTCTCTTCACCGGCTGCGGTTCGACCTGCTTCAGTGCCCGTTTCCTGCCTGATCCCCGTTCGCCCCTACGCCTCCCCGGACCGCAGGTGTCCCGCGGTCGCAAGCGGCCCACACCGGGCCTGACACCTATGGTTTCCCGGGATTAAGGAACCTGAACGTCAGCTAAAAACGCCACTCAGGTCCGGTTCACGGCCGATCCCCCATCTTCGCGTTCGACAAGCGGCAAGCACGCCGCGGCACGACTTGACGAACCGGAGAGCACCCATGACCCGCACCATCGTTCAGACCCTTTCGGCCGGGATGATCCTGTCGGCCCTCATCGTCGGTCCCTTCGCGATTTCCACCGTCGCCTCACACGGCGTCCCGTCGGCGGCCTCGGGCAAGATCCTGTGCTTCGCCAAGGGCATTTCCTGCGGCAACGGCCCGGTGCTGATGCCCGCCGTCCTGGGCATGCGCTGAGGCGGACTGGCACTGTGCGGTCCCATTCAACTGCCTCTCGGTAGCCACTCACCCGACGAATGCTCTGATCAAGGCCCGAAAACTCACGGGCTGCGATCCCTGGCCCTGGATTCCCTGAACTCACGAACGAAGTGCAACAACCTGCTAAGGTGTTGCCGCTATGGGAACCCAATACCGACACCTCGATCTTGAAGAGAGGTGTGCGAT